>NZ_JBOZCC010000001.1:0-349663 GCF_051265055.1 Actinotignum saccati
GAAAATAGCACGCGCGAGAACAACCCTGGAAACCCCCACCCAACAACCAGAAAGCTAAATCAAGGACGGTACACTAGCGACGCCGGCGCTTTATAATATTGCCATTCTGGACCATCTTCTAACGGTTGAGGATGTTTCCCCTGGCATTAATCCTAAAGCTGACGCGGCCAACATTATGATTCGCTCGTTTGACAAGATGGGAGAGGCACAGACCAAATTCCTGGATGCATATGTGAGTTCTGGTAAGGAACCCGTCGAGGTTATCCGAAGGCTTGCGACGATATCTCAACGAGTGCTTCTCTATCTAATTACCCAGGCTAAGCTTGAGGAGTCTTTGCGGATTGAGCTCGTGGACGTCGTGATCGCCAATATTGAGACTTCTACAGCATTGGTGGACCATAACGTTATTGAGTATTTGCGAAATCACTGCGCCGATTTGCCTATGCTTACAGATTACGGAACACCCGAACAGGCAGAGCGCGTCGCAAAGCTCTTCACTGGGGAGAATATTCTGCTCCCAAGTCTGAAGCCGCTCTCATTGAATGTCCGGCCAGCGTTCATATCGCGGGATCTTTACGAAATTACCCATGAGAATCTGAGCATTGCCATTAACAATGACGAAACAGTCGGCCTTGATACCATTCGAGATGCAGATAAAAATGTCTACGGTTATGTCCTCAATAATCTCCGTGTTTATCTGGATGCGGTGGCTGATTCTTCTGCGACGATTGATGATTGTGAACAGTTTGGCACAGTGCTTGAGGATTTGAGTGAGCAAGAACTTTCTCTTCTAGATACTGTAATTAAGCGTGCTTCTTCATCCTGTCAAATTACTGAGCTCGGTAGTGTCCCAGAGCGTGTGTGGCCAGTGTTAGCGCAGGATCAGCGTTTTTCCGCAACGTTCAGCAACGTGAACCGGTACCTTGACTCTCAGGGTATTGATGAATCGCTTTCTTCGTTGCTTGCACGAGCGGGTGAAATTAGTAAAGTAGAATCTATCGACGAAGAGGAAAAGGTTACTGTAGCTACCAAGATCCTTGCGGCGAGAGAGAAACTACCCGACGCTAAACTGCGCGTAGATCTGGTCATGAGTCTAAGGCTCAATGCTTATCTCAATATCGGAGAAATCGCCGCGGAGGAGGGTAACTTATTTGCTTTGTTGCTGAGAAATAAGCTCATCAAGGACACTGCTGCGGTTTATCGGCATCTTAAAGCGATGAGTTGGCCTACACGCAGAGAAGTTCTTTGCGAATCGTCTAATTTTAGAAGATATATGACACCCGAATTGTTGAAAGCGGATGTAGCATCCATTCTGACGGATGACAGAATCAACTGGTCAATCAAGCTAGCTATTGCCCAGAAAATAGCGGAGTACGCCGAGGTGACTGATCAACGAGGACAGATTGAATTAGCGCGATGTGCTCTCCGAAAGAAGCAAAGAGTTCCTGTACGTGTCGTTGAGAAGATGGCAATGAATGGTGTGCCGCCGGAATTCGTAGTGGCGCTTCTTGAACCGCACCTCCGCGGTCTCGAGCGCACCGAGCTCTTTAGGATTTTGAAGCTTATGGGTGGTGACTATGGCCAACTCACGACCACGGGATCAACACGGGTGCGTATCCCAGATACTCCGGCTGATCGTGCGCTTCTCGAACGCTTGAAAGAGGAAGGAATTGTCATTTATTACCGCTCAGTTGACTCAACTCTCAGCGTGAAGCGTCAGAGGTTCTCTTTTAGTTTTGATAACATGCCGTGACAGTTGTCTCTTAATAGCTATCCACAGATTGCCGAAATGCCATGGTTATCCACAAGCGGGCTTATGCCGATAGCCGAGCGACAGTGAGCGGGTCATGATGGTGTCCACCGCCCGTCCGTGGCGGTGGGAAAGGACAGCATCATGGTTAATGACACCATCGTCGCGGTACGTGGATATGCCGGCGGCAACCCGAAAGTTTATGAGAATGCCACCAGTGGGGATGTCACCACGGTCAATCTTGGGGTGACCCCGCGTTATTTCTCGCGGGAAACTAACCGCTTTGAGGACGGCAATACCATTTGGTACACGGTGCGTGCACGCGGCACCCTCGGCCGTAATATCCAAACATCGGTGACTACCGGCACTCCGCTGCTGGTGCGCGGGCGGCTCGATATGCGCGAATGGACCGGTAAGGACGGTTCCACCATGCGTGGGCTCACCCTCTTTGCCGATGCCGTGGGAGTTGAGCTCACCACCGGGCGGGCCAGTTTCGTCAAAGTTCGCCCCGATCCAGCTGGGGAAACGAATGGCGGAGCCACTGGCTCGGTGAGTTCCGCGGATACAGCGGCCGGGGAGAGCGCGCCGGGGGACAGCCGCTGGCTCATCGAGAATTCCGACCCGGCCGAAGTGCTATCGGCGGATGAAGCTCCGGACGAAAGCATCGGCGTGAACGTTTTCGAAGCCCTGGCCGCGCAGCGTTCCTCTGTCTGAGAAAATCCCATCCCATCCCGGTTCCAGTCACATCGGGGGGACTTTTCGCGGGCGGCTCGGTACACTGGTCTGGGCCGCTCGCGCAACACCTAGCGCGATGCGCGGCACTGAATCGCGAATCAGGACGGGATAAGTGGCTGAATACATTTACCAGATGATCCACGCTTCCAAGCGTGTGGGGGATAAGACCATCCTTGACGACGTCACCATGGCGTTTTTCCCCGGAGCCAAGATCGGCATGGTCGGTCCGAACGGTGCCGGTAAATCAACAATCTTGAAGATCATGGCCGGGCTGGATGAGCCCTCCAACGGGGAGGCGCGCCTCTCCCCGGGCTACACGGTGGGTATCCTCCTCCAGGAACCTCCCCTCGAAGAGGATAAGACGGTCCTGGAAAACGTGCAGCTGGGGCGTAAGGACATTCTGGAGAAGATCACCCGTTTCAACGCCATCGGTGAAGAAATGGCGAATCCGGATGCGGACTTCGATGCCCTCATGGAAGAAATGGGCAAGCTGCAAACGGAAATCGATGCCGCGAACGCCTGGGATCTGGACTCGCAGCTGGAGCAGGCCATGGCCGCGTTGCGCTGCCCTCCGGGGGATACCCCGGTGTCTGTGCTTTCCGGTGGGGAACGCCGCCGCGTGGCCCTGTGCCGCCTGCTGCTGGAAGCCCCGGATCTGCTTCTCCTTGACGAACCGACGAACCACCTGGATGCCGAATCCGTGCTGTGGCTCGAAAAGCACCTGAAGTCCTACGCGGGCGCGGTTATCGCCATCACCCACGACCGCTACTTCCTGGACAATATGGCGCAGTGGATCGCGGAAGTGGACCGCGGCCGCCTCTACCCCTATGAGGGCAACTACTCGACCTACCTGGAAACCAAGAAGGATCGTTTGGAAATCCAGGGCAAGAAGGATGCCAAGCTCGCCAAGCGCCTCAAGGATGAACTTGAGTGGGTGCGCTCCTCGGCGAAGGGCCGCCAGGCCAAGTCGAAGGCACGTCTGGAACGCTACGAAGAAATGGCGGCGGAAGCCGAACGCACCCGCAAGCTCGACTTCGAAGAAATCCAGATTCCGCCGGGGCCGCGGCTGGGCAATGTGGTTATCGAAGCGAAGAACCTCAAGAAGGGCTTCGGGGACCGCGTGCTCATCGACGGGCTGTCCTTCTCCCTGCCACGTAACGGCATCGTGGGTATTATCGGCCCGAACGGCGTGGGTAAAACCACCCTCTTCAAGACCATCGTCGGCCTCGAACCCCTCGATGGCGGGGAGCTGAAGATCGGGGAAACGGTGAAGATCTCCTACGTGGATCAGAACCGCGCCGGTATCGACCCGGAAAAGAGCCTGTGGGAAGTTGTTTCTGACGGGCTGGATTACATCCAGGTTGGCCAGGTGGAAATGCCTTCGCGCGCCTACGTTTCTGCATTTGGCTTCAAGGGCCCGGACCAGCAGAAGAAGGCCGGGGTGCTTTCCGGTGGCGAACGCAACCGCCTCAACCTCGCCCTCACCCTCAAGCAGGGCGGCAACCTGCTGCTCCTCGACGAACCGACCAACGATCTGGACGTGGAAACCCTGTCCTCCCTGGAAAACGCGCTTTTGCAGTTCCCGGGTTGCGCCGTGGTTATCACCCACGACCGCTGGTTCCTTGACCGCGTGGCCACCCATATCCTCGCCTACGAAGGTACCGATGAGGATCCCTCGAAGTGGTACTGGTTTGAAGGTAACTTCGAAGGCTACGAGAAGAACAAGGTGGAACGCCTGGGCGAAGCCGCACTCAACCCGGGTGCCGGCGCCCACCGTAAGCTCACGCGCTAAACAAGCTCACGCGCTAAACAAGCTCACGCGCTAAACAAGCTCACGCGCTAGGCGAGCCGCAGCGCTAAGCGCGTGCGAAAAGTTCAGGCGCGCTAACTGCGTACGGGCACTATGTGTGCACGGGCACGAGCCAACTGCTCATGCCCACGCGCACATAGTGCCCACACTGAGTAGCTGCCGCCAGCTACTCAATATGCTGCTCGGGATGGTCCGGGTGTCGTTCTGGCACCCGGACCATCCCTTCTTGGCTCATGGAGGCAATATGGCGGCCGTCCTGGAAGAACTTCGCGTTCACCAGGGCGCGCCCGTTCTGCGCGGAAACACATTCCATCTCCGCCAAAATCCACTCCGACATATCAAAATTGCGATGCCACCAGATCGCGTGATCGAGCGTCGCCACCGAAATCCCGCGGGAAAGCCAGGCCAGCCCGAGGGCCCGCAAGGCCGGCTCCAACATGAACTGATCCGCCGAATACCCGAGCATCGCCCGCTGCAACGTACGCGAGGTCCCCTCCGGCATCGGCGAACGCGCCCGCAGCCACAGATGCTGCCGCGGAGACCGCCCCGGATCCGGCCGCAGGTAGATATCACCTTCCACCCGCCGCATATCAATCCCGTTCGTGGACGACATCACCTTCGCGAACACATTATCGAGCGCCCCGAAGAAATCCACCGACGAAGGCAGCCCCTCCGGCCCGGGAACATCCGGCATGGAGGAAGCCAGCGTAGGCCCGGGCTGGCGCAACTGGAACGACACCCGTGCCGTGAAAATCAACCGGTCGCCCTGATAGGCCGTGACATTCCGGGTAGAGAAAGACCGCAGATCGTTGATCTCCTCCACCTGGAACTCGATAGGCTCATCCAGGTGCCCGGCCCGCTGGAACGCCGCGGTAATGGAATGCGCCAGCCGCTCATCCTCACCGATGCCGAGCGAGCGCTGCACATCATCAGCCGCCGCCATCGTGGCCTGCCCGAGCACCTGCCCGCCGTACACTTTGCCGGTAATCTGCACCAGGTTCTGGCCGCGATACCGCCCCGTTCCGCAGCGCTCCAGCCGCAAATTATTGAGAATCGACGCCAGGGGCTCCGTGTGCGTTTCCGGTATATCGATGCGGTGCATATCTTCCTCATTCCCGGCGACGCGCGCCACGCTACTTCCCCTCCGCCGCAACGAGCTGCTGATATTTCTCAAACAGGACGGCTAGCCGCTCCTCGTCAGAAGCAAAGGGCTTGTTGCGATAAAGTCTATCGACTGCTTCGTCAATTTTTTCGTGTGCTTCGCGGAGGTTGCGTGGCATGAGGTCCGGGTCGTAGAGCTCGGCGAGTGTTTTTTCGCAGTGGTATTCGCGTACATCGAGTACGCGTAGCGCGCGTTTCGTGAGTTCTTCTTTCGACGACGCCGACAACTCTGGCACGGGGAAAGTGTTATAAACAATCGTGCTTGAGTAACTGAGCCTTGTCTCCAATCGTCCGCATACGGCTCTGGTCCAAATCATGTGCATACGTGAGGTTAGAAGCGCAAAAAGCCATGGTTCCGCGTCATAGATAACCTGTCCCTTGTTAGAAACTATCGTGTCGGCATCTAGATAGCCGATGGGAATGTAGTCGCGCCGCTCAGATGACACCTCGGGGACAATGATTGAATCCGTCGGTTTGTAGCTTGTGAACTCGAATTTCCAGGGGTATTTAGAGAGGCTCTGGGTTGCTGTTTTCTTGCTGGCTAACCGTGACTGTACAACGCGATTGAGACGGATTTTTACGAATGGATCATCACCAAATTGGTCGAGATCCTGTTTTCCGAGCCATAGACAGAAACGCTCTTTCCCATTGATGAAGTCATCAGCTCCCACGAAAGTCTTGATAACTTGTTCAAGGTCGGGATTCGCTGTCAGAGCTTTTTCGGTTTCATCCGAGGAAAGAATGAGGTTACCACCGTCAGTGGGTTTTGAACCGTTGGTCATTTTAGGTAGTACCGGTGAAAGAGCCGTGCGCCGGGAGGAGACGTAAATGTCTGGCCCGTTAATGAGGTAGGCGTTAATATTCTCAACCGGAGTTCGCACCAGGTCCGTGAAGAGGTATTTCGGCTCGGAAGATTCATTGCGCAGGCTAATAACGGCAACGGTCACCCCGGCATTATGGGAGGCATTATTACTCCACTTGAACGAGGTGTAGGCGTAGCCGATTTCAATACCGCCCGTAAAAACATACGGGTGGAGCAGTGCAACCTGCTCGCCCTGAGTAATGGAATTCGTGGTCACAAAAGCGAGTTTGGCGCGGGTGCCGCGGATGTAATTCGCGCCCTTAATGAACCACAGAGCAACGTAATCGAGCTTCTTTGGATACTTCGCGCTATTGAAAACATAGGCGAAGTCCTCCTTCTGTTCCTTAGTCTGCCACGTACTTCCCACATACGGTGGATTCCCGATAATGTAAATTTCATCGGTTCCGTTATTGGGGCAGACCTCGTTCCAGTCGAGGCGGGTGGCGTTCCCGTGCACAATATGCCCGGTTTCTTTGAGCGGGATGAGGGGAATATCCACCCCGAATTTCTCCGCGAATTCCTCGTTCATCTGGTGCTTGGCGATCCAGAGCGAGAGGATTGCCATTTCGACCGAGACATCATCGATTTCGATGCCGTAGAAGTTCTCAATATTGATGACCGACGAAGCCAGGCCCAGGGTAGCCGCACCCAGCTTTTCTTCCTCACCCATCCCTAGCAGGGACCAGGAGCCGGAGGTGGAGAGGCTGTCGATGCGCTCCAGGATTCTATGCTCCAGCTGGCGCAGTGCTTTATAAGCAATGACAAGGAAATTGCCGCTGCCGCACCCGGGATCAAAAATTTGAATCTTTGATATTCTGTCCAGAAGTGCCCGAAGTTTCTTTACCGAGTTGGCGGCGGCATCGTATTGCTGTTCCAGTTCATCCAGGAAAAGAGGGCGGATGGTTTTGAAGATATTGGGAACCGAGGTGTAGTGCTGGCCCAGGTTGGCGCGCTGCTGCTTATCGACCACGCCCTGGAACATGGAACCGAAAATATCCGGGTTGATTTCTGACCAATCCAGGGTGCCGAGCCGCAAGAGGGAGTCTCGGGCCGCCATGGTGAAGTGGGGGACAGCCAAAGAGGCGTCGTCGTCGTTATTAATACGGAAAAGGCGACCGTTGACGTACGGGAAGTCTTGCAGGTAGACGGGTTTGTCCGCGGCGTTCGGGGTGTCGAGGGCGCGGAAGAGGGTGCGGAGGAATTCCGCGGTGTCCGAGCCGTCGCGGGCGGTGAAGGAGCCGATGGCGCTGGTGAATTGGCCGCGCGCGAAAATGCCGGTGTCCTCCGCGAAGAAACAGAAAAGAAGGCGGGTGAAGAAAATATTGAGGCCGTGGCGGGATGTGGCGTCGGTGAGCATATCCGGGCTGGCTTCGAGGAGGTCGTCGTAGAGCTTGCTCATGTGTTCGGCGGCGCGGCGGTCCGCTTTGGTATCCGAGGCGAAATCGCGGCGCTCCATATTCGCCCACGGCAAGAAGAATGTGATGTTTTTGTCGATCTGCGCGAGCGGGGTGATGAGGGAATCGCCCGTTTTCGTATCGAAAGCGGCGAGGCTGGTGTAATCGGTGGCGATGACGAAACGGGTGTTGTAGCGGATCGCGGTGTCGCTGGTTTTGAGATCGAGGGCCGCGGCCACGAGGTCGCCGGTGGTTTCGCGGATGTACAGCTTGTTTTTCCACGCGATTTCGTGTTCGCGGTCGGCCGCAACGTTGATGGAGCTGGCGGTGGTGGAACGCAGGCGGGCGATGGACGATTTTGAGATGCCGTACGCGCGCAGCAGGTCAAAGAAGAAATCGCGGGTGTAGCTGGGCTGGCCGGCCAGCGCGCGCACGCTTTCCTCGATGGTGGATAGGGTCAGTGCCACGCGCGGCTCCTTTCACGGCGGGCCCGGGCGCGCGGGTGCGGGCCGGGGTGGTATGGGACTATCTTAGGCGGTGGCTCGGCGGGAGGGGCTGCTGCGGGTGCTGGTGCAGGTGTGGCTGTAGGTGTGCGCTCATCGGTGCGCGTTAGTTGGTGCGCATTAGTCGGTGCTTTCGCGGGGGAGGAGCGTTTGTTCCAGGCCGACCAGGAGGGCTTGCACCATGATGGTGAAGTATTCCTGGCTCATCTGGTTTTCGTGCTGCGGATCAGTAAGGGGCAGCAGGTAGTTGGTGAGCATATCGCTGAGCGCGGTGGAGGTGGCGGCCAGGGGCTGGGCCTCGGCCACCATGCGGCCTAGATCGTGGCGCTGCTCGCGGCGAGTGGGGCTGCGCAAATTACGCGCCGTGATCGCCCACAGAATTGTATTGATAATCATGGTGTAGGCCTGCGGAGCGTGATGGTGGAAACCGGCCTCGTGCAGTTTTTCGAAAGACGCTTCCAGGAGGGGGAGCATCTCGGCACTGAAATTGCCGTGCATCATCCGCTCCGTCACCCCCGGATGCTCAAGCAGAACCGGGCGGGCGTTCTGAGCGAGCGCCATGAACCACTCTTTCCACTCCAAGCTTTTTTCGGGCAGGGCGATGGAGCCGATGAGATGCGCGATCACGGCATCGACGATGGAATCCCGGTTGGCGAAATAGTGGTAAATCACCGAGGGGGAGACCTTGAGTTCGAGCGCTAAATCGCGAATTGACCAGTTTTCGATGCCGCGGTCACGGGAGAGGCCCTGGGCGGCTTGGCGAATTTTATCCTGGGTCAGACCGACGCGCCGGCCGGTGTTCACGGATTTAGCGTGCATATGCCCAGCATATCGCCACCCCGCATTGACATTACTAGAACAGTGTTCTAGTGTGTGTGCCGTTCACCCATTACTTCTGAAAAGGAAGCGCTATGACCGACGCGAATACTCACCCGCAACCGGCAGCGGAACCGGAATTGGAGCCGGTATCAGAACGCGGATCGGAATCCGCATCGAAACTCGAAACGGGAGCCGCGCCTGAACCCAGCTCGAGGAAAGGCCAGATCCCTGGCCTGTTCCCACTATTTCTCACGGTACTGCTGGCCTATATGGGCCAGATGATTCTCAACCCGATTATTGCCCCGCTCTCGCGCGAAATTGGCCTGCAAGAATGGCATATCGGGGCGACGATCTCCCTGGCTGCCATCGTGCTCTCGCTCAGCTCAACCACGTGGGGTAGGGTCTCTCTGCGGCGGGGCACCCGCCCCATTCTGGTGACCGGCATGCTCGGCGCGGCCACCGCGCTCGCGGCCTTCGCGGTAGTGGCCTGGTTTGGCTTGCAAGGCGCGCTGGTTGGGAGCGCCCTGGTGATCGGGGTGGTGTTCACCCGCGGTCTGCTGTACGGCGGATCCATCGCCGCCATCACGCCCGCCGCACAGACCTATATCATCACCCACACCTACAGTGAGGCGCAGCGAGTCAAAGGCGTGGGCATGCTGGGCGCCGCGCAAGGATTCGCCACCATCCTCGGCGCGCTGGTGGGCGGGAGCCTGGCGGCCCTCGGCGGATTTATGCTGCCGCTGGTAGTCATGCCGCTCATGATCCTGGCCGGGGTTGTGGTGCTGCTGGTAACCTTCAAGCCCACCCGGGGCGAGAAGCGGGTGGAAAAGCCCGCTAAAGTTAGCTACTTCGACCCGCGGGCATTCGCTTTCCTGGCCTGTGGATTCCTCATGTTCACCGTATTTTCCACCCTGACCACCGTCTTCGGCTTCCTGCTGCAAGACGCATTGGGACTGGAAGCGGCGGCCACCGCCGGATTTACGGCTCTGTGCATGTCAATTATGGGAGTGGTCATGATTATCGCCCAGGCCGCGCTGGCGCCGTGGCTCGGCTGGAATGCGGTGCAGCTCTTCCGCCGCGGTCTGGTGATCTTCTTCGTTGCAGTGGCCCTGCTGCTCTACCCGATCCACCTGTGGATTTTCGTGCTGGCCTGCGTGCTGGCAGGGCTCGGCTCCGGCTTAGCGATGCCCGGCTATAACACCGCGCCCACCCTGAAGATGGAGCCGCACGAGCAGGGCGGCATGGCCGGGCTCATCAATGCCAATAACGGCATGGCCTATGTGCTGGCCCCCGTTGCATCCACGGCGCTCTACGGCATCGCGCCGTGGCTACCGATTGCGGTCTGCGTGGTGCTGCTGGCATTGGGCATTCTCATGAGTGCGGTGCATCCCTCATTTAGGCGGTAGCGGGGGAGGCGGCGTCGTCGTACTTATTCTTCGACCGCGCGGAAACGGCCGGTGGCGGTGGAGCTGCCATTCGCGGCCACGATGCGGCGGGCCTGCGCCATCGCGCCGTCCATATCCGCGAAAAGATAATCGCCGATGCTGAGTTGGCCCAGTTCCATGCGCTGGGCCATCTCCTGCACCTGCTTGGGGAGGCCCTTGACCAGCACGGTATTGCCGGCATCGACCAGGCGGTCGACCACCTGCGCCAGGGCTCGCACCCCGGTGGCGTCCACGATTCCGACGCGGGAGAGGCGCAAAATTACCACGTCCACGCCCGCCAGGCGGGGGATTTCGCGCTCGATGCGGTCGCCCACACCGAAGAACATGGTGCCGTCCACCCGCAAAATAGCAATTTTCGGATCCGAAGGGAGATCCTCGCGGAAAATACCCGAACGGTTCGCCATGCGCCGCAACACCAGAATCCCGGAAATAATAATTCCCACGGTGATCGCCCAAATAATATCCAGACCCACCGTAATAATCGCCGTGATTACGAAAACGGAAGCGTCCGAGCGGTTGGAACGCATCACCTGGCGCACCGTATCCGGATTAATCATGCGGTAGCAGGTTACCACCAGCACGCCGGCAAGAACCGACAGTGGGATGGCCGAGACCGCGGCGGAGGCCAGATACACCACCGCGATGAGGATCAGGGAATGGATGATGGCGGCCAGGCGCGAGCGCCCACCTGAACGCACATTCACGGCGGTGCGGACAATGGCGCCGGTGGCGGGCATGCCGCCGAAAAGCCCGCAGCCCACCGATGCCAGGCCCTGGCCCACCAGCTCCCGATCCGGAGAATAGCTGCCGCCGCGCACCATCCCCGCCGCGATCCGCGCGGAGATGAGCGACTCGATACCCGCCAGGGCCGCCACCGCGAGCGCGCCCGGCGCCAGGGCGCTGAGGAGGCTCACCGAGATTTCCGGGAAGACCGGTGCGGGGAGAGTGGAGGGGATGGTGCCGATGGTGGGCACCGTGAGGTTGGCGGCCCAGGCAGCCAAGCTCACCACCAGTACCGCGATGAGGGACCCGGGGAGCTTCTTCGAGATTTTCGTGCACGCCCCAATAATGATAATGGCGGCCAGGCAGAGTAGCCCCGTGGTGAGCGCCGTTGCGGGAGTTATGCGGGTGAGGGCGTCGAATGCTGCCGGGAGGGTGCTCAGGCCGGCTCGGGCCTCCACGCCGATAATATTCGGGACCTGCTGGAAGAAAAGAATGGCGGCGATGCCCACCGTGAAACCTTCGATCACCGGCCAGGGGATGAGGGAGACGGCGCGCCCCAGGCCCAGCACTCCGGCGAGGAGTATGAGGCCTCCCGCCATGAGGCACAGGAGCGGCACCACTCGCGTACCGTGCGCGGCGACGATGGGGGCCAAGATGACCGCCATGGCGCCGGTGGGTCCGGAGATTTGGTAATTGGAGCCGCCGAAGATTGCCGCGATAATTCCTGCCACGATGGCGGTGATGAGGCCGGCCTCCGCGCTCAGGCCGCTGGAGATAGCGAAAGCCAGGGCCAGGGGGAGGGCCACGATTCCCACCGTGATGCCCGCGGCAATATCTTGGCGCCAATATTTTTTGGTGGCGCGCAGGTCGGCGGCGCAGGGCAGTAGGGAACACAGATGTGTAATAAAAGCGGGCACAGAAACCTTTCACAATCTCAGCATCTGAACAGGCCATATCGCGCATACGTGGAGAGTCTCATACGTGGAGAGTGCGGCGCTCGAATCGTGCTGTTTCGCTTGGGATAGTGCGAGTCCGTGGCGAAAAATGCCGTTTTCAGCGGGTTGCTGTTGTGCGGCCGATAGCGCTGGCGTGTAGCCGATAGCGCCGTTGTGCAGCGGTGGCGTCTAGATGCGTGCTTGGTCGAACGAAGCCACCATAGCATATGTGTCCATATTTTGAGACGGTGGTGTGGGGTGGTGGTGCGGGGCCGCTTTTGGGAATGGAGTTATGGGGCGGCATTTTGAGACGGAGTCTGTGGTGAGATCTCTTGACGGCTTCGGTATTTCTTGGGACTTCCGGCCCGGCTACAGTTAGACCATGAAAAAACGAAGCGCCGGGCTGGTCATCGCTATTGCCGTCATTATCCTCGAACTTATCGGGGGAATGCAGACCTACCTCAACCAGCTGATTTTGCCGATTCTGGCCAAAGACCTGCACGCGCAAAATCTCTACGGCGTGATTATGGGAGTATCCGCGATTGCATCCATGGCGGGGCTGCCCATCGGTGCGGCGCTCATGAATCGGATGCGTCTGCCGCGCCTCCTCATGGGCGCCACCGTGTTCCTGGTGCTGGGTGCGTGCACCAGCGCCGCGGCGCCCCATATATCGGTCTATCTTCTCGGGGCAGCGATCCGGGGGCTGGCCGGCTCCACCCTGGCCATGACCTCCATCGGCGCGGTAGCGCTGGGCCTTTCCGGGCGCGCCCGGCGCCTCACCCTAGCTTTTTCCTCCGCCAGCTGGGTGGTCTCCTCCGTGGTGGGACCCACCTACGCCGCGTGGGCAACGCACCTGCTCTCCTGGCGCTGGGCCATGCTCCTCTACCTGCCGCTGCTTCTGGTAGCCCGCTTCGTTATCGCCCTCAATCTGCAAACCGAAGGGGAACGCAAAGAATCGCCCTTCTCCTACACGGCGCTCCTCCTCATTGTGGCGGGCGTGGGAATAACAATTATCCCGGCATCCGGCCCGCTCAAGATCGTGCTCATGGTCATCGGGGTGGCGGTGCTGGGCCGCGTGGCCGTGCTCCTCATGCCGCAGAGCACCTTCACTCAAAAAACACCTCGCCGCGCCGCCCTGGCCGGCATGCTTTTCCTAACCGGTGGCTATTTTGCGGGAAATGAACTTGTCTCCCTCACCGCGCACGACCTCTACCGGGCCGGCCCGGATGCCCTGGGCATCATCATTATGGGCGGCGGCCTCGGCTGGGCCGCCGTGGGCGTGGTCTGCGGCATCAAGCCGGCCACGTCCCGGCGTGGATACCGGCTCCGTGTTATTTTTGGCCTCGGTTTCATCGCGCTCGCGGCGCTCTTCTTCGCGGCGTGGATTTTCTCCGGATGGCGCCCCACATCGGCTACCCCCGTATTCTGCATCGCGTGGACCCTTGCCGGGATTGGAATGGGCATCGCCTACCTGGACACCCTCAATATTTTCTTCGACGACCCGGACGAACCCGACGGCATCACCATCGAAGAGATGGCCAGCTCTGCGGTAATCGTGGAATCCCTGGCATCCACAATGTTTATCCCGCTCACCACCTCTATCGTGGCGCTGGCTTTCGTATCGGGAGATGGTATTTCTGCGTTGCCCTACGGAATAACGTGGCTGCTTATCGCGGGTACAGCGATTATTTCCTTCATGTATCTTCGGCACGCTTATCCTGCGCGCACGGCATAACGGGGCAGTCGCTCGTTGGGTAGATTTCCGCTTCAGCGGTGCCCGCGCCAGCTGCGCCGTCGTCGTCGCACCATCCCCACCACGGCGCGGAATTCCACGGAAAGGCAACGGAGCAGATATTCTAGTAACCGGGCTCGCCACCGGAGGCGAGCAACCGGGGACACACGGGGAGACACAAGGAGGGAACCATGGCGGGTTCACCACCGCAAGATATGCTCAACCGCATCGCTGATGCATACGGAGTGGCAACGCATTATTGGAGTTTCGCGGGCGAATACGTGACGGTGGATGCCGATACGCTCGTCGCGGTGCTCGCGGCCATGGGGATTGACACCTCCACTCCGGAAGCGGCGCAGGCGGCGCTGGACACGGTCGATAGCCGCGAATGGCGCCACGTGCTGCCCGCCACCACGGTGGTGCGCGAAGGAAACGAGCAGATCATCCGCGTGCACGTACCGCACGGTGCCGCCGTGATCCTCACCTACGAACTAGAAGACGGCACGGAACTACCCGCCGTGCAGGCCGAAGATTTTGAACTGCCGCGCCTCATCGACGGCGCCATGATCGGCCGCGCCGCCTTTATCATCCCGGGCAATCTGCCGCTCGGCTACCATACGGTGCGCGCCAAGGTCACCCCGCCGGCAGCGGGGGAGGAGGCCGCCACCTGGCATAGCGGGGCGCTCATCGTGGTGCCCGCGCGCCTGCCCGCACCGGCAGAAAAAGGCGTGGCCGGCTGGGGCGTGATGAGCCAGCTCTACTCGGTGCGCTCGCGTGACTCCTGGGGGACGGGGGACACCGCGGACCTGGCCGAACTCGGCTCGCTCTTCGGTGGGCTGGGGGCGCAATTCGTGCTCATTAACCCGCTGCACGCCGCCGAACCGTGCGGGCAGCTCACGAACTCGCCGTATTTGCCGACGTCGCGCCGCTTCTTCAACCCCCTCTACATCCGCCCGGAGGACATCCGCGAAGTGGCCTATATGGATTCGGGCAAGCGCTCCATGGTCACGTGGGCGGGGCAGGCCCCCAAGGAATCCTCGCTGCACAATACCCTGCTGGATCGCAGCGCCTGCTGGGAAGCCAAACGCAGCGCCCTCGAAGTGATTTACCGCGAACCGCGCAGCCACGCCCGCCAGGCCGATTTCGACGCGTTCCGCGCGGCCGAAGGCCAGGGCTTGGAAGATTTCGCTTTCTGGTGCGCGATGTACGAGCGCTACGGCAAGCACTTCCCGGTCGAATGCGAGCGCCCCGATACCCTAGCGGCGCGCCGTGAACGCGCTGAGCTGAGCGAACGCATCGACTTCTACTGCTGGTGCCAGTGGGTCATGGATCAGCAGCTGGAAGCCGCCCAGAAGGTGGCGCGCGATGCCGGCATGGGCATCGGCGTGGTGCACGACCTCGCGGTGGGGGTGCAGGCCTGCGGGGCGGACGCCTGGGCCAACCCGGATGCCTTCGCCAGCGGCGTGAGCGTGGGCTCCCCGCCCGATATGTACAACCAGCTCGGCCAAGACTGGTCCCCGCCGCCCTTCAACCCGGTGGAGCTCGACCGCCAGCACTACGCACCGGTGCGCGATATGGCCCGCACCGTTATGCGCCATGCCGGGGCGCTCCGTATCGACCACGTGATGGGATTCTTCCGGCTGTGGTGGATCCCGGCGGGTAATAAGCCGGTGGACGGCACCTATGTGTACTACAACCACGAAGCCCTCATCGGCGTGCTCATGCTGGAAGCGGCGCGCTCGGGCACCTTCCTCATCGGGGAAGACCTGGGCAACGTGGAACCATGGGTGCGTGACTTCCTGACCGAACGGGGCATTTTTGGCACCTCCGTCATGCTCTTCGAAAAGGAAGGGGAAGCCTTCCGTGCCCCCGAACACTACCGCAGCGCCTCCCTGGTCACGGTGGATACCCACGACCTGCCCCCGCTGGCCGGCTACCTGGCCGGCGAACACGTGGACCTGCGCGCCTCCCTGGATATCCTGGTGGAGCCCGTGGAGCAGGTGCGCGAAGAAGCCCGCCGGGAACGCAGCGTGCTTATTGACACCCTGTGCGGCTGCGGCCTGCTGGACAGCCACGACCCCACGGAGCGCGAGCTCATCGAGGCGATGCATTGCTATATCGCCCGCACCCCCGCCCAGCTCCAGGCCATTGCCCTGGTGGACGCGGTGGGCGAACGGCGCACCCAAAACCAGCCCGGGACCGATACCGAATACCCGAATTGGAAGATCCCGCTGGCCGACGGCACCGAAAAGGTGGTTCTCACCGAGGACCTGGGCGAGCACCCCCGGCTGCGTTCCCTCATCGCCGCGTACACGGCGGAATACGAGCGCTGCCACCCGCGGAGCTAAGGCGGCTCAGGCACAGTAGCGGTTCGCGGTCGTCTTAAAAGGTACGACGACGCAGCTAGGCCCGTCTCCTAAAATTTGCGCAAATTTTAGGAGACGGGCCTATCTCATGCCAGCACTTCTTCTTAGAGTGAATGCACCGGCCGGTCTGCCCCTTCCTTGATCAGGAAACGGGGCACGGGGCAAGGAGCACGGCGCGCAACGGAAGCGCACCGTTCCCGCCCTCGCAGCACCAGCCACGAACAGCATTCTCAACGGTGAGGAGAGAACATGAAAAAACACCTCGTACCATTTTCGGCCACCGCCGCATCACTCGGTGGCTTCCTCTTCGGTTTCGACACCGCGGTCATTTCCGGAACCACGGCAGCCCTCCAAGATAAATGGGATTTGAGCGCCGGGCAGCTGGGCTTCACGGTCTCCTGCGCCCTCATCGGCACCATTATCGGGGCGCTCTTCGGCGGCATCCCGGCCGATAAATGGGGCCGGCGCCCCGTTCTCAAAGGCGTGGCTGCCCTCTACCTCATCACCTCCGTGTGCGTGGCGGTAGCCAATAGCTGGGTCTTCTTCCTCATCTTCCGCATGCTCGGCGGGATCGCGGTGGGGGCCTCCTCGGTGATCGCCCCGCTGTATACGGCGGAGATATCGCCAGCCGCACGGCGCGGAAAACTGGTGGCCACGGTGCAGCTCAATATCGTGATCGGCATTGTGGTGTCCTACTTCTCCAATTACATCATCGTCAAGATGATGCCGGTGGAGCTGGGCTGGCGCTGGATGCTCGGCATCCAGGCGGTGCCTTCCCTCATCTTCCTCGCGGTGTGCTACTTCATCCCGGAAAGCCCGCGCTGGCTCTACACCCGCGGGCGCGATGCCGAATCGCTGCGCGTCATGGAAGACCTGTGGGGCAAGACCGAAGCCGCGCAGGTCATGGCAAATATGCATAACGCCGCCCCGCACGCCGCGGCAACGGAGCCCTTCTTCTCCAAGCGCACCGCCCGCCCCATCACCATGGCGATCCTCATCGCCTTCTTCTCCCAATTCGCGGGCACCAACGCGGTGCTCTACTACGCACCGTCCCTGCTCCAGTCCGCCGGCATCGCCGGCGACGCCGCCTTCGCCTCCTCCATCCTGGTGGGCCTGACCAACCTGGCCTTCACCCTGCTGGGCCGCTCCCTCGTGGACAAGGTGGGGCGCCGCCCGCTGGTGACCCTGGGCGCCGGCATCGACCTGGTGGCGCTGCTGGCCATCGCCGGAATCTTCTATTTCAACGGCTCGGAGTTGTCCACCACCACCGGCATTATTGTGCTGGTCCTGATCATCGTGTTCATCGCGGCGCTCGCGGTGGGTATCGGTTCGGTGCTGTGGGTCTTCATCTCGGAGATCTTCCCGCCGGCCCACCGTGCCAATGGCCAGGCTGTTGGTTCGGCCGCGCACTGGGTCTCCGCCGCTATCATCTCCGGTACCTTCCCGGTGATGTTCCAAGCCTCGATGACCTTCACCTTCCTCTTCTACGCTGCGTGCATGCTCGGCGCGGTTATCTGGTCGCGGACTATGATGCCGGAGACGAAGGGAACTCTTCTCGAGGACGTGTAGCCCGGGCGGCGCCCATGGCGCGCCCACGGTGCGGCGCACCGCGGGCCCCGCGCCTGGTACGGTGCCCACGCACCGTCGAGGTGCGCGCCGACCGGCGGGCGCGGCCCGCGCAGCGGGCCGCCGGCGTCGTCGTACAAGGTAAGAAGGAGGAACAATGGCGGGCGTAGGGATGAAAGACGTGGCGAGCCGCGCCGGGGTATCCATCACCACGGTGTCCCACGTGCTCAACGGGACCCGGCGGGTGGCCGAATCCACCCGGATGCGGGTGCTCGAGGCGGCAGCGGAACTGGGCTACTCCAGCCCGCGCACCGTTCGCTCCCTACGTGCCGGGGCCTCACCCGGAATCGCCATTGTGGGAACCCTGCTCGGCAACGCCGGGGGTACGGCGGTCAGCCTGGAGCTGGCCCGCCAGGCCACCGATGCCGGCCTGGTGCCCTTCCTACTGGATACCGGCGCGAATGTGCATACCGAAGAAGCGGCGCTCAGCGCCCTTATCGCGCACCGTCTGGACGCGGTGATCATCAGCCCCGTACCCGGATGGCGCCGGCACTCGCTGCCGCGGCTGCGCCGCCACGCCATCCCCTTCGCGGTGGTGAACGGGAATGATCCCGCCGTGGTGGCCCCGCAGGTGAGCACCGACTACCAGCAGGGGATCCGCGATATCACTGCCCACCTCCTCGACCACGGGGTGCGCTACCCGGTGCTCTTCTACCCGGACCGGCGCATCGCCAACGGCTCGCAGCATATGCGCGGTTTCGAGGAAGCCCTGGTGGAACGCGGCCACCGGGTGACCCGCCACCAGCTGGTGGGCGCCCATTCCTCCCCGCGGGCGGTGCGCCGCCAGATCGCCCAGGTGCTTGACTCCTGCGCCCATATTGACGCCCTGGTGCTGGGCAGCTCGGCCATGTGCGTACCCGCCATGGCGGAGATACGGCGCCGCGGCTTGACCCCGGGCCGCGATATTCGCCTGGCCGTTTTCGATGACTCCCACCTACCCGAAGCCCAATCATTCCTGCGCGCCGTTGACCCGGTAGAAGAGGTTGCCGAGCGCGCCATTACCGAAATCACCCGCCTGCTCGGTGACCCGGATGCCGCCGCGGAGCGGCACCGTACCCGACTGGTGCCCTGCACCGTCATCACCGGGCCGAGCTGCGGCTGCCCCACGGCGCCACAGGAAAGCTCAACGGCGGGAACTGACCAACATCGGCTCTATGCCGCAGCCCACGGGCGCCGGCACGCCGGCTGGGTACCCGACCGTGCCCTCCTCAACGATGAGGGACACAGCCGCTCCCCGCTGGCCTCCACGCCGCCCCCAACCCCCTCAACAAAGGAGGCAATCATGACACAGCTCGACCACTTCCCCGACCGTTTCTTCCCCGCTCTGCACGTGCGCCCGAACTTCGGGTGGGTCAACGACCCCAACGGCATCCACAAGGTGGGCGATACCTGGCATATGTTCTACCAGTACAACCCCAAGGCGCCCTGGCATGACCACATCCACTGGGGCCATGCCACCTCCACGGACCTCGTCAATTGGACGGCGCAGCCCATCGCCCTCAAACCGCGCCCCGGCCAGCCCGATTCGGCCGGTTGCTGGTCAGGTGTGGGCACCGTGCACGAGGGAGTATCCTCGCTGCTCTACACCGCCGTCACCCGCGGGGACGGCCCTTCCGTGACGGTCCTGGCGGAGGAAAACGCTGACAGGAGCGGCTGGGAGCCCACCGGCGTCGTCGCCACCATGCCGCCCATCGAAAACGTGCGCGCCATGCGCGACCCCTTCATTTTCCAGGTGGAGGGGCGCACCTACGCCATCCACGGCGGCGGCTTCGAGGACGGCACGCCCGTGATCTTCCTCTACGAATGCTCCGATTGGCGCAACTGGCGCTACCTGGACACCCTTCTGGTGGGTGACGACCCGCTCGCCTCCATCTACGCCCCGGCCTCCATCTGGGAATGCCCCCAGCTCATCCAGGTGGGGGAGGCGTGGGTGCTCATCGTCTCCCAGTGGGTGGAAGCGGAAACGCTCATGGATCACCTCACCGGGGTGGCCTACCTGGTGGGCGATCTCGATATGAGCGCCGGGTACCCCCGTTTCGTGCCCCGTGCCGGCGGTGAATTCGATGCCGGGCCGGACTTCTACGCGCCCCAGTGCGTGGTGGACGGGGAGCGCGTACTCGCCTGGGGCTGGACCTGGGAAGGCTCCGACCGCACTGATGCCGATATCGACGCTTCGGGCTACAACGGCGCGCTGACCTACCCGCGCCAGGTGCGTATTTCCGACGGGCGCGTGTGGACTGAGCCGGCTCCCGAAATCTTCGCGCTGCGCGAAGGCGAGGGCACCGTGGTGACCGAACTGCCCGAGCTGCACTCCTTCTCCCTGGACCTGGCGGGCAGCGGCACCATCTCGCTGCGCGATTCGGAAACGAACGAGGTGCTCTTCACCGCCGCCGTGAACGCGCCGGCCTCCCTGTGGATGGACGGCTCCCTGGTGGAGCTCTTCCAGGAAGGCACCACCTCCTTCACCCAGCGCATTTACCCGCGCGGCCGGGTTCGGATGGAGGTGAGCGGCGAGCTCACCGTCACCTGCTATCGCCTCTCCGCTTTTAACGACGACGGCGCCCGGCTCCCGCGTGCCTTGCGTTAAGGGGCGACGCGGCACCGTGGCATAACAGCACCAGTGCGCAATAAGTGAAGCGGCGGATACCGGTGGGTATCCGCCGCTTCGGCTTGTATGCGAGGAATGTAGCTTTCCTGCTAGACGCTGGGACTGGTGCCTAGTTACGCGCACCTGGTGGCTGGCACCAGTGGCCGGTGCTTAGTGGCGCGCGCTCAGTGGCTGGCGCCTAGCCGCTGGTTCCTTAGTGGCGCGCGCGCCGGATTGCCAGCGCCCCGCCGGCTCCGAGGAGCACCGTGGCCGCGCCAATGGCGCCGCCCAGCTCCGCACCCGAGTGGGCCAGCTGCGGCTTGGCTGCATTGGCCTTGGACGTAGCTGTTGCTGTCGCGGTGGGCGCCGTGGTTGCCGTGGGCGTATTTGTTGCAGCAGGCGCGGCGGTTGCCGGGGCGGCAGGAGCGGAGGGCGCTGCCGGGGTGCCGGTGACGGCCGGAGTGGCCGCGGGGCCGGCTGGCGGCGTCGTCGTAATACCTGGCGCGGAAGGCTGCGCCGGCTGCGCGGGAAGCGGGCGGGCGAGAATCTCATTCAGCTCCGCGATCTTCTTCTCAAGCACCGCGGCGCGTTCGGTGAGCGTAGCCACGCGGGCCTGCGCCGCCTCAAGCGCCTTCGCCTTCTCGGCGACCTCAGCGCGCGCCGGTGCGGCGGCGGCCTCCGCATCCTTGATCTGCTGGGCGAGCTCGGCCTCCATCGCCGGGCACTGCGCCTGCGCGCCGCGCAGCTCCTCGATCAGCGGCTTGAGCGTGTAAATCTGGGTATTGAGCTGCTGCTGTTGGGTGCGCAGCTGCTCAAGCTTCTTCTCCAGCGCGTCAATCTGCGCGCTGATTTCCGTCACATCCGCGCCGGCCTGCTGCATCTGCGTGCGCTTGACCACCAGCGCATTTTTCTCATCAATCGTGGCATATTCAGTTTCCTGAACTTCCTTGAGCGTGGCCTGGAGCTGCGCCAGTTTCTTTTCCTGGCTAGCAATGGCGGGGCCGAGCTTGCCGCATTCACTGCTCAATTCCTGCTGCTGTGCGCGCAACGGGGCAAGGGGAGCTTCCTGGTCCGCAAGGCGCTGGCGCGCGGCGGCCAGGTCTTCTTCGAGGCTCGGAATCTTCGCCTTTTCGGTGGCAAGATCAGCGTTGACCCGAGCCAATTCCGCTTCCGCGGCGGCCTTCTCTTCAGCGGCCTTATCCCTGTTCGTATCCGCAGCCGCGCGGGAAAGATTGCTCGTAAGAGTATTGGAGGTGGCCGGGGCACCTAACGCTGCGGCTGGAATGAACATGGCTGTGGCCGCGGCGGCGGCAACGGCCAGGTAACTCGGGTGCTTCATCGGGGTGTCTTCCTCTTCTTTGGGTATGACGGTTTTGCACCACAAGTTTATAGCGAAGTAATAAAAGGATATTAGGAAATGTGATGATAAAAATATCCAGGATAGTTCCAGCTTTGGGGTGGCGGGTACCGGTACTGGCATCCGGTTGCTTGAGGTGTGAGGGAACTATGATCGGATTTAGAAAGAGTAGCGAGACGAATACGACCCCCTAGACAGTCGATTGTGGATTGTATACAATCGACGCTAACGAAGGAGGCTTTGATGGCACGTCTGGTGCGACTGTCGATGAAGGATCGACTTGTCCAAGAATTACGTAAGAAGATTCTCACCGGGAAACTTGAGCCGAAAAGCCGTGTTGTTGAACAGGACATCTGTGAGACCTACGGGGTGAGTCGCACCGTGGTGCGTGAGGCTCTCGTGGTTCTTGAACTCCAAGGTCTCTTGGTGGCTACTCCGTATACGGGGACAGTGGTGGCTTCTATCTCACGCCGTGAGGTGGAGGGTCTGCTTCTCCCGCTGCGGGTGCAAACAGAACAGTTTGCGCTTGGCGAAGCCTTTGACGCCTTGGACTCTGACTACTTTGACGAGGCGGAGAACTTGGTGCGCTTGATGGATAGAGCGGTACTGGATCGCGATATCGATGCTTTTAATGAAGCCGATATCGCTTTCCACGGTCTGATCGTTGATGCGGCCCAGTCCGATACGGTTCGGAGCGTTTGGGATGCTATCGATCCGCGAATCCGCATGCATTTTGCTTTGCAAACGGGGAGGTCGGGTGCCTTGCCAACCTTCGTTGAAGATCATCGCGAACTACTGCGTGTTTTCCGAACGGGCAATAAGGAGGAGAGTCTAAAGGCGCTCGGTCGGCACATTATCGAAACGAATAAACCCTATCTCGACTATCTCAATTGAATAAATAAGAATTCCTCGCCGTCGTCTGGATAATCAAAGGAGATTTCCGTGTCGGAGAAAAAGTTGAGGGATAAATCGTCGGTCGCCACCGCGACCGACGGTGCAAAATCCCGCCCTGATTATGTTCTCGTTATTGGGTCAATCATCGTTGTGGCCCTTGTTGTTATCGCATTATTAATGTGGCCAGATGAGGCCCAAAATGGTGCAAGTACCCTTTTTGATGGCTCCACCCGAATCTTCGGTGTTCCCATTCAGGTCCTCGGATTCTTCTGCGTTGCCATGGCCTTGGTACTTGCCTGTTCCCGCATCGGTTCCGTGAAACTGGGATCTGGGAAACCGGAATACTCAACGCCTAGCTGGCTCTTTATGTTCATCAGTGCGGGGCTTGGTTCCGCAACAATGTACTGGGCATTCATGGAATGGGCCTATTATTACAACACCCCGGGTCTCAACCTTGAAGCCCACTCCCGTGAAGCGCTGGACCAGAGTCTGGCCTATGCGTTCTTCCACTGGGGACCCACACCGTGGGCGATGTACGTTATTGCCGGTATTGCAATGGCCTACTATTTCCATATTCGGCGCGGCAAACACCTCAGTTACGCCGGCAATATGGAAGCGGTCAGTAACGGACGAGTCAAAGCGAAGGGCTGGCTTGGCCGCGTCATCGATATTATTTTCCTCTTCACTACCTTCGGTGGGCTCATCCTCACGGTTACGGTAACTGTTAATACCATTTCCGCTGGTCTTTCCGGAATTTTCGGAATTTCTAACTCCCTGATTCTCAAGACGGTTATTCTGCTGTTCTCGTCTCTGCTCTTCGGATTGAGTTCGTATGCAGGATTGACCTCGGGATTGCAAAAACTGGCCCGAGCTGCCGTTGTCGGCGTTTTCCTCTTCGCATTCGTGGTTCTCATCATCGGCCCAACGGAATTCATTGCGCTCAACGCAACGAATGCTATGGGGCTGGAGATCCAGAACTTCGTGCATATGTCCCTCTTCACCGATCCGGTGGGCGGGGGTAGTTTCACCCGCGACTGGACTGTTTTCTACTGGCTGTACTGGATGTCCTACCTTCCTGGCGTAACCATTTTCATTGCTCGCGTCTCGCGAGGCAGAACTATCCGGCAGGTCGTTTTCGGTCTCGTCGGTGGCGGTGCGGCAGGCATCATGTTCGTTTTCGGTGTGCTCTCCAGCTACTCGATTCACGAATTGGTGAGCGGCGGTATTGATGCCCCAAAGATCTTGGTGGAGGATAGCGGTGAATCCGCGGTGGCGGCACTCTTAGCGAACCTTCCCGTGGGCACCATCTTCGCCATCGTGTACTTCATCATTATGCTGCTCTTCCTTTCCTCGCATCTTGATGCCACGGCTTTCACAATTTCGACCGTCAGTACACGTAATCTTCCGGCAGGTAAGGATCCGGCCCGAATTCTCAGAATGTTCTGGGTGCTCATGCTCAGTGCGATTCCCTTCGCGATGATCGCGATCAACGCCAATCTCGAAACACTCAAGACCGGATTGACGCTCACCGCGGTACCCTTCGTTATCCTGCTAGCGCTCCAGATCTACGGATTAATCACATGGCTCAGGCGAGACCTGAAATACTTTGATGCGAAGACCGGAGAAATCACACTTCCCATAGATAACAGCGAATCCGAAGGCCGGGTCGTAACCGATCTCGAAGCAGGAGGTACCCAATGAGCATAGTTATTACGGACGTTGAGGCTATTTGGCTAAGAGTCCCGGCGCTGAACGAACCATGCGAATGGGGCGAAGACGCCTTCCTCATTCGTGTTCATACCGACCAGGGGATAACCGGAATTGGCGAATCCGATAGTTCGCCTGCGGTGCTCAAAACCATTGTTGAGACTCCGGAATCACACTCCAGCAGCAGGGGATTGCGTTCGATCCTTCTGGGTGAGAACCCGCTTGATATTGATCGTCTGTGGCGCAAGATGTTTGACGAATCATCGTATTTCGGACGCCGCGGTGCCGTCATTCATGCTATCAGCGCCATCGATATTGCCCTGTGGGACATCGCCTCGCAGTATTACGGCGTTCCCATTCACCGGCTCTTGGGGGGAAAAGTACGTGATGCCATCCCGGCCTATGGAACTTTCATTCCCTCGAGCGATATCGCGGAAAATGAGCGTATCAGTGCTGAAATCATCGGTCGCGGCTTTCGTGACATCAAGATGGGTGGGGCACAATTTGGTCTTGATCCCGATCACGATGAAAAAGTGGTAGCAGCGGTGCGGCGGACAATCGGCGATAACGTTGGCCTTGCGCTGGATCTAGTCTATCGCTGGAAAAACGTACGCTATGCCTCAGAACAGATAGCGCGCCTGCGTGATTACCGGCTCATGTGGGTAGAAGAACCGATTTATGTTGATAACCACGCCGCGCTGCGGCGGCTAGGGGAATCCGTTGCGGTGCCGATTTCGGGTGGGGAACCGCTGGCAACTCTCGCGGAATTCGACGAATTCATCCGAAACTCTCGGCCGGATATCGTGCAACCGGATATTACGCGCGCCGGTGGAATCACCGAGATGCGTAAGATCGCCGCTCTCGCTGAGCAACAGGGAACCCGGGTAGTGCCGCATGGCTTCAGCACCGGTATTCTGCTCGCCGCAACCGCGCAATTCCTAGCCGCGCTTCCGGGAGGCGACCTTATCGAGTACTCCCAGAGCACCAGCCCGCTCTTTACCGATTTAGTGGCTAATCCGCTCACCCTGGAAAACGGGCAGATCCCTGTTCGAGACACCCCGGGCTTGGGCATAGAACTCAACGAAGATCTCATTGCCCGTTATCGGGTGGAGATGCCGTCCTAAAACAAGAAAACCAACCAACGAAGGTTGATCTATCTAAGGAGAAAAAATGACCTTACAGCTACCGATTGATCAGATCGATGTCTACGTCCTGACCAATCCTCAAGCTCTTTACCGCACCTCGTCCTATTACGATGAGCTGCACGTGACAAATACCGTGGTGCGGGTGCGTAGCCAAGATACCTACGGGGTGGGCGGCGCTATCTCGTGGACCGAAGGCGGCGTGGACGTTGCTCTGGGTAACGCTATTCGCCACGTAGCCCCCTCCATTCTTGGTAAGGATGCGGTGAATCGCGAGGCTCTGTACAAAGTCATGGCGAATCGCTGCGCTTCGATGATTCCGCTCTCAGTTGCCCCGCTCGATATCGCGCTGTGGGATCTGACTGCCAAAGCCGCGGATCTCCCGCTGTACCAGTTCCTGGGCGGCGCGAAACGTTCTATTCCGGCCTATGCCAGCACCCCGTTCTTCTTCACTATTGACGAATACCTGGAGAAGGTTGCGGAGTACCTGGATGCCGGCTACCGTGCCATCAAATTCCATACCTGGTGCATTCCGGACAAGGACCTTGTGCTTGTCGATGAGATGGCGAAAGCCTTTGGGGATCGCGATGTGACATGGATGCTTGATGTGGAAGGCCGCTACGACCGGACCGAGGCGCTCCGGGTGGGCAAGAGGCTCCAAGAACTCGGTTATCTGTGGTTCGAAGCGCCCCTGGGTGATTCCGATCTGGAAGGCTACCAGTGGCTGCGTCGCAAGCTTGATATCGAGATCATTCCCGCTGGCAACGAGATTCTCAGCGGTGGGTTAATTACCCAAGGAATTAGCCGGGAAGCCTGGGATCACCTGCGAGTTGATGCCACGCTCGCCGGCGGTATTACAGGAACGCGGCATATTATGTCCCTCGCTAAGGCCCACGGGATGCAGGTGGAGCTGCAGTCCTGGGGCTATACGCTCTCCCAGGCAGCGAATCTCAGCCTCATGTTGGGCATGGGCAACTGCCGCTTCTTCGAGCAGGCCCTCCCGATTGAACCGATGGAATACGCCGCCACGAATCCCCTCCGAATCGATGAGGAAGGAAATATCGTCGCAAGCGATACTCCGGGTCTTGGTGTTGATATGGATTGGGAGTGCGTTGAGCGCGAAGCGCTATTCTCCTACTCGCTGACGGAACGCGATCTGTGATCCGTGATTCGCATCTGCGCGGCTGCTTCCCGGGTGGTCCCGGGCTAATCCCTTCAGCGCAGTTGCGAGCCTAATCGCATCAACTGCTACTAACTACCGGGAAACAGCAAGTGCCGGGGTGGCCACCTTTCTAGGATGATCACCCCGGCACTTCTCGTTTTCAGGACCGGCCTAGTCGCCTGCGCCGTCGTTGCTACCGGCTACCGCTTTTCGGTTACCGATTATCGGCGACGACGCCGCGCTATCGGGCTACGGCCTAGTTCCCAGCCTTCCGGTCGGCTTCCTGGTTGCGCACCGCCCGGGCGGTGCCGTCCACCACTTCGGAGACGATACGCCGGCAGGCCGGTGCCGCATCCGTGGTGGCCAGCCATTCCTGGCCGAGGGCTAGCAGATCCACCCCGAGGTCGGTACGGCCGGCCAGCTGAGCCGGGTAGGCGTACTCGAGCATATTCGAGGCGATTTCCACCGAATTGTTATCCCACATGTCCTTGGCCACCGCGAAGTACTTTTCCGCGTAGGCACGCACGCTCTCCGCGGAGGAACGCCCGGTGCCCAGGGCGAGGTTGCGCTGGCGGGTATTGGTTTCCGGGTGCACGATTTCTTCCCAAACCTTTTCCTTAGCTGCGCTATCGGGCAGCGCGCCTTCGGCCTGAGCCGCGAAAATCTGCCCGAAGGAGGAAGAATCGCGAGCGAACTCAGCGTCAATATCGTCCTGATCGGCCCGCCCGTTAGCCGCCAGGGCGATAAGGATATTCCAGCGGACTTCCTGGTCGACGTCGTACCCTTCCGGAACGGCCACGCCATCGCGCCACCCGGCAATAAGGCCGAGCTGCTCTTCGCTCACGGCCCGGCGCATCGCCGCACCCATGAGCTGAAGCTGGCGATCCGAACCCGGTGCCGCGGTGAGCGCCAATTCGAAAATGCGCTCGGAAACGGCCGCCGCGAACTCGGTGCGGGTGGCCGGGTTGGAGTAGAGCTCCACCGCGGAATGCAGGGAGCCGAGCACCACGCGCAGCACGGTGCCATCGGTTTCATCCGCCAGCACCGCCAGCGCGATATCGGCGTAGGTGTGGGCGTCAAGTTCGCCGTCGCGCATCATATCCATCGCCGCGAAGACCACCACGGAGCGATCCAGGTGGTTATCGAATTTCTCGAGATTCTCCAGTGCCACCCGGAAGGAATCGGCATCGAAGCGAATCTTGGCATAACCCCAGTCCTGGCTGTTGAGGAGGATAAGATCGGGGCGCTCAGCACCCTTGAAGGACGCGATCTCGGTGCGCTCACCGGCAATATCCACCCATTCGGATTTCACGCAGCGCAGCCCGTCCCCGTCCAGGTCGTAGCCGGCGATGCGGATACGGTGCGGGCGTAGCGAGGAGTTCGCGTCGTTGCTCTGAACCACGGTGAGCCGGTCGATAACCCCGCCGCTGGCCTCCACTTCGGGCCGCAGGGTATTGACGCCGGATTCCTCCAGCCACACCCGGGTCCATTCCTTGAGGTCACGCCCGGAGGAAGCTTCCAGTTCGGTGAGCAGATCGGTGAGCGTGGCATTGCCCCACTTGTGCTTGGCGATATAGGCCCGCACCCCGGCCAGGAATTGTTCCTGCCCCACGTACGCCACCAGCTGCTTGAGCACCGAAGCACCCTTACCGTAGGTGATGCCGTCAAAATTGACGAGCACATCTTCCAGGTCGCGAATATCCGCGGCAATCGGGTGGGTGGAAGGAAGCTGATCCTGCTGGATCGCCCAGGTTTTCTCAGAGGCGAGGAAGGTGGTCCAGGCATCCTTCCAGCGAGTGTTATTCGCGGCGGCCAGGTGGCTCATGAACTCCGCGAAGGATTCGTTGAGCCACAGGTCATCCCACCATTTCATGGTGACCAGGTCACCGAACCACATATGGGCCTGTTCGTGCAGGATGGTGATGGTGCGCCGGTCGATAATCGCGCCGGTGGGCTTGGTGCGGAATACGTAGGTTTCCACGATGGTCACCAGGCCCGGGTGTTCCATGGCGCCGGCATTGTATTCGGGGCAGAAGACCTGGTCGTACTTGCGGAACGGGTAGGGATGCCCGTAATTCGCTTCGTAATACTCGAAGCCCTGGCGGGTGATGGTGAAAATCTCATCAGCATCCAGGTAGGGGGCCAGCGACTTACGCGCGTACACACCCAGCGGAATATCGCGCCCGTCGATGGAATGGAAGGGTTCGCCTTCCACGCCCTCGTAGGGGCCGGCCACAATCGCCACCAGGTAGGTGGACAGGCGCTCGGTGGGCGTGAAATCCCAGCGCGCCTTGCCTTCGCCCAGGGCCACCGGCTCCGGGGTGGGGGACACGGAGAACACCTTCCAGTTCTCCGGTGCGGTCACCGTGAAGGTGAAATTCGCCTTGAGATCAGGCTGCTCAAAATTCGCGAAGACCCGCCGCGCGTCCGCCACCTCAAACTGGGAATAGAGGTAGACCTCGCCATCGGCCGGATCCACGTAACGGTGCAGGCCCTCGCCGGTGCGCGAGTAGTACTGGGTGGATTCCACCCGCACCGTGTTCTGCGCCGCGAGGTTGGGCAGCGGCAGGCGCGAATCCTGGTAGCTGGCCGGGTCGAGCTCCGCGCCGTTAAGCACCACGCGCTCCACCGACTTCGCGATGAGGTCGAGGAACGTATCGGCACCCGGCGTGGCCTCAAAATCAATTTCGGTAACCGCCGCGAAGGTTTCCTCCCCGGTGGTCAGATCAAGTTCAATGCGGTAATTCTGCGTCGCTACGATCTGCGCGCGTTCCGCAGCTTCTGCGCGGGTGAGATTAGTCCCGGCCATCAAGCTTCCTTTCCTTGGCTTTCAGCACAATTTACGTGAAATCCTACCGGTTCTGGCGCGCCCTTGCCCGCACCGCCCGCTTTCACGTTTGGATAGAACCATGAGTACTCAGGTTGAATTTTGGTTTGATGCAACATGTCCGTGGACGTGGATTACCTCCCGCTGGGTCACCGAGGTGGCCGACGCTCGTGATTTCACCGTCACCTGGCGGCCTTTCTCCCTCGCGATCCTCAATGAGGGCAAAGATATATCGGAGGAGTACCGCGCCCACGTGGAGGAGGGGCGCGAGACGGCGCTCGTCGCCATGAAAATCGCCCAGCTCGAAGGCAACGAGAAGCTCGGCGAGTTCTACACCGCTCTGGGCCAGGCTATTCACGAAGACCGGCGCCCCGTGGGGCGCGAGATTCTTGCCGAAGTGCTCGCGGCCCTCGGCGAAGGTAGCGAATATTTGAACGACGCCGCCCATTACGCCGCCGCCCTCCGTGACAGCGTGGCGGCCGGGCTGGCCCTCGTCGGCGACGAGGTCGGCGTGCCCATTATTTCTTTCGACGGCACGGCCTTCTTCGGCCCCGTCATCTCCCCAGCACCGCACGGGGAAGCCGCCCTCGCCCTCTGGGATGGCTGCCTCGCCTTGGCCCGCACCCCCGGATTCTTCGAGCTCAAGCGCTCGCGTACCACGGGGCCGATTTTTAGCTAGCGGCCGCCAGCGCCGCCCGCGGGTGCACGTTTAGATCCACCCGCGGGCCCGGGCGAGCTGCGCCGCCTCGGTGCGGGTGCTCGCCCCGGTTTTCCCGATAGCGGCAGACAGGTGATTACGCACCGTCCCCTGCGAAAGATACAGCTGCGCGGCCATGCTCTTCACGGTCGCACCGCTGAGCGCCAGCCGCAGCACATCACCCTCGCGCTCCGTGAGCGGATTGGGCCCCATTTGCAAGGCCTGCGCGGCCAACTGCGGATCGATAGCGTAGCCGCCGCCCGCAACGGTGCGCAGCGCCGCGGCGAGTTCCTCAGCCGGCGCATCTTTCACCACGAAACCGCGCGCCCCGGCCGCCATGGCGCGCTGCAAATACCCGGCACGCCCGAAAGTCGTCACAATAACGACGCCGCAGCCGGCCCCCGCCGCCTGCAGAGCCTGGGCCGCCGCGATTCCGTCCACGCGCGGCATTTCAATATCAAGGAGCGCAATATCGGCGCCGGTTTCCGCGACGGTGGGAACGACGGCGCTGCCATCTTCCAGCTGCGCGACTATCTCAATATCCTCTTCCAGGTTGAGGAGCGCCGCCAAAGCCTCGCGCACCATCCGCTGATCATCGGCGATCACCACCCGGATGGGGCGGTGGGGCCCCGTAGCCGCACCGTTGCCCACGTGCGGATTGGTGGCGGAGGGGGCACCGGTGCCTAGCTGTGCGCCGTCGTTCATAGGATCACCTCCACGCGAGTTCCCGGTTCCAGCCGGGTGATCGCCAGTGTGCCACCGCCGGCTTCCACGCGCTCGCGCAAGCCGGTCAGCCCGGTCCCTGCCGGAGCCCCCGCGGGGATACCTACGCCGTCGTCCTCCACCCGCAAGCGCGCGCCCGTCTCCCGCTGCTCAATAGTGATGGTGCAAGTGCGCGCACCCGAATGGCGCACCGTATTCGTGACCGCTTCGCGCACCACCCACGCGAAAAGCTGGGCGGTGAGGAGGGGAAGTTCCGGGGGAGGCGTGAAATGCGCGGTGATACGCGCCGAACGGAGCAGCGCGTAAGCAGAATCCAGTTCAGCGTCGAGAGTGGGTTGGCGCAGGTCGGTGACGGTGGCCCGCACCGTGTCGATAGCGTCGCGCGAAATTTTGAGGCTGTCTTCTAATTCAGCGCGGGCCGCTTCCGGATTGCTCTCCAATAATCGCGCGGCCAGTTGAGTTTTCACGGTGATGGCGGTCAGTGAATGGCCCAGCACATCATGAACCACGGAGGCCAGTTCGGAACGCTGCTCGGAAAGGATGAGCTCCGCGCGCATCCGCGCTGACCGCGTGGCAAATTCTTCCAGCAACCGCGAGATGAGAATGGGGATCATCGGGATAATAATGCTGCCCAGGAACGCTCCCCACAAGAAACCATAGGGCGCCAACAGGTGGGCCACCGCTCCGCCCGCGAAACACAGCAATCCACACGGAATCCCGGGGATAAGCGGGAGGGAGAAAATCCAGATTGCCGCGAAAAATGGCGCGGTGAAAGCGAAACCCAGGGGGAAAGGCGGGATGAGCGCCGCCGATAGCCCCAGGGTGAGCGTCCAGAGCAAGAGGGAAACCCAGCGCGGCCAGGTGGGGCGCAGATCCGGGAACTGGAAAGCCAAGATATAGAAGAATGCGAACGCGGCCAGCCCGATATAGCCGAGGGTGCGCTCGGCGGGGGAGAGCCCCTGCGTGAAGAGCACCCCCGCGAAAGGAAAGACCAGGAAAATCAGCCAGATCCCGCTGCCGAAGAGCATGGTCAGGCGCTCGCGGCGGGTGGTGGGGGCCGCCGGTATCTGGTTAGCGGTGCGCCACATGCGGTTCAAATAATGGCTGGAGGGAGACGCGGCAGAGGCGGACGGGGCTGCGGATATGGACGGGGCTGCGGTGGCCGGGGCGGTGCTTGCCGCTGAGACGGAGCTGGCCGCTGAGACGGCGGGAGACGGGGCGGAGCCGGGTGAAGGAGCGGCGGGGGATGGGGCCATACCACGAGCATAGCGGCCGCGAAGTTCCTCCGCGGCCGCCGCTCGTGCCTGCTGATGTGCTCGCACGTTGCTGTACCTTAGCGCCGCACGCTAGCGCCGCACCGTCGAACGGCGCAGGGCCAGGAGCGCCAGCACCGCGAAGATGAGCGTCCACACCGCCACGTTCCCGATTGCCCAGGCGAAGGATTCGGTGGGAAGGGCCTCCGGCATACCCGGCGTGGCGAAAGCACCGGTAATAATCACGTCCCCGTTCTGGGGCCAGTGTGCCAGCACGCCCGCCCCGTAAAAGGGCGTGTACCGGGCCAGCTCCATCATGGCTCCGCTCAGCGGCATGAAGAGATTACCGAGGAAAGCGAGGAGCACCACCACACCGGAGGCAATGGACACCGCGGTTTCGCTGCGGAGCGCCAGAGCAACGGCGAGGCCGAAGAAAGCGAAGGGGAAGACGCCCACCAGGCACAGACCGGCGCTCGCGAGCCAGATCCCGGGGGTATCAAATTGCGCGGTGGTCAGAATTCCGAGGAAGAAGGTCGCGCCGATGGGGAGGCAGGCAATGAGGAGGCTGACGATAATTTTGCCCGCCAGGTAGTCTCCGCGGCGCATGCCGGTCAGGGCCAGGTGGCGGCCCCAGCCGCTGTCGTGTTCCACGGCGGCGGCGCCCGCCATGGACGTCGCGGCGGTGGCTGCCCCGTAAAGGGCCAAGCTCACCATGACGTAGGCGGCGAGGGTGCCGCCGGGAATGTGCTTATCCGTTCCCGGTGAGGCCACTCCGAAAACCGCGAAAATCACGAGGGGGAGGGCGATAAGAAAGATAAGGGAGTCCACCATCCGCAGATTTCGCCAGAGTTCGTGGCGGATATAGGAGAAGAAGATACTGGTGCGGGAACGGGGCGCGGCCGGGCTGGCTATGAGGGTGGTCATGAGAGGGCTCCTTCGGGTGCCGCAGCGGTGGCGGGCGAATCGGTGTGTGGGGAGGCCGTGAGGCTGAAGAACGCATCTTCGAGGCTGGCGGCGGAGATCTGGAGATGGGAGCCGAGCCCTTCGCCAAGAATGACGGCGGCAAGCCGATCAGAATCAGCCACGGTGAAACGCACCAGATCGCCGTCTCGTTCCACCGTGTCGGCGCCGGTGCGGCGGGCCAGCTCTTCCGGAGTGATGGTGGCCTGCGGATTCCAGATGACGGTCAGGTGGTGGCGCTGCTGGGCGGTAATCTCGGCAACGCTTCCGTCAGCTACGATGCGCCCGTTATTCATGAGGATGACCCGCTCGGCGAGGTCCTGGGCCTCCTGGAGGTAGTGGGTGGCGAAAATAATGGTGCGTCCGCGGGCGGCGTCAGCCCGAATATGCTCCCAGAAGTCACGGCGTGCCGTGGCATCCAGCCCCGCGGTGGGCTCGTCGAGGATGAGTAGCTCCGGGTCGGATAGCAGGGCGGCACCGAAGCGGATGCGCTGGATTTGCCCGCCAGAGCATTTGGCGATTTTCCGGGAGGCGAAGTCGCTCATGCCGGCGCGTTCAATAACGTCGCTCACCGGCAGGTGGAAGGGGAGGCAGTCGGCGAGGAAGTGAAGGGTTTCCGCGGCGGTGAGATCACGGAGCATTCCACCGGTCTGCAGCATGGCGCCGATGTGCCCGGTGAGGGCCGGGGAGCCGGGAGTCTGGCCGAAAACTTCCAGGGTGCCGCGGCTGGGTTTGGTGAAGCCGAGGACCATATCGAGGAGCGTGGTTTTCCCGGCGCCGTTGGGGCCGAGGAGTGCCACGATCTCCCCGGTGTCGATTCGGAGGTCGATATTATCGACGGCGCGCACGTTACCGAAAGAACGGCTGAGGGCGCGGGCGGAAACGGCTGGCTTTGTGGTGCCGGCTGGCTGCGCGATGCCGCCTGGCTGCATCGCGGCGGCCGGCTGTGCGGTGCGGGCTGGGACCGTCGCTTGTTCCGGCCGGGCCGGGTGGGCCGAGTTGGCCGCTGGTCTTGTGTTCATGCCATCAGTGTAAAAATGGGCGGCGGGGCGCCGGAACTGCCATGCATCACCAATTCTTCATGACAGATGTCATGGATAGGTGGCCTGGTCAGTCCGGCACTCCGCCGCCGGTACGCCGTGGCAACTAGGCGCGCGTTAGCGCCGTCGTCGTACTATTTCGGCACCGTGCGATGCCGTGCACGCTACTTCGGCCGCGCACGCGGAATGGTGCGTATGCGCGGTATCGCGCACGCAATATGCCGTGCGCACGAAGAGCGCTTTTACCAAATACGCACGCGTTCTTCCGGGGCGAGGTAGAGGCCGTCGCCTTCTTCGAGGCCGAAAGCCTGCGCGAAGGCGTCGATATTTTTCACCGTGCCGTTGCACCGGAATTCGGACGGGGAATGCGGGTCGATGGCGATGAGCTGGCGAGCCCATTCGTCACGGTTCTTGCCCTGCCAGATCTTGGCGAAGGACAGGAAGACGCGCTGCGCGCCGGTGTAGCCGTCAATCACCGGGGTACTCTCCAGGGTGAGGCCCTCGCGTTCCAGGTGGATTTCATAAGCCTTGAGCGCGATAGACAAGCCGCCCAAATCCCCGATGTTTTCACCCTGGGTGAGCTCACCATTGACGTGGAAGGCCTCATCCCCGTTCAACTGGGCCGGAATATAGGAATTGAATTGCGCGATAAGAGCGGCGGTGCGCTTCTCAAATTCGGCGCGGTCCTCATCCGTCCACCAGTTATTGAGGGAGCCATCCGCATCGAACTTCGAGCCCTGGTCATCGAAACCGTGCCCGATTTCGTGGCCGATCACCGCGCCGATACCGCCGTAATTGAAGGCTGCATCGCGATCCTGCTCGAAGAACGGCCACTGCAAAATCGCGGCGGGGAAGACGATCTCATTCCACTGCGGGTTGTAGTAGGCGTTGACCGTTTGCGGATTCATATGCCATTCGCTGCGATCAACTTCCTTGCCGAGCTTGGCGATATTTTCCTCCACCTCAAATTCGCAGGCCGCACGAATATTGGCCAGCAGATCCGTGCCAATCTGCATGGAGGAATAATCCTTCCACTTATCGGGGTAGCCGATCTTCGGGGCGAAGGTATCTAGCTTGGCCAGGGCGCGCTCCTTGGTGGCATCACTCATCCAGTCAAGGCCCCGGATAGAAAGCCGGTAGGCATCAAGGAGATCCGCGACCAGCTGATCCATGGTGGCTTTATGTTCAGGCGGGAAGTAGGAGGCCACGTAAAGCTGACCCACAGCTTCGCCGAGCACAGCATTGACCAGCTGCACCGCGCGCTTCCAACGATCCCGCTGCTGGGTGGTGCCGGCCAACACCTTGCCGTAGAAATCGAAATTCTTTGCATCGATCACTTCGGGCAGGTAGGAGGCACGCGCCAGCAGAATGCGCCAGCGGGTGTATTCCTGCAAGGTTTCCAGCGGGGTTTCTTCCCACAGTTGCGCGGCAGCCTGGAGTGCCTGCGGGGTGGTCACAATAATGGTGCCGAGCTGATCGGGATCATAACCGATAGCGCGCAGCGCGGTGGCCCAGGGGAATTGCGGGGCCGAGGCCACGAAATCCGCGAAGGACATCGGGTTATTGACCTTATCCATATCCCGGGCATCGGTGCGGCTCATATGCGCGGCGGCCAGCCTCGTTTCCACATCGATAACGCGCGCGGAAGCGGCCGTGATGGCGGGGCTAGGCTGGGTGGCCGCTTCATCAAAAGCCAGCTGGGCTAGTTGCGGCACAAAATCCCGGTAAGCATCCAGCATCGGAGCGAATTGCGCTTCGCGGTAATAGGCTTCATCGGGCAAGCCCAGACCGGACTGGCCGATGGAAAATTCGTTCACATTGGGATTGGCCAGGCTGGGGGCTACATCCACCCCGAAGAAGCTATCCACCCCGGTGCGCATGAGCGCACCGATCACGCGGGCCAGATCTTCCTTTGTTTCCGCCTGGGCCACCTGGTCAAGATCAGCGGCGAGGGGAGCGGTGCCCTTCTCATTAATCGCCGCGGTATCAATAAAGGAACGGTAGAGGGCCACAACCTTCGCCAGTGATTCCGCCGGAACGCCCGGTGCGGAATCCGCGGCCGTTTCCGAAGGGGTAGCACCCGCCGCATCAGCGGCCTTCTCAATGAGCTCACGCACGTGGAGCTCAGCTTCATCGCGCAGATCAATAAAGGAGCCTACCGAGACCTGATCGGCCGGAATTTCCTTCTCACGCAACCAGGTGCCATTGACGGCACGGAAAAGATCATCCTGGGGGCGCACCGAAGTATCAGCGCCCGAAAGCACAGCATGCAAAGCAGTATCAGTCATGTGTCCAGGGTAGTGGACGCCTACGACACTTTAAATAGCGCATCGCCACGGGCGCAGCTCCTCGTTCCCGCCGGGCTCGCGCTGGCGGCGCCATCGCGCCGCCGCACCGTCGCGGCGCACCGTGGGCGCCGTATGCACCGTTGGCCCCGTGGGCGCCGTCGCCGCACCATCCCCAAAGTAAAAGTGACAAGCGGCACAATAGGATAGGATTGCTGCATGCGAGTACATATTGGAACAGATCATGCCGGTTTCGAACTCAAGGAATTCCTGGTGGAGAAGCTCGAAGCGAGTGGCTACGAAGTTGTTGACCACGGCGCGAAAACCTACGACGCGCTCGATGATTACCCCGCCCCGTGCATTGCCTGCGGGCAGGGCGTTGTAGACGATGCCGGGTCGTTGGGCATCGTGCTGGGTGGCTCCGGGAACGGCGAGCAGATTTCCGCGAATAAGGTGCGCGGGGTGCGCGCCATCCTCGCCTGGAATGAAGATACGGCCAAGCTCGGGCGCGAACACAATAACGCCAACGTCATTTCCATCGGCGCGCGCCAGCACACCCAGGAAGAAGCCTGGCACCTGGTCAAGCTTTTCCTGGAGACGCCCTTCAGTGAAGACGAGCGCCACCAGCGCCGTATCGACCAGATCGCGCGGTACGAAGGCGCCTAAAGCGGTACGAAGGCGCCTAAAGCGGTATGAGGGCGCCTAAAGCGGCCTAGATATATATCGCTGGATCGATGAGTGGTTCGTGATGGGCCGGGGTGCGTACCCGCGCGGGGATTCCCACCGCGGTCGCTTCCGCCGGCACATCATGAACGACGACGGCGTTCGCGCCCACCTGGGAACCGTCCCCAATGTGAACAGGGCCTAGTATCTTTGCGCCTGCCCCCACCATGACACCATTTCCCAAGGTGGGATGGCGTTTGACCGGTTCGGCTGATGACCCACCCAGGGTTACCCCGTGGTAGATCATGCAATCATCGCCGATCTCCGCAGTTTCCCCGATCACCACACCCATGCCGTGGTCAATGAAGAAACGGCGGCCAATGTGGGCACCGGGGTGGATTTCTACCCCGGTGAGCAACCGGGTGGCTTGGGAGAGGAGGCGCGCCGGTAGCCGCAGCCGCGGCGTCGCCTCCCACATCGCGTGTGCCACCCGGTGCCCCCACACGGCATGCACGCCGGAGTAAGCCAGTACCACTTCCAGGCGGGAACGCGCCGCCGGATCGCGCCGGCGCGCCGTATCAATATCTTCCCGCATGAGCCGGAGTGCTCGAGATAAACCCATAGGACCTACTCTAGCGGGCCGCCCGCGCCGTGGGCTCATAGCCCCGCGCCAGGTTGGCCTGCGCCGTCGTACCGGTACCTACCACTAGTCGCGGTAGGGATCGAAAAGGGGAGTGGAAGCGTAACGCTCCCCAAAATCGGGGATGATCACCACGATGCGCTTGCCGGCAGCTTCCTCGCGCCCCGCCACCTCGAGGGCGGCCTGGAGCGCGGCGCCTCCGGAAATGCCCAGCAGCAAGCCCTCTGAGGTAGCAGCCGCGCGGGCAACCTCGAGAGCCTTCGCGGTGGGAACCGGGATGACTTCGTTGTAAAGCTCGGTGTCAAGCACCTCAGGAACGAAATTCGCGCCAATACCCTGGATGCCGTGCGAACCGGCCCGTCCTTCGGAAAGCAGCGGGGATTCGGCGGGCTCCACCGCGATAATTTTCACGTCCGGGTTGTGACGGCGCAGCGCGCGCCCCGCCCCGGTAATGGTGCCCCCGGTGCCGATACCGGCAACGAAGTAATCCACCTTGCCTTCGGTATCCGCCCAGATTTCCTCACCCGTGGTCTTTTCGTGGATCGCCGGGTTGGCGACGTTCGTGAACTGGCTGGCCAGAATCGCGTTCTCGGTAGTCGCCACGATTTCCTCGGCGCGCGCCACGGCGCCGCGCATGCCTTCCTTCGGGTCGGTGAGCTCCAGGCGCGCCCCGAAAGCGCGCAGCAGCATGCGCCGTTCCACCGACATGGATGCCGGCATCGTCAAAATAACCTTGTATCCGCGCGCGGCACCTACCCAGGCCAGGCCGATCCCGGTATTCCCGGAGGTGCCCTCCACAATGGTGCCACCGGGGCGCAGCGCACCGGCCTTTTCAGCGGTGTCGATAATGGCTACCGCCGCCCGGTCTTTTACCGAGTTGGCGGGATTGTAAAACTCAAGCTTGGCGAGGACTTCCGCGGAGCTGCCCTCCGCGAGCTTATTGATACGGACGAGGGGCGTGTGCCCCACTAGTTCAGTAGCGTCGTTGAAAATGGTCATATTTTCCTCCTCGGGTACGCTAACGCCGCTGCGAGCCATATTGTTCCCGCCGCTCCATCGTATTTTCTGGAGTGCGCGCGGCGCACCGTGGCCCGAGATGTGGATAGAGCTGGGCAAATGCTTGCGCTAGCCGCGCGTGGTGGTGCCCGATTCCTGCGCGCGCCGTTCGGCCTCCGCGGCGAAAGCCGGAATGAGAAAATCGAGTTTGGTATCGAGGTTGGCCCGGTCGCGCCATTTCAGGCGGGAGAACAGCACAATATTTCCGCGGGTGGGCTGGGCGATATCGGCATCATCTTTGACGTTATTGAATGACGCGGCCGCGGCGTGGGTGGCCATAATGATATTGGTAACGGTATCCACCGCCAGCAGCCCGATTTCCACATCCCAGCCGGCGATATCTTCGAGCGCATTAATAAGGGCGTTGAGGTGCGGGGCAATAAAACGCGAGGTGGCGGAGAACTGCACGAAAAGCAGGTCGAGCCCCGGGTGGGTATCCATGAGCTCCCATACCTTATTCGCATAATCGCGCAGCAAGGCATCCGCGCTATCCCCTTCGGGTGGGGGATATTCGCTCGAAACGCGCGCCAAACACGCTTCCATGAGGTCTTCGCGGCTTTTGAAAAGGCGATAGAGAGCGGATGTGGCCACACCGAGCTTCTCGGCAACCTGGCCGAGCGTGAACCGATCCAAACCGATTTCGAAAACTGCATCGATTGCTTCATCGGCAGTAAAGGTCGGTTTAGGGCCGGTCTTCTTGTGTGACCGCAGGGGGCTTCTCATGGCATCACCGTATTCAGGGGTTGATGTGTGTCGATACGGCGCAGCACGATGTGGCCGTTTTTGTTTATTTTAACGCGCTATAGACGAGTCGTCATGTTTATCCAGGTAAGGGGACCTCGATAATCGCATCCTCAATTTGTTCGACGCCGACATTCCCCGCGGATAACTCTGCCATCATAGCGGCCAGGGCCGCGCCGCGCTCCGTAGAAATATGCAATTCAACACCGTGGTCGCGGTAGTCCATCTCCGGGGTGAAGCCGGCGCCGGAGAGGGTGGCAATGTACTTGCCGGCATCGGAATGGGGGAGGAAAGCCCGGTAACGGGGCACGACTCGCCGTTCCACCATGCGGGCCTGGCCGAGCGCTTGGGTTACGGAATCCGAATATGCCCGCACCAGGCCGCCCGTTCCCAGCAGGGTTCCCCCGAAATATCGGGTGACCACCGCGACGACGTCGGTGATGCCCGCGCCGAGGAGAGTATCGAGCATGGGGCGCCCGGCGGTGCCGGAGGGTTCGCCGTCATCAGAAGAACGGTGGATCGGAGCGCTACCAGGAACGGAGACCACGTAGGCGCTGCAATGGTGGCGCGCATCGGGGAAGCGCCGCTTCTCGCCGTCGATTACGGCGCGCGCCTCCGCCTCGGTGGCAACCCGCGCCAGTACCGTGATAAAACGCGAACGCTTGATCTCGAGTTCGGTTTCGTAGCGCGCCCCGGCCTCTAATAGCACATCCGACATATCGGTATTCTCTCATCACCGGTGCGCGCACGGGGCGCGGCGATGCTTGATATCTCACACGCGCCATCTGGCGCGGCGGGGAGGTGATGAGGTAGACTCATTCGCTGTGTGTTATTGAAGCGTCACTAGTGGCGCGGATATTCACGAAGATTCGTAGCGGCTGCGCAGGGCGGCCCGGAAAGTAGAGAGGAGCGGTTGACATGGCAGTACCTAAGCGCAAGATGTCCCGCAGCAACACCCGCTCTCGTCGCTCCCAGTGGAAGGCCGAGCTCACCGAGCTCCAGACCGTCCGCGTGCGGGGCCGCGAAGTGCGCATCCCGCGCAAGCTGGCCAAGGCTTACAAGAAGGGTCTGCTCTCGGACTAAGTCCGCGGGAAGCTCAAGCTTGCTTACCCTCGTGAGGATTCCTCACGGGGGTATTTTTTATCTTGCGGGGTAGTTGCTGGCGGCAGTGGGCAGCTCATTTCCTAGAATGGAAGGGACACCGACGAAAGGGGTCCCCATGCAAACCCGTCGCTACGCCGCCATCCTCGCCGCCGCGGCCCGCCAAAAACTCAGCCGCCGCGCCGTTCCTCAGGCTGACGAGCTGCCGCGGGTGAAAGTCCACGCGGTTGCCGAGCGCGCCGTGGGGGAAGGCATTGCCCGTTTCGCCGGCGGGGGAGTGGGCGGGCACGCCCCGGCTGCCCTGCTGCACCAGCTGTGCCTGGGCCCCACCCTCGATATTCTTGCCGACTCCCGCCTGCCCCTGGTCGCCACCGGCGCCGTGATCACCGACCTACGGTGGGAGATTCTCAGCCCCGTCCCCTTCGGCCGCCCGCTCACGGTGCGGGCCTGGGTCGCCAGTTTCGAGCGCGATGAGAAGGGCACGGCGCTACGCGTCGCGGCGGATATTTCGTACGACGGCGCAGTATGTTACCGGGAAATCGCCCGTTACCTGGACCGCGGCAGCACCGGGAGCCCCGTGCGCCTCACCGGGGAAGAACCGCAACCCGAGCACGGTGCCCAGCCGGGGGACGGGGCACCGTCCGCACCGTCCTCGGCATCCGCACCTGGCGCCGTTCTCGATTTCCGCGCCGAATTCGGGGTGGATGATGCCGGACATCTGCGTTACGCTACCCCCTACGCTCTAGCCGAACGGCGCTTCACCGCTAAAGACGCCCGCCATTGGGCCCGCCTGACCGGAGACATCAACCCGATTCACCTCTCGGGCGCCACCGCGCGCCTCTTCGGTTTTAGCGGGGCGGTGCTCCACGGCGCCGCCACCGACGCCTGGGCTTGCGGCCAGCTGGGCCTGCGCGGGGACGCACCGGGCAGCGGGGAGGTTACCTTCCGGGCGCCCCTGGTGCTGCCCCAAAAGGTGGTGCTGCGCGCCGTGGGGGAAGAAGGCGCCGTCGCCGTGGTGGAAGAACGCACCGGGCGCGACCTCGTCCACCTGCGCTACACCAGTTCGGAATTACGCGAGGCGCAGGCCGGCATCGTGCTCCCTATCTGCGAGGGGAAACCCTCGAGCACCGCGGTCTCGCGGGGCATGGTGGAAGTCTTCGCAGAAAGCGACGCCGCGCTCGCCGCATCCCTCGAGGAGGCTATTCCCTGGCGCCGCACCTACCGCGAGCCCTACGCGCAGCTCACCCGGATTGACGATCCGGCCCACGGCGCGGAGACGGCGCGCGCCGGCCTGGACTTCGTACACAGCACCCTCACCTTGCATGACGGCACGCCGCTCGCCGAACTGCGCCCGCGCGGCGGGGCACCACGGGGCGAAATCCTGCGGGGCACCACGGTGCCGTGCCCCTTCACCGTGCCTTTCCGGGGCCGGGAGATTCCGGAGCACCGGCGCGGGGCAACCCGTCAGGATTCCCGCGGGGACTACGTGTACCTGAGCGGCACGGAGCTCTTGGACCACCTCGCGCTCTGGGAAGAAAACGGGCGGGTGCAGCCGGGGGTGCTGGAGGCGCTTACCGAGGTGGTGCACAACCCGGAGATGATGCGCCTGGAGGGGCGCACCGTGGCGGTGCTCGGCGCCGGGGCGGAGCTCTCGCCCGCGCCCACGCTGCTGGCCACCGGCGCGCGAGTGGCGGGAGTGGGGCGCAGCGAGTCGCGCCGTATGCGCACCCTCCGTGCCCGGGCTCTGGAAGCTGCCGGAGATCTGCATATTGCTCCCTCGGGTTTCGGCGATGTGACCGCCGCCCCGGACGCGGTAGCCGGCTGGCTTCTCTCTCTGCCCGGCGACCTCGTGGTGGTGGATACCCTCTATGCGCCCGGATATAAGTTCGTGCTGGTGGAGGCGGGAGCGGATGCGGTGCTGCGCATGGTGGGCGAAGAAAGCGCGGCGGCCTTCGCCTGGTACGGTTCCCCCACGGATGCCTACCCGGTTGCGGGGAACGACGCCGCAGCGGCTGGCGCCGCTGAACTCTCTGGCGGCATGGACCTCACCAACGCCACTGAACTTCCCGGCGGGCTGGTTTCCCGAGCGGCGATCCGCAGCTGGGCGAAGCTGTCCGGGGCGCGGCCGGCCCGGCAGGGCGGCATCGTCAATCTGCTCCAAGATATCCAGGGCCCCAATTACGCGGCAGCTAAACGCATCGGGCGGTGGCGCGCCACCGTGGAGCGGGAAGCCGGCCGCAGTATTTCCTACACCATCGCACCGATGGCCCGCACCGAATCGGTCCTCATTTCCCAGCCGTTGCGTGCCGGATATGCCGGTTTGGAACGGCTGGGATACCCGCCCCTTGCCGCGGATACCGCCGCGGCCCTCCTCGCCGGCCTGCTGGTCTGGGACCTGCACCATCCCGAAGCCACCGCCTCCTCCGCCAGTTTCCTGACCGACCGCGCCCTGGATGGCGGGCTGCTTTCCATTCCCTACCAGCCCAATGACCTGGCCGGGCTCGCGCTCCTCAGCGGGGCCGAGAAACTCCTCGGGCGCCCTAGCAAACCTACGGCCGGGCGCTTACGGGAGCGCCCGGCCGTAGGGGATGCGTCCTCGGGCTACTAAACGAGGGAAGGCTGCTAGGAGCCCGAGGACAGATCTGGTTGGAGTGGACAGGTTCCTTTAGTGGATGAGGACCTTGAGGGCATTGGTATCCGCGGCGTGGGCGAAAGCCTCGTAGGCTTCCATGATGTCCTCGAAGGCGAATTCGTGGGTGACGAACTTATCGGCGGGCAGCTTCTTGGCGGCCACCAACTTGAGCAGCATTTCCAGGGTATTAGTGGACACCAGACCCATAGAAATATTGATGTTGGAGATCCACAGCTTGTCGATAGGCAGATCAACCGGCTTGCCGTGCACGCCCACATTGGCTACGTGGCCACCCGGGCGCACGATCTGGAGGCAGGTATCGAAGGTGGCGGGAACACCCACGGCCTCGATGGCGACGTCGACACCCAAACCATCGGTGAGGGCCATGACCTGCTCCTTCCAATCGGCGGAGCTGTTATTGACCGTGTGGGTGGCACCGAAATCACGGGCGCGATCCAGGCGCTTATCATCGAGGTCAATGGCGATGACCTTGGCCGGCCCGTACAGGCGTGCCGTCATTACCGCGGCCAGGCCCACGGGGCCAGAGCCGACTACCGCGACGACGTCGCCCGGCTTGACCTTGCCGTTCTGCACCCCGATTTCGAAACCGGTGGGGAGGATATCGGAGAGGAGGATACCTTCCGCATCGCTCACGCCTTCCGGAATTTTGTACACGGAATTTTCTGCGAAGGGCACGCGCACGTATTCGGCCTGGGTGCCGTCAATCATGTAGCCGAAGATCCAGCCAACGCCCGGCATACCTTCGGGATCCATGCAGTGGGCGTACATGCCTTCGCGGCAGTAGGAGCAATGCCCGCAGGAGCTCACGCAGGAGAGAATCACCCGGTCGCCGACCTTGAGATTTGTCACGTTCGAGCCAACTTCGGTGATGCGACCAATTCCTTCGTGGCCCAGAATGCGCCCGGGCTGCACTTCCGGGGTGTCACCCTTGAGGATGTGGAGATCGGTACCGCAGATCGTGGTTGCTTCCATCTTGACGATAACGTCGGTGGGTTGCTGGATTTGCGGGTCAGGAACTTCTTTCCATTCCTTAATACCCGGGCCTCCGTAGACAAGAGCCTTCATAGTTTTCTCCTCATTGAGTCGCTCTGGTGAATGCGGTGCCGTGACTGGCGCCACCCTTCTAATCTAATGGGACGTATGGCCTATGGAAAGGGCATATTGCGGCGCGTTGTGTAACTTTGATCACCCGGGAGATTTACAAGAAATGCATGAAAACATGCGGGAAAGTGGATGGGGTGATGGGTGGAATGGGTTGACGTTGGTGCCAAGGGTGTGTCTCGTTATTTAAGGACATACGTCCCGCTGGGGGCTAGCTCTTGCGGGAATTGCACGCTGCCAGCTGGCGGCGTCGTCGTTAATAAAAGAAAGGAGGCTGTAATAAACGAAAGAGTGTACGGTCGGGACGGCGGGACTTGAACCCGCGACCCCCCGCTCCCAAAGCGGGTGCGCTACCAAACTGCGCCACGTCCCGTACTGGTTGTGTGTGCGTTGCCGCGCGCCGGAAACTGCATGCTCCCGGCTTGCCGGCCTCGCGGCGCGGCCTAGGCAACGTGCCTAGTGTAATGGATTCTGGCCGGCACTGCCCACGGCCGGAGATTCTCAATCGGAGTGGAACTCTCGGTGGTGGGGTGGTATTCTCTTCGGGTAGTGTTCGCGAAAGCGTCCCTGCGCGAGTGTAGTTTAGTGGTAAAACCTCAGCCTTCCAAGCTGATGATGGGAGTTCGATTCTCCTCACTCGCTCTGTATTTTCGCTGGTCAGAAGGCGAATATTTCTCGAAATTCCCCGCATATTATTCCCCCTTTTCTTGGCGCATCGCCTTGCCTAACTAGGGAAATGCCCCACTTTCACGATATTATTTTCAATCTATAGGTATTCTTTAATAATGATTGCACCTATGTCGTTGGGATCATTATGTTGAGAAAATCTGTCGCAGTCGGAGCTGCGTTAGTACTTTTAGGTTCTGGAATAGGGGCTGTCACCTCCGCTGTGGCAGCTCCCGCGCCGGCGAGCGAGCTGCCCGCGGGCTTTGTGCCCGCCGATGCGGTAGCCGATGTGACCTCGGTGGTGGTGGGCGCGACCAGCAATAGCTGCACGGGCCGCACTCTTCGTACCGCCAAGCCGGATGATGGGAAAACCTACCCGGCCCAGGATAGTTACTACACCAATAGCGTGACGTATTGCCTGGATCAGTCCTTCGTGACCGGCGATAACAAGATTTCGTGGAACGCCGCCACAAAAACCCTGTGGTTCAATAATTATGTGCAGGATGCCGCGAACTCCTACAAGCGCGGCGTGTCCGTGGACACGGGCAAGATCGCTTCCGATGTGACGGTCAAATTCAGCGGCACGAACGTTTTTACCGCGAGCGAGGGCGGCTACACCGCGAACGCCCTCTATTTCGCCGGTAACCAGGAGGGCCTGTATAAATACGTCCTCGATTTTGACGGCGATGCCACCTTCGATGCCACGAACACCATCAATAAATACCCGGTGAATCTGGAGGACAGCGATCCGAACGTGACCTGGCTCAAGGGCGGCTCGATTGGCCTCGACTCCTCCGGCGCACCGATTGAAATTGTGGGCCAAGGAAAGCTCACCGCCGTGGGCAGGGATATTACCTGCGAGAAGTGCGGAACCGGGGAGAAAAACACCGCGATGAGTACCGCGATCCGCAGCACCGCGGACCTCAGTATCGGCGGCAATGTTCAGGTCACCGCTCGCGTCACCAACGAAACCGGTTTGGCAACCGGCATCAACGCCTGGAAGAACCTCACCATTGACGGCACCCAGGGCGCCACGGTCACGGCGGAAGCCAGCTCCAACGCCTCCACGGCAACGGCGATTATGCAGGCCGGTGGCGGCGACACCGATAACACCGGCGACGTTCTGACCATCACCAACGCGAAGGTCACGGCGCAGGCAACGGCGCAGGGGCAGTCCAGCTTCGGCGTGTACAGCGCGGGAGACCTCAACGTCGGGGGCACCTCCGCGCTGAGCGTCACCTCCTCCTCGCAATCGCAAGGGTACGGGGTGTACGGTGCGGCGCAGGTGAAGGCCGACGGCGCAGCCACTCTCACGGTGGCCGCTTCCTCAGCGAATGTTGCTGGGGGAGTTGTCGGCGCCACCGGGGTGACCTTCGCGAGCACCGGCGAGAGCCTCATCAAGATGAACGGGGCCAAGAACGCTCCCGCGATTTTCACGGCGGGTCAAGGCACCTGCCGCTTCCTGGGCACAGGGAATGTGACCGCCCAAACCGAGGGTGGCTACGGCGCCTACCTCAGCTGCCCGAACACCGAATTTGGGGAACGTATTGGCGTGACCAAGCCCGGCACTTTTGCCCTGGCCGAATTTGCTAGCGGTGCTTTTACGGTGGATGAGAATCTCGACCGGAACAAGGTGGCCGGCCCGGCAGGTACCAGCCCCGTGTCCTCCAACACCCGCACCCGCTTCGTGGTCAACCACAAGGGCCAGCGCACCGGGAACTGGACGATTGGCCAGGGCTACGTGGCGCAGATCGGCACCACGGCGCAAAGCGGCACCGTGACCGGCCAGGTTGTTGAGCCCGGCTCGCAGCACTATCCGGAAGGTACCGCGCGTCAGCATATTTTCACCGCGCCGCAAGCCCAGGTGAGCACGAGCGCGCAGCCGAGCATTCCGGCGGGGGAGAAGAATCTACCCTTCGCCTGGTGGACGGTATCTGAACTGGCGACTCCCGCGGAGCAGTTGAGCAAGGAGGCCCTCGGGCAGAATGCGCAGGCAAATCCGGCCGATAGCGCCCTGAAGTTCGCCATGCCGGCCGAGGATCTGACCTTGACCCCGGTCTACGGCACGATTATTGTGCCGGCGGCTCCGGTGACCGCCCCGCAGCCCTGCGATGAGAGCGGAACCGTGGCACCGGCCAAGGTAACTCTGCCGGAGAATGTTGAGGGCGTGACCTACGGTGAACCGGAGATTGCCGGTACCACGGCCACCGTGACCGCGACGGTAGAGCCCGGTTACCTCATTGCTACGCCGGGTGCCGGGGCGAGCTACACGGTTGATCAGGAGCATCGCACGGCCACCTGGGTCCTGGATCTCACCTCAACCTCCTGCACGGCTACTCCGCTGGAGAAGCCCGCGATTACCCCGATTGCTCCCACCCTGGTTCCGGCAGAAAGCTGCGGGACTCCGGCCACCGTGAGCATTCCGGAATCCGCCTTCGTGGAGTACACCCGGGTGGAGGCGGAGGGCAGCGTCACCGTGACGGCGCAGCTCAAGGATCCGCAGCGCTACACCTTCGCGGAAGGTGCCACGACCGAGTGGAGCTTCGATATTTCCGCCCGGCCGTGCCCCGTGCCCGAGCCGCCGGTGAACCCTGACCCGCCGGTCAGCCCCGATCCGGAGCCCGGAACGCCGGGTGAGCCGGGCACGCCTGGAACGCCTGGCGAGCCGAGTGATCCGGGTGCGCCGGGAACTCCGGTGGCTCCTGAAGTTCCGGGCACCCCGGATCCGCAGCCGGGCACGCCTGGAACACCCGGAACGCCCAGTGAACCAAGCACGCCGCAGCAGCCTGGAACACCCGGAACGCCGAGCGAACCGGCTGGCCCGGGCGCTCCTGCCGACCCGAAGCCCGCGCCGGAGCAGAAGGCTCCGACGGTGAAGGTCAAGCGCCCCGCGGCCAAGCTCGCGCATACCGGCGCCGCGGCGGCAACCGGGATCGCGGGAGCAGCCGCGCTCATCCTGGGCGGCTTCGCGCTGCGCCGGAAGTACCGCGGCTAAGCGGTCACGAAAGTAGCGCCGGAAGCGGCCGCGAGCCAAGCGATTGGCCCGCGGCCGCGCCCGGTTCCTAAGCACCTAAAACAGCAGGTCAGAGACCTGCCAGCTATTCCCTCGGGGGACCTTGGAAAAACATTTGCGCAAAAGCTCGACCGGCAGCGTCGGTGGGGAAAGCGCCAAAATTCCGGGGAAAACCGAGGGGATAGCGCTGTTTGGGCCGCCTAAAGCGGCCGTGGCGTATCTCATGAGTGAGCCACCGCGTTGTTGTCCCCGGCAAAAAGACCTACGATGATTGACTGTGCGCAGCATCCCCGCTGCGTGCTAAGGGAAACGTCAGGGGATACGAGATGATCGAACTAGCCGAGGTGGAGAAAATCTACCCGCGCCGCGGAGCGGAATCCGTGGCGGCGCTGCGCGGCATCTCGCTCACCATCCCCACCGGGGAAATCCACGGCATCGTCGGTGAATCGGGTGCCGGTAAATCCACCCTCATTCGCTGCCTCACCGCCTTGGAAAAACCCACCAGCGGCTCCATTCGTATTAACGGCGAAGATCTCAACGCGTTGCCGGCCTCGAAATTACGCGCGGCCCGGCGCACCATCGGGATGGTCTTCCAGGGTGGCAACCTGCTGGAGGCACGTACCGCCGCGGAAAATATCGCCTACCCCCTCCAGATCGCCGGGGAAAAATCCGCGAAGATCGCCGAACGGGTGCGCGAGCTGCTGGGCGTCGTCGGCCTTGCTGATCGGGGCGATTCGTATCCATCCCAGCTATCGGGCGGGCAGCGCCAGCGCGTAGCCATTGCGCGTGCCCTGGCCACCACACCTTCGGTGCTGCTCTGCGACGAGCCCACCTCCGCGCTGGACGCGGATACCACCTTGCAAATCCTCGAGCTGCTGCGCGACGTGCGCGATGCCTACGGGGTGACCGTCGTTATTATTACCCACGAAATGGACGTGGTGCGCCGGATCTGCGATTCGGTCACCCTCCTCGAATCGGGCCGGATTACCGCCGGCGGCACTATTGAAAGCGTGCTCGCGGACGTGAGTTCGCCCCTGGCGCGCCGCCTGGTGCCCGCCCCGGATATTGAAACAACCAATGTTTCCGGCTCCGTTATCGATATTGCCTTTACGGCCCGCCCCGGCGAAACCGCCGGCTCCCAGGCCCTCAGCCTGGCCGCGCGGCTCGGCTGCGATATTGGCGCGGGTGTTTTTGAATCTATCGGTGCGATCCAGATCGCGCGCCTGGCCCTCGTGGTTGATGACGCGCAGGTGGATACCGTTCTCACTGCGATGAACGAGGCCGGAATCACCGCGGAGGTGCGGGCAGCATGACCATTCTTCTTAGCGCAGTCTCGCCGGCGGTATCCGCCGCGGGGCTCTTCAGCCCGGCTCTCTCCGCGCCGGTCAAATCCGCCGCGGCCACCCTCCCGCTCGAGCGCGGCACCTGGTTCGACGCACCGGAAATCAAGGACGGGCTGGCCCGCGCCACCTTCGAAACGCTGGCCATGGTGGGGATCTCCACCGTCATCGCCTCGGCGCTTGGCCTGATCCTCGGGATGATCCTGGTGGCAACCGGCCGCGGGGGACTGCTTCCCTCGCCGCTCCTCAATAAAACCCTCGGTTTTATCGTCAATGTGGGCCGCGCCATCCCCTTCATTATCTTCGTCTTTATCCTTATCGGCTTTTCGCGTGCAATCGCTGGAACGGGCAGCGCCTGGCAAGGCTTCACTGTTCCGCTCACGATCTCCGCGGCCTTCTACTTCGCGCGCCTGGTGGAATCCAATCTCATGGGCGTTGAGCGCGGCAAAGTGGAAGCCGTCCTCATGATGGGAGCCTCCCGCACCCGCATTATGTTCGGGGTGCTCATGCGCGAAGCGCTGCCGGCCCTCGTCCAATCCGTCACGATCCTCGCGGTCACCCTCGTCGGCTACTCGGCGATGGCGGGCGCCGTGGGCGGCGGCGGCCTGGGCGCCATGGCCCAAAACGCCGGGTACTACAATAACCGCCCGGATGTGCTCACGATCGTGGTGGTCGTGCTGGTACTCCTCGTCATGGTCATCCAGGCGCTGGGTGACATGCTCAGCCGGCTGGTGGATCACCGCTAAGGAACCGCCGGCCGGGTCACGCACCACCGGGAAGCACCCGGACCAGCGCTGTCAACATAACGGTGCACAGCGATCCGTTATCACCACCAACATTGTGAAAAATAGAGGAATATACAACCATGAAGAAGCTTTCGAAAATTGCCCTGGTAGCTGCGGTGAGCGCGCTCGCGTTGAGCGGCTGCGGTAGCTCGGATTCGTCCTCCTCCGCTCCCGCGAAGAACGACGACGGCGCGGTGCGCCTCGTTGTCGGCGCCTCGCCGGCCCCGCATAAGCAGATCCTGGAATTCGTCAATGACAACCTCGCCAAGGACGCCGGTTTCACCCTGGACATCCGCGAGTACAACGATTACGTGCAGCCCAATGTGGCGCTCAACGCCGGGGAAATCGACGCGAATTACTTCCAGCACCTGCCCTACCTTGAGAACGAAATCAAGGAAAAGAACTACACCCTGGACCACGGCGCGGGCATCCACATCGAGCCCTACGGCATCTACTCCAAGAAGATTAAGCAGCTCAGCGAGCTCAAGGACAATGCCGTGGTGGGCGTGACCAACGACCCGTCCAACCAGGCGCGCGCCCTCGACCTCCTCCAGAAGAACAACCTCATCAAGCTCAACCCGCAGGTTGCTTCCCCCACCATTTACGATGTGGTGGACAACCCGAAGAACCTCACCTTCCGCGAAGCTGATGCCCCCTCGGTCCCGAAGATCCTCCCGGACGTGGATATTGCGATTATCAACGGTAACTTCGCCCTGCAAAACGGCCTGGTTCCCTCCAAGGATGCTATCTACACCGAAGACCCCACCGATAACCCCTACGGCAATATCCTCGCCTGGAACTCCAAGGCCACCGGCGAGAAGCTCGAGGGTGTGAAGAAGCTGGATGCCGCGCTGCACAGCCCCGAAGTTGCCAAGTACATTCGCGATACCTGGCCCAATGGTGAGGTTATTCCCGCCTTCTAAGCCCGCTCAGGCCCAACGTGATCACGCCGAGCGGGATGACCCCGCCGTGCCTGCCGCACCGGTAGGCGAGTGATCTCAGCTGCCCGGTACCTCGCTTCGAGGTGCCGGGCAGCTGCGTCGTCGGCATGCTTCAGGGCGCTCTGCGCGGCGGACCCCCGAGCCCCGCGCGGGTGAGAGTGCGTTCACATATGGCAGGTAGTTTGGCGCTAGAACTCCCATCACCCGGGGTGCGTGCCGTAGAATTAGCGGGTATGCCCGCGCCCGGCGCGGCGCAGTAAGGGGACGGATTCGTCCTATCGGCAAGGGTTATCACCCCCATTTTTAGACTGGAGAAAAAGTTGGAAAGCTCCTACGAACAGCTCGATCCCACCCAGGTGAAGCTGACCGTTGAGGTTCCTTTCGAGGAATTCAAGCCGGAAATTGACAAGGCCGCGAAGACCATCGGCAACCAGGTGCAGATCCCTGGCTTCCGCCGGGGGCACGTGCCCGCGCGCGTTCTGGAAGCGCAGATTGGCCGCGCCGCGATTGTGGAGCAGGCGATTAACGACTCCCTGGACGGCTACTACCAGGACGTCCTGGAAGAACACGACCTCGTGCCCATGGGCCGCCCCGCGGTGGACGTGACCGGCGTGGCGATGGAGAAGAACTCCACCGAGCCGCTCGCCTTCACCGTCACGGTGGATGTGCGCCCGGCGATTGTGATTCCGGATCCGGCGCAGTACAGCTTCGAAGTGGAAGCCACCAATGCTGATGCGGATGCCGTGGATGAGCGCCTCGAGCAGCTGCGCGAACGCTTCGCCACCCTCACAACGGTGGAGCGCGCCGCCGCCAGCCGCGATTACGTCACCATTAACCTCTCCGCCAGCATCAATGGCGAAGAAGTTGATTCGGTGGAGGGCGTGTCCTACCGCATCGGTGATGACAATATGCTCGATGGCCTCGATGAGGCCGTCAATGGCGCCTCCGCTGGTGATGAGCTCAACTTCACCTCCACCCTCGTGGGCGGGGAGCACGCCGGGGAGCAGGCCGACGTGACCGTCGTGGTGGAGAAGGTGCAGGAATCCGAGCTTCCGGAAGCCGATGACGATTTCGCCCAGCTCGCCTCCGAATTCGACACCATTGAGGAACTGCGCGCGGACCTGGCGGAGAAGGCCGCCACGGATGCCGCCCAGGTCCAGGTCATGGCCGCTCGCAACCTCCTCCTCGATAAGCTCCGTGAGGATGTCAAGGTGCAGCTGCCCAAGCGCGTGATCGATGCCGAAGTGGAACGCCACCTCGAATCCGAGAACCGCGCCACCGACGATGACCACGCTAAGGAAATCCGCGGGGAAATCCGCGATTCCCTGCGCGACCAGATCATCCTGGACGAACTGGTCAAGAAGTTCGGCGTGGAGACCAACCAGGATGAACTCTTCAACTTCCTGGTCCAGCAGGCCCAGTCCTACGGCATGGACCCCAACCAGTTCATCTCCGCGGCCGCACAGACCGGCCAGCTCGGTGCCTTCAGCGGCGAGCTGCGCCGTGGCAAGGCGCTTATCTCCGCGCTGCGCCTGGCCAAGGTTGTGGACACCAACGGCAACGAGGTGGATGTCATCAAGGTCGTCGGCGAAAAGCCGGAAGGCGAACTGACCCCGGACTTCTCCGCCGCCCCGTCCCGCCCCGTGTGGGATGGCCCGGTTGATGAGGACGGCGCGGCTGACTCCGCTCCGGTGCAGGGCGACGACGCCGCCGCGGCCCCGGCAGCCGAGGCTGCCGCTGCCGCGGAGGAAGCTCCCGCAGCGGACTCCGGCGCGGATGCGCCGGCCGCGGATGCGGACGCTTTTGATCCGGCAGCCAAGAAGGTGGACGAGGTCGTGGAATACGCCCAGGGCGCGGATGCCGCTGAAGTGGCCCGCGTGCTCGAAGCTGAGAAGGCTGGCAAGGCCCGCAAGACCCTCGTGAAGAAGCTTGAGGAGCTCCTTGGCTAATTTCGGGATGCACTAACTGCCCGCTTGCGTGGTGGGCGTGTGGGGTGGGAGGCGTGGCCTCCCACCCCACACGCGTATGCGCGCAGCGCAGCTGCGCCGTCGTCGTACCACCGCGGCGCCCACGGGGCGCCGCACCGTCGCACCGTCCCGCTGCGCCATCCCTCCGTCGCCCCGTCCCACCGTCGCGCGCACCGTCGCCGCGTCCGCACCGTTGGCACCACCGCAATGTGATATTCACGTGAAGCTCCTTAAATTAAGAGCCCGTTTACGGCACATTAAGGCGACTTCAATAGTTTGAGCAATGGAAACGCGTGTTTCCGGGTCGGGCCAATCCGCGCCCCGACCAGCTCAAAGCGAAGGATATTCATGCGACACGTGCGTCGAGCAGTAGCGGCTCTAGCTGCCGCTACGCTAGTGCCGGTCGGGGTGGCATTCACGGTGCCAGCCGCGGCCGAGCCAGTACTCCCGGGAGTCGATTCTCCGGCTCTCGCCTCTACGAATGAGAATCCCGTCGTCGTGGACGGGGTGACTCAACCCATGGATCCGCGTCCGGGCTTCCGGGTGCTGCCCTACCTGCAGCGCCCCGGTGCCCACGAGATGACGATTAACTGGTTTACGGAACTGGGCCACAATGCCGTTCTCACCATCAGCGGCCCGGGCCTGCCCGCCGAAGGGCGCACCTACACCGTGGCCGGCGTGCAGAACCCGGTGAACGATTACCAGGATTACGAACTCAAGCAGGGTACCCTCAGCCGCGGAAAGGAGCTGTCCGTACCGCAGGGTGCCTGGATTCGCGCCGATCATCCCTACAAGTACAGCCAGCGCGTGGAAGAGCTCCAGCCCAGCTCCACCTACACCTACACGGTTACGGTGGACGGCTACGCGCATTCCGCCACGCTCCGTACCCTCCCCGATGGGAAGGCCGGGATCACCGATCCGCTCCACATCATCGCCTTCTCCGATACCGAAACCGATCCCATCGGGCGCGTGACCTACCGCGAATGGGAACAGACCCTCAACCTGGCCGAGGGCTCCGAAGAGCGCCCGGGCAAGGGCTCGGCCTGGGATGAGAAATTCGGCGGCTCCACCCGTAACGGGAAGTACGCCGTCAACTACATGCTCACCGAGGATAAGGCGCAGGAAATCAATAACGCCGCCATTGCCGCCGCCAAGCCGGACCTGGTGCTGCTGCCCGGCGATATTGCCGAACGCGCCTCCTCCCAAAGCCACTGGGATGAATGGTTCCGCTACTTCGCCGGTGATAAGGGCCAGCTCCTCGATTCCATCCCGGTGATCACCTCGCTGGGCAACCACGAAGTGTACGGCTACGGTAGCCCGGAGGACCGCACCGCGGTAGCGCGGGCGCGCGCCGCCTACAACCAGGTATTTGATACCAACGGCTCGGATAACGCGAATGCGCGCGATGCCTACCACCGCACCGATATGGGCCCGGTGACGATCATCAGCCTCGATTCGACCAACGGCACCGATCAGACTCCGAAGACAATGCCGGAAGAAGCCAAGATCGAAGGCAATGACGAAGGCATTACCGCCGCTCAGCTCGGGACCGACACCCAGGGCGTTTTCCCGTACGAGGAATACGCGCGGGACTTCCCCAAGTCTGTGGCGGCCGGCTGGTGGGGTCCGGATGCGGCTCCCGATTCGGTGGATCAGCCTAGCTTTATGCCCGGCTCGGATCAGTACCGATGGCTCGAAAAGCAGCTGGCTGATGCCCGCGCCAAGGGTCAGATTATTATCGTGCAATACCACCACGTGGCCTACTCCAACGGCGTGCACGGCACCCCGATGGGCCACAAGTTCCCCGATCAGCAGCCGGGTGTGCCCATGCGCCACCTCCAGCCACTTTTCGAAAAGTACAATGTGGCCTCCGTTTTCTCCGGCCATGACGAAATGTTCCAGGCATCCTACGTGGACGAAGCCGGCGACGGCGTGGGCGTGTACCACTGGGACGTCGGGGTAGCCTCCGACGGTCTGCGCGGCGAAAAGATGGTCAAGACGGGGGAGAACGGCGCCTACGAACCGCTGCGTTTCAACTCCCACTCCGTGTGGATGGCGCAGGCCAACGAACCGGAAATGTGGAAGACCAACGAGGCGGGCGTGAAGAAGCTCATCTCGGGTGGGAAGCACTACGGACACCTCGATATTAAGATCAACCCCTACGCCGGCCCGGCCCTCGATTCCGGGGTGAAGCCGGCCGCCGAAATGGTCATGACCCCCATCTCGCTTTTCCCGATCCTCGACAATAACTACGAGGTAGAAAAGGTGGAGCGCCGCGAGCTGCTTTCCGGGCAGTTCACCGTGTACCTCGATGCGGAAGGCAACCCGCTGGCGGGCACCCCGCAGGAAGGCACCGGCGAGGCGGAAGAAAAGACCCCGCTCTCGAACTTCGCGCTCGGCGTTATCCCGGACACCCAGTTCTACTCGCGCTACGCCACGGAAGAAACCGGTAACCAATTCGGTGCCATGTACGGCAGCGAACCCTTCTCCGCTCAGACCTCCTGGATTGCACAGAACGCTGAGAAGTACGGCATTAAGATGTCCATGCACCTGGGCGATATCGTGGATCAGTACAACCACCCCCAGCAGTGGGAAATCGCCGATAAGGCCATGAAGATTCTCGAGGACGCGGGGCATCCCTACTCGATTCTTGCCGGTAATCACGACGTCGGGGCCGATGCCTCGGATACCGATCCGGTTGGCTACGGCACCTACAAGGAATGGTTCGGGGCCGAGCGCGCCGCCAAGAACTCCACCTTCGTGGAACGCGATCCTTCCGGAGCGCACGAATACCACATTCTCAAGGTCAACGGCCAAGATTTCCTGGTCATGAACCTGTCCTGGCAGGCCCAGGATGACGCGCTGCAATGGGCATCCGATGTGCTCGACGCACACCCCACCACCCCCACGATTGTTAATTCGCATCAGCTGATTAACGTGGAGGGCGACGGCGTGACCCCGCTGGCCACCGAATTCGGTGAAAAGGTGTGGAATAAGCTCATCCGCAACCACGATCAGGTGTTCCTCACCTTCAACGGCCACCATCACGGCGCGACCACCTGGACGCGCACGAACGATGCCGGCCACCCCGTCTACCAGGTCCTCATGGATTACCAGATGGCCTATATGGGCGGAAACGGCTACATGGGCATGGTGGAATTCGACCTGCCGGGTAACAAGATCTACCAGACCTCCTTCTCGCCCTGGGTGATGACGAAGGCCAAGGACACCCTTGTTCCCGACGACCAGGCGATCCTTAACGGTGCGGGCCAAACTTTCGAGCTTGACTTCAACTTCGCCGAACGTTTCCCGAACCTCGTGATCGCTGATACCAAGGCTTCTTTGACGACGCCGCAGCTGCGCGAGTGGCTTGCCAGCTACGATGCGCCGACCCAGGTGACCCCCACCGCCCCGAGCGGTGCGGAGGACTACCCGAAGGTGGATAGCACCGTGGCCCACTGGAAGATGCCGGTGGATAAGGCCGAAGGCACCCCGGTTGCCGTGGGTGAAGCCATCGTGGATGCCGTGGGTGGGGATAACTTCACCCGGGCCCCGCTGGACCAGCCAGGTTCCAAGGGAGCCGAAGAGGGCGACGTCGTATGGACCCGTGACCACCATCCGCTCTCGGCCAATGCCGGTGCGGTGTGCTTCGCCAACGGTGGGCGTGATAACGCACGCTGGAATAACTTCGTGACCGCCGCTGATGCCGCCGTCAATAATGAGACCTTCGAGAACGGTTTCACCTTCGAAACCTTCATCAAGATCTCCCCGAAGTTCGATAACAAGAACAATGCCTGGATGGCCTGGCTTTCCCGCGATGGCCAGCGCCAGAATATTGCCGGCTACAACAACACCGAGGGCGAGGAACCGCCCTTCGCGTGGGCGCTGTCGAACCTGGCGGAAATCCAGTTCTCCTTCGTGGATTCCCAGAAGCCCACCCCGGCCGAATCTTCGGCGTGGTCCGGTGAGATTGTGTCGCGCGATCAGTGGCTCCACCTCGCGGTGGTCAATGATCCGGAGACCAAGATGACCACCATGTACGTGGATGGGGTACCGGTGCTGCGTAATTCGCCGGGCACCGTGGGCGTGGGCACCCAGGGCCTGCCGTGGGTCCTCGGCGCGGGCTCCTACGCCGGCGTGCGTGAATCCGGCTTCCAGGGCTGCATCGGCGAAGTCCGCCTCGTGGGCGAACCGCTGGACTCCAGCAAGTGGCTGACCGCGCGCGCCGGGGAAACCCCGGGTGGCGAGCAGCCCGGCGGTGAAGAGCCGGGTACGGAGCCGAGCGTGGAGCCGACGGAGCCGGGGACGGAGCCTACCGCGCCGGGCACGGAACCGAGCACGCCGGGGACCGAACCGGGCGAACCGGGCGATAAGCCCAGTGAAGAACCGAGCAAGCCGGCGGCGCCGCAGGGCAACCTGCTCTTCGCTTCTACCGCTCTGGCCGGCGGCAACGCCGACCGCGTGACCAGCTACGGTCGCGCTGGCGAAACCATCTTCGTGGGCGATTGGGACGGCGACGGCGTGGACACCCCCGGGGTGCGCCGCGGCAACACCTTCCTGCTGACCAATGCCGCCACCGGCAATGCCCAGCTGCAATTCTCCTTCGGCCGCGCGGATGACGAGATCGTTATCGGCGACTGGAACGGGGACGGCAAGGACACCATCGGGGTGCGCCGCGGTAACACGGTGTACGTGCGCGATGACCTAGCCGGTGGCAACCACACGGCCGCGGTTTCCTTCGGGCGCCACGGCGACCAGATGGTGGTCGGTGACTGGGATGGCAACGGGCGCGATGAGCTCGCGGTGCGCCGCGGAAACACCGTTTTCGCCCAGGCGTCCTTCGCGGACACCCAGGCTAAGTACACCTCCTCCTACGGCCGGCCCGGCGATGTATTCCTCGCCGGTGACTGGAATGGGGACGGCGTGGACGGCATCGGCGTGGTTCGCGGCAATATCTGGCACCTGCGCGAAAACGTGGGTGAGGGCGTTGCGATGGCCAGCTTCGGCTTCGGCCGCGCCGGCGATGTGTTCCTCGCCGGTGACTGGACCGGGGCGGGCGCTGACCGCCCGGCCGTCAATCGCTAGCGGCTCACTAGCAGCGGCTAGTAGTTAGCCACCTTTCCAGCGGGAGGGCAGCGAGTATTAGCTCGCCGCCCTCCCGCTTATTCTTAGTCGCGGTGCCGTGGCGGGGCACTGGCGCGTGGCACCGTGGCGCTGTGCCGCCATGCTGGCGCGTGGCACCGTAACGCTGCGTCGCCATGCTGGCGCGTGGCACCGTGCGCGCCGTCGCCCCGTGTCACCGTGATGGCGCCAACCATGCGCCATCAGCGAAAAAGTCTCGAGCCAGGATGATCACGGCGGCCCGCGGGCGTTAAAGTCGCATACGAGTATGGAATCTCCGCGTGGAGGTTCCGAGGAAGGAAAACCGTGACCACATCACCTCGCATGGAAGGCCGGGATAATAACCAGCCTTCAGCATTCGGCGATGCTGTTTACCAGCGCCTCCTCAAGGAAAGAATCATTTGGCTCGGCTCGGAAGTTCGCGATGATAATGCGAATCAGATTTGCGCCCAGATGATGCTCCTTGCCGCGGAGGATCCGGAGAGCGATATTTACCTGTACATTAATTCTCCGGGTGGCTCGGTCACCGCGGGTATGGCCATTTTCGACACCATGCAGTATGTTCAGCCGGATGTTGTGACGGTGGCGATGGGCATGGCAGCCTCGATGGGCCAATTCCTGCTCTCAGCTGGCACGAAGGGCAAGCGTTATATCACCCCGCATACCCGCGTCCTCATGCATCAGCCTTCGGGTGGCGCCGGCGGGGTGGCCGCTGATATTCGCATCAACGCGAACCTCATCTTGCAGATGAAGGAGGAACTGGCCGGGCTCAACGCCAAGCACACCGGTAAGTCGCTGGAACAGATCCTGGAAGATTCCGAACGCGACCACTGGTTCACCGCCCAGGAAGCACTGGAATACGGCTTCGTGGATCACATTATTTCCAATTCGCAGGTCATGCTCAAGAAGCCGAATAGCGATAATAACGACGGCGCACTCGAAGCCAGCCACGCGGGGGAGGAGCTCTCATGACGATGAATTTCCGAGCCGCGGGTAACCTGCCCGCCATGATGGCCGCCGGCTACGGCGCTGGCAACGTTCCCGGTGCCGGTTTCGGCCACGGTAGCGCGGGCCCGATGCCCTCCAACCGCTACGTGCTTCCCGATTTCGAAGAACGCACCCCCTACGGGTACAAGCGCTCCAACCCCTACACGAAGCTTTTCGAGGATCGCATTATTTTCCTCGGGGTGCAGGTGGATGACGCTTCGGCCGATGATGTGATGGCCCAGCTGCTCGTCCTCGAATCGATGGACCCGAACTCCCCGGTGACCATGTACATCAACTCCCCGGGCGGTTCTTTCACCGCGCTCACCGCTATTTACGACACGATGCAGTACATCAAGCCGCAAATCCAGACCGTGTGCCTGGGCCAGGCGGCTTCCGCGGCGGCGGTGCTGCTGGCAGCCGGCTCCCCGGGGCGGCGCCTGGCGCTCCCCAATGCCCGGGTGCTCATCCACCAGCCAGCAATGGAGGGCATGCAAGGCCAGGCCACGGATATTTCCATCGTGGCCGATGAGCTTGACCGCATGACGGAATGGCTCGTCAATACCCTGGCGCACCACAGCGGGAAGTCTCCCGATGAGGTGCGGGCGGATATCCAGCGCGATAAGATCCTCACCGCCCAGCAGGCCAAGGACTACGGCCTGGTGGATAACGTGCTCGAATCGCGTAAAAATGCGGATGTCGTAACCAACGGTTAATGCGATTCTCGCGCTCGTGCTCCGGGCTGTAGCTTCGGGCGGTAGCGCGTATCATGGGCGGGTAGGGGCCAGGTGCTCCTGCCCGCTCACGTGCATGGGGCGGCGGGGCACGGCGCGAGAGCTGCGTCGTCGTACATCTCACTGACCTGGCGCCCCGCGTGGGAACGTGACCTTTGGGCGCAGATGCGGTGAAATAGGGAAGACGCGCGTACGGCGCGGCCGCGAGGCAAGGAGGAACATGGCGACCGTCGATGCAGCAGAAGCTCTCAAGTGTTCGTTCTGCCAGAAAACCCAACGCCAGGTGAAGAAACTTATCACCGGTTCGGGTGTATATATTTGCAATGAATGCATCGAGCTGTGCAATGAGATTATCGCCGAGGAATTCGGGAAAGAAAACGATGGTTTCTCCCCGAATGAGCTCCCCGTTCCCGCTGATATTTACGAGTTTTTGAATGAGTATGTGGTAGGGCAGGATGCCGCGAAGCGTACGCTCGCCGTGGCCGTGTACAACCACTACAAGCGGCTGCGCGCGAAAGCTGCGCCGCGCCCTGCCGACGGGGAAGATACCGTCGAGCTCGGCAAATCCAATATTTTGTTGCTCGGACCCACCGGAACTGGGAAAACGTACCTTGCCCAGTCGCTGGCGCGTATGCTCGATGTGCCTTTCGCGATTGCGGATGCCACCTCGCTCACCGAAGCCGGGTACGTGGGCGAAGACGTGGAGAATATTTTATTACGGCTCGTGCAGGCGGCCGGTGATGATGTGAAAAAAGCCGAATCCGGCATTATTTACATCGACGAAATCGATAAAATTACCCGCAAATCTGAAAATCCCTCCATTACCCGCGACGTATCGGGGGAGGGCGTGCAGCAGGCGCTCCTCAAAATCGTGGAGGGGACGGTCGCGGCGGTGCCGCCGCAGGGCGGGCGCAAGCACCCCCAGCAGGAATACCTCCAGATCAACACCTCGAATATTCTTTTTATTTGCGCCGGGGCCTTCGCGGGTTTGGAGGATGTTATTTCCACTCGCGTTGGACGCCACGGTATCGGCTTCGGGGCACAATTGCACGACGCCGACGCCCATTCAGATATGCTCTCGCAGGTCACGCCGGAGGACCTCCACAAATACGGCCTCATCCCGGAGCTGGTGGGGCGCCTGCCCGTTATTGCAACGGTGGAAGCCCTGGGCGAAGACGACCTGGTGCGCATCCTCACCGAGCCGCGCAATGCCCTCGTCAAGCAGTACACCCGCATGTTCGAGCTGGACGGGGTGCGCCTGACTTTCCAGGACGAGGCACTGCGAGCCATGGCGCGTGAAGCGATGGAACGGGGCACCGGGGCGCGCGGGCTGCGCTCCATTATGGAGCGGGTGCTCGGCCCGGCCATGTTTGATGTGCCTTCCCGGAAAGATGTGCGGGAAGTGATTGTGACTCGCGCGGCGGTCACTGAAGGGGCGCCCGTGGAGATTGTTTCCGCGGCGCAACGGAAGAGCGCCTAGTGGGTGGCGAAGGGACGCGGCGTACCCCGGGTAGCGATGGCGCTGGCGTGCCGGGCACGGATGCGCGGGAGAATCAGCAGGAGCGCTGCGCGGCTGAGCTTGGGGCGCTCCGGGCGCGCCTGGACGTTTTGGATGCCCAGCTCATTGAGCTGCTGGGGCAGCGCAAACAGGTCACCGATGCCGTGGGGCGCCTCAAGGACCGCTACCGGCTTCCCGCTCGCGATATGGCCCGCGAGGGTGTTCAGCATGCCCGGATTGCCGAGCTGGCGCGCGGGGCCGGGCTGGATCCCGATTTCGCGGTGCGGGTACATAATGTCATCACCTCGCGCGCGGTCGAGGATCACCGGCGTATTTCCCGTGCTTCTCGCGCTGTTCAGGATGACCGTGTTGTTCAGGCTGACCGCGATGAGCGTGAAGCTGACGATGAAGGCGTGAACTAGCTTCGCACAGCACCGGGAGAAACGAATCGGGGCGTGGACTACGTAGCCCACGCCCCCGTTCGCAACTCGCCTACGCGCTAGTCGCGGTTCTTATCGCCCTTATCCCCGTAAATATCACGCCCGATCACGGTGGCAAAATCACGGAGCACCGCGGTGCGCTTCACCTTGAGGGAGGCGGTGAGGTAGCCGTTCTCCGGGGTGAAATCAATGGGCAGAATAACGAATTTACGGATGGATTCCGCGCGGGAGACCGCTTCGTTGGTGCGCTTAATGGCGCGATCCACCGAGGCGATAATCTGCGGATCGTGCACGGCTTCCGATACAGACATGGCCGGCAGATTCTTATTCTTCAGCCAGATGGGAAGCATCTCCGCATCCAGGGTGATGAGCGCACCCACGAAAGGCCGCTGATCGCCGACCACGACCACCTGCGAAATCAGCGGGTGGCCGCGCAGGCGGTCCTCCAGGATTGCGGGGGAGACGTTCTTACCGCCGGCGGTCACAATAAGTTCCTTCTTCCGGCCGGTAATCCACACGAAGCCATCTTCGATCTTGCCGAGATCCCCGGTGCGATACCAGCCATCTTCGGTAAACGCCTTGGCGGTTTCTTCCGGATTATTCAGGTACTTGTGGAAAACGTGATCGCCCTTGACGAGCACTTCGCCGTCGGTATCAATAGCCACGTGGCAGCCGGGATAGGCCGGACCCACCGAACCGATCCGCTGGTGGTTGAAGCGATTCACGGTGGTCGGCGCGGATGTTTCCGTTGCGCCGTAGCCTTCAAAAATATTAATTCCGATGCCGCGGAAGAAATGCCCGAGCCGTGCCCCCAGCGGCGCGCCGCCCGAAATCACATTCTCGAGGTTCCCGCCGGTAATGTCCTTAATCTTGGAGTAGACGAGGCGTTCGCCCACTTCATGCTGGGCCCGCAGCGCCAGCGAAGGTCCGGCAGCACTATCGAGAGCCCGCGAATAGGCGATCGCCACTTTCGCGTAGTAGCGGAAAATCTTCTGCTTCACGCCGGTGGATTGGGCATCCGCCGCGTTGTAAATCTTCTCGAAAACGCGCGGCACCGCCAAAATATAATGCGGCTTGAAGGACTTCATGTCCTCAACAAGGTTGTGGGTATCGGGGCAGTGCCCGATGGTATTACCCGCGTAGAAGGCCACCAGGTTAATGAAACGCGCGAAAACATGGGCCATGGGGAGGAAGAGCAGAGTGCGTTTCTCGCCGGAAAGGATCGGGGCGAGGTTATCATCCAGTGGCCCGTTAATAACTACGTGCAGCAGGTTGCGGTGGCTGAGCACCACGCCCTTGGGCCGGCCTGTCGAGCCAGAGGTGTAGATGACGGTAGCTTCGTCGTCGGCATGCATCGCATCAATACGGCGGTCAATCTCAGCGTCGAGATCCATGGTGCCGCGCGCGGAAATCCGGGCTAGGTCATCGTCAGAAATAACGAAAATATCGGTGAAGAAATCAAAATCGGAACGGAACGGCGCCATAACCGCGGCCATCTGCTGATTTTCCACGACGGCGAAGCGGCAGTGCGCATCCTCCACAATCCAGCGAGCCTGCTCCGTGGAATCGGTTTCGTACACGGTCACGGCCATCGCGCCAATGGACCACAGCGCGAAATCCACCACGCAGAATTCGTAGCGGGTGTGACACATGAGAGCGATACGATCCCCGGGCTGGACGCCCATCGCAATAAAACCGCGTGCCAGCGCGCGATACTCGGATTCGAAAGTCCGCCACGCCACCGGCACCCATTGCCCCAGCGAGGCTTTGCGCGCCACCACGGTGCGCTCGGGCTGTTCGCGTGCGATATTACGGAAAACCCACGGAATCGTCATTTCATCGGTGATATGAATCTTTCCGGGAGTGAAAACTTCAGTCCGCTCGATTTCGGCCATGATTCTCCTCAAGGTTACGCGTGAGTAAGTAAAGTGTACGGCACGCGCGGGAAACGGGGGTGGAGGCGCGATGAGAGAGTTCTCATCACCTCCTCACCGCGATATTAACACGGGGCGGAACACTGGAGCCATGACGATCTCCATGAATGCTCTGCTTGCCGTGTTCCTTCTCGTGACGGCACTATCCGTTGTCCTTCTCGAAACTTCGGTACGACGACGCATCCGCGCCTTCCGGCCCCTCCAGCTTTTCACGCTGGGGAGTGCTTTCCTCCTCGTCCCGGCTAATATCGCTTTGCTGGGCGGGAATGCGCCCGGGAACCTGGAACGGTGGGTGAGTCTGGGCTCCGTTGCGGCGCTGGCCACCCAGCTTGTTCTTCTTATCAGCGGCTGGATTCCGGTGGGGGCGGCGGCGCCTACGCGCCGTATCCTCGCCGTCGGGGCGCATCCCGATGATCTGGAATTAGCCTGCGGGGGTACCTTGGCGCGCTTGGCTGATGCCGGGCACGAGATTCACGCCATCGTGGCCGCGGACGGTGCGGTGGGAGGCAATGCCGGGGAGCGGGCCGGGGAGGCCCAGCGTGCCGGTACTTTCCTCGGGGTGACCTCGCTGCGCACCCTCGGCCTGCCCGATACTCGCCTAGCCGAGCATGAAAATACCCTCACCGGTGCTATCGAAGAAAAAATCCGCACCCTCAATCCGGATATTATTTTCACGCATTCGGCCCATGACCAGCACCAGGATCACACCGCCGTGCACCGCGCCACCATGCGGGCCGGGCGGCGCCACCCGGCGATTCTCTGCTACGAATCGCCCTCCGCCACCGCGAACTTTTCCCCGCAGGTATTCGTGGATATCACCGATTACACCGGGGTGAAAAGCGCCGGGGTTGCCATCCACGCCGACCAGATGGACAAGCCGTATATGGCCGGCGACGTGCTCACCGCCAAAGCTAATTTCCGGGGCGAACAAGCCAAAATGGAGGCCGCTGAAGCTTTTGAGGCGATGCGCATTCCCGCTTTCCGGGGCGTGCTCTAAATCTTCGTGGCGTGCTCTCAGCCCGGGGTGCCTGGCTGTGGCCTAGGCGCTGGCGCCCCGTGCCTGCGCGCGCCGTGGGCTCCGTTGCCCCGTGCCTGCTCTGCTACACCGCCCGCACCACGAGCACCGTCGCATCGCCCCGCCCCGTTGCCCCGTTCTCTCCCTCTCTTACCTATAAGGACCATCATGATGAATCATTCTCCTCTCAGTTCTCGCCCGCGCGTGCTCGTTACCGGGGCCAGCGGCCCGGCAGGCTCCTCCCTCCTCACCCAGCTGGGGGAGCGCGGGATTCCAGTGCTCGGCGTCGATATGGCGCCCCGTCCCCGCCCCGATGGCCTCAGAATCCGGCAAGGCCCGCCGGCCACGGCCCCGGATTTTGTGAGCGCCCTGGCCGCCATCTGCGAGGAATACTCGATTGACCTCCTCATCCCCACGGTGGATGAAGAACTCTCCGTGCTCGCACCGCTGCGCACCGCCCTGCTCCACCGCGCCCGCATCGCGGTAGCCCCCACCGCCGCGGTGGCGATTGCCGCCGATAAATGGCTCACCCACCGGGTAGCGGAGAGTAGCGGCTTAGCCGTGCCGCGCAGTTTGGAGGCTCCCACTCTCACCGAGGAAGGCGCTTATTGGCTCGGCTTCCCCTACGTGGTACGCCCGCGAGTGGCACGCGGCGGGCGCGGGGTACGCCTGGAAACAACATTTCCACCCGCCATGCCACTGCGCGATACCGAGATGGTCTCCACTTTCCTCCCCGGTACCGAATACTGCGCGCAGCTTTACCTGCCCGCCCCGGGAAGCGTGCGGCGCGACGGGGCAGTGAACGGTGCGGGAGGCGACGTGATCAGCGGCGCGCGGGACGGCGCGCGGGACGGTGCGCGGCGTCGCCCCACCGTCGTCGTACTAGAAAAAACCAGTCTGGCCTCCGGGCAGCACGGAAACGCGACCGGGGTCCGGCGGGTGAATGCCCCGGACGTCGCAGAGCTGGCGCTTGCAGCGGCGCAGGCGGTGGGCCTGAGCGGAGCGGCAGATGTGGATATCCGCCGCGATACCCAAGGCCGCCCCGCCCTCATCGAAATCAATGCCCGCTTCGGCGCACACAGCGCCCACGCCCCCGAATTACTGGACGCACTCCTGGAGGCTTACACACCCGCGGAGCCTGCTTCGGCCCCCCGCAGCACCGTCGAGGTGATGGCATGACCACCCTGCTTCTTATTCTTGCCGTACCCACCCTCATCCTCACTGCGGTGACCTGGATAATGTACCCGGCTGCCATCCTGGGGGAGCTGCGCCAGCGGCCCCGCCCGCTCTACGGTGCACACACCAAAGTCTCGGTGATTATCCCGGCCTACAACGAAGAGGTGGTGCTCGGCGCCTGCTTGCGTTCCATCCTCGCCACCGGCTGGCGCCGCCTGGAAGTGATCGTCGTCGATGATGGTTCCACCGATGCCACCGCCGCCGTTGCCGCACCGTTCACCAGCGATCCGCGCGTCACCTTCCTCAGCAAGCCGAACGGCGGCAAAGGTAGCGCCCTCAATCTCGGTATTGCCCACGCCACCGGAGAGATCCTTATCTTCGTGGATGCTGACGGACTCTTCACACCCACCACTATTCCGGAGTTACTAGCGGGGTTCCGCCACCCCGGGGTGGGCGCCGTATGCGGGAATGACCAGCCGGTCAATATCACCGGTCCGCTCACGGCGCTGCTCGCCCTCATGACCCACGTTGGGACCGGTATGACGCGCCGTGCCCTGGCACTGGTGGGAATGCTGCCCATCGTGGCAGGAAATTCCGGGGCATTCCGGGCTGATGCGGTGCGCCGGGTAGGTGGCTTCCGGGAAGATACCCTGGGGGAGGATCTGGAGCTCACCTGGCGGATTCACTTCGCCGGTTCGGACGTGGAATTCGCGCCCCATGCCCTCGTGCTGGCCGAGGTTCCCGCCACCCTGCCGGCACTGTGGAAACAGCGAGTGCGCTGGCAACGAGGCCTTATTCAGACCGCTCGCATCCACCGCTCCCGCCTCACCTCCCCGTGGCGGCGCCCCATTGATGCCTACCTGCCCATCAATCTTTTCTCGCTCCTCGTGGCCCCGGTGCTCCAGGTCGCCACCCTCGCGGTGTGGGCGGTGGCAGCACTCAGCGGCGCGGCTCCGCACTGGGTGAACGTACTGGTGGGAGCGGGGCTGGTAATGGCGCTGGGCGTAACGGTGCTTTCCCTGATCCTGGATCGGGCCTGGCGCGACCTGCGCCTCCTTCCCGCCCTGCCCCTGTGGCTCCCTTTCTCCTGGATGATGAGCGCCGCGACGGTGCGAGCGATCTGGTTAGAAATACGCGGAAAAGCCAGCGAATGGAATAAGCTGGAACGAACGGGCGTGCACACCGTGCCGCTCCCGCCCGCCGCCGTCGAACGGGAAACAATGTGACATCACGTCCTATTACGATTCGTTTTCGGATTGCCGCCACCATGGTCGCGCTCGTCGCGGTCGTGCTGGCGGCAACCGGCGTCGCCGTCGTTCTCACCGAAAGCCGTATGTGGCGCGCCCAGGTGGATGCCACCCTAGTGCGGGTGGCGGACGAATTTCGGGTGCTGGCCGAAAACGGAGTCGATCCGGAAACAGGGCAGCCCTTTGCCGGGCCATCCCAGCTCATCGAAACCTACCTCTCGCGCACCGTCCTCTCCGAAGCCGAAGGGGAAATGGGGATTGTGGATGGGCGAGTCGCCTGGGTGGGCGGCGATACCAGCTCGGTGCGCCCCGAAGAAGATGCCGGACTGGTGCGCCATCTTCTCCCACTCACCCGGAACGCTGAGATAACGATGGGGACCTACGCGGGTGCCCAGCGCGAATACCGCTATATCGTGGTGCCGGTGCAGTTTTCCGGCTCGCAGCCCGGCGCGCTCGTGCACGTCTACCTTCTTGACGTCATCAGTGCCCGTATCTGGAATCTCATGACGGTGCTAGCGGTGGTCTACCTGGTGGCCGTCATCGGCGTCGTCGCCATCGCGTGGCGACTGGTGGGGCAGCTGCTGCGCCCCGTGGAGCAACTGCGCGCCACGGCCGAAAATATTACCGCCAATGCGGATTTGTCCCGGCGGGTCCCGGTGGAAGGGCGCGACGACCTGGCGCGGCTATCAACGGCGATGAACACCATGCTCGATTCCCTGGAAACCATGGACGCCGATCAGCGCCAACTTTTAGACGACGTCGGGCACGAACTACGCACCCCCATCACGATTGTGCGCGGGCACCTGGAACTCATGGATGCCAACGATCCGAGCGACGCCGCGGATACCCGCGCCCTCGCCCTCGAAGAACTCGACCGCATGAATTCACTGGTCGGGGATTTACTCACCCTCGCGAAAGCCGAACGATCCGATTTTGTGGTGACCCGTGAGGTTGATATAGCCGCGCTCACGGAGCGGATCTTCGATAAAGCCACCGGGCTGGGCCCACGCGCCTGGAACCTGGGCGCCGTGGCCAGCGGGCAAGCGTACCTGGACCCGGAACGCATCACCCAAGCGGTGTTGCAATTGGCGGCGAACGCGGTCAAATACTCCGACGAAGGTACCCCGGTGGAGATTTCCTCAAGCGTGGTAGCGGGGCGGGTGAGTTTCACGGTGGAAGATGCCGGATGCGGGATCGCCCCGGAGGATACCGAACGTATTATGGAGCGTTTTGCGCGTGGGCGTAATACCGGACGTTCGGAAGGCTCCGGGCTCGGACTCGCGATTGTTAGCTCCATCGCCCGGGCCCACGGCGGGGAAGTCACGGTGCGCTCGCGGGTGGGGGAGGGCTCCGTATTCACCTTGAGTTTGCCCAGCGTTTACCGGGGTTCGTGATAGCCTCACAGGCGGAGAAGGGAGCATGATGAGCACCATCCTCATCGTCGAGGACGAAGAGCGCATTGCCCGCTTTATTGCGAAGGGCCTGAAAGCAGCCGGATACACTTCCGCCACCGCGTCAAGCGGTGGGGAGGCTGTGGACCTGGCTGTTCACACTCCTTTTGATCTTATTATTTTGGATATTGGGCTGCCGGATATTGACGGTTTCGCGGTGCTCGAGCGCCTGCGCGGGCAAGGCCTGGACACCCCGGTTATTCTCCTCACCGCCCGCACCTCCGTAACGGACCGCGTAGCCGGGCTCGAGGGCGGAGCCGATGACTACATGGCGAAACCTTTTTCTTTCGAAGAACTGCTCGCGCGTATCCGTTTACGTTTGCGCGACGCCGCAGCCACCCCGGCGCCAGCTAGCTCCGCCACCCAGCTTTCCCACGGCGGCATCATCCTGGATTTACTCTCCCACCACGCCCACGTGGGCGGGAAACAGGTGGAGCTGTCCGCCCGCGAATTTACCCTGCTCGAAACCTTCATGCGCCACCCGGGGCAGGTGCTTTCCCGCGAACAACTCCTCTCCCGGGTCTGGGGCTACGATTTCGATCCCGGTTCCAATGTGGTGGATGTGTACGTGCGCTACCTGCGCGGGAAAATCGGGCGGGACCGCATCGAAACGGTGCGCGGAATGGGCTACCGCCTGAGCTAAGGCAGCGGGGCCTTCTCAGCGAAGGAACGGGGCTGCTAGCTCAGGCGGTAGTGCTGAGGTGTGCGACTGGTCTAGTCGTCATCCTCATCGTCCCAATCGTCATCGTCGTTATCATCCCAATCATCGTCATCCGCATCATCGTCGTCCCAGTCATTATCGGAGTACTGGGGCGGTGCGGGGCGCGCGGGAGCCGGTGCTACCCGCTGCGGCGCGGGAGCCGGCACTGCCGGGGAGGGAACTGGCGCCGGTGCCGGGGCGACGTTAGCGGGGGACGGGGCAGTGCCCGCGGGCGGCGTCGTCGTACTATTTGAGGCATCACCGGTGAACAGGTGCGCATTTTCGGCCACATCAACTAAAAGACTGCGCAGGGTGGCGCGCTGTGCGTTGTTGAGCGGCGGGCGCTCCGTGGGAGAAGAAGCCGGAGCGGTGCTGCCAGCACTAGTGGCGCCAGTGGTGCCAGCGGACGGGGAGGACGGCGCCGTGACGGTGACGGCGGGGCCCACGGACTGGGTGCCGCTCCCGCTCACGGCGTGGGCCAGCTGCATCCCCAAGAAACCGAGGAGCGCCAGCCCGAGAAGTACGGCAAGAAGTTTCACACGAGTTGTCATGTCCCTAAGTACATCGGAGCGAGATGACGGGGCCAGGAAACAATCATGAGAATCTTCTCATGTACGTGGAGTGGCGGGCCCGCTTTCGCAGACCCGCCACTCGGATTCATTCAATTGTGCGCAATGCTACGTGGACCGCTACGCCTTCGCGCCATGGCGCTTGCGACGCTACTTCCGCTTCGGCTCCGGCTCATCCAGCTCGTAATCACCGATGGTGATCTGCTCGCCTGCCTCCGTATCTGGCGTGAAACGGAGCTCCCCGCGCACGTGGGCGGCGCGCACCAGGTCCGCGCGCACCTCCTCGAGCAGTACGGTATTCCCGCGCAGCTCCACCCGTGCGAAACTGGTGCGCTGCGATACCTTCGCCGCGGATTTCACCCCGCGCAGCACCGTGAGTGCCTGGCCTGCCACTTCGAGCAGCTCCGCGTTTCCGGAACCCGCCGCCTCGCGTAGCGGCGCCGCCTCCGGCCAGGCCGCCCGGTGCACCGAGCCGGTACGGTACCAGCTCCACACCTCGGCGGTGGCATAGGGAATGAACGGCGCGAGCAAGCGCAGGAAAGTATCCACCGCAATCGCCAGCGTCACCCGGGCGCTCTCCGCCTCCGACGTATCCGAATAGGCGCGGTCCTTGACCAGCTCCAGGTAATCATCACAGAAGGTCCAGAAGGCCGTTTCGGTCGCCTCCAGAGCGCGGGTGTGATCAAAGGCCTCAAAAGCGGCGGTGGCTTCCTCCACCACGCGCGCCAGATCGGCCAGCAGGGCCCGATCAATCGGCTCAGTCACGCGGGAAGCATCCAGGCAGACCGGTGAACCTTCCCCGCCCATGCCCAGCGCAAACTTCGAGGCGTTGAGCACCTTCATGGCCAGCCGGCGCCCCACCTTCATTTGCTTTTCGTCGAAAGCGGCGTCCACGCCCAGGCGTGCGGAGGCAGCCCAGTAGCGCACCGCGTCCGCACCGTGCCGCACCAACAGATCCATAGGGGTCACCACATTGCCCTTGGACTTGGACATCTTCTTGTGGTCCGGATCCAGAATCCACCCGGAAATCGTGGCGTGCTTCCAGGGTAGGTCCCCGAATTCCAGGTGCGCGCGCACCACGGTGGAGAAGAGCCAGGTCCGGATAATATCCTGACCCTGCGGGCGCACATCCATGGGATACACGCGCTCGAAAAGATCCTCATCGGTGAGCCAACCCCCAGCGATCTGCGGGGAGAGCGACGACGTGGCCCAGGTATCCAAAATATCGGTTTCCCCGGCGAATCCGCCCGGCTTACCGCGCTGATCTTCGGTATAACCGGCTGGCACATCACTGGAAGGATCCACGGGAAGGCGTGATCCCTCCGGGGTAATGACGGCGTCGTACTTTACTTCGCCGTTCTCCGAAATCTCGTACCACACCGGAATCGGCACCCCGAAGAAACGCTGGCGCGAGATGAGCCAGTCCGAGTTGAGCCCCTTGACCCAGTTGTCGTAGCGCACGTGCATGAAGTCGGGATGGAAGGCCAGCTGGTTACCGGCCTCAATAAGGTTATCGCGCAGCTCCTTGCCGTTGCTTTCCACGTGGGAACGCCCACCGTTGCGGATGTACCACTGGCGTGAGGTAACAATTTCGAGCGGCTTATCGCCTTTCTCAAAGAAGTTGGTCTTACGCATGGTCGGCTTCTCATCGCCGATCATTTCCCCGGTTTCCTTGAGTTTTTCCACCAGTACCTTGCGAGCGGAGAAGGTGGTTTTCCCGGCCATCTCCGCGTACATGGCGCAACCGGTCTCCGAGGTGATCCACTCGGGGGTATCGCGCACCAAGCGCCCGTCCTTGCCAAGCACATTGTGCAGCGGCAGCTGCAATTCACGCCACCACTCCACGTCCGTGACATCGCCGAAGGTGCAGCACATGGCGATACCGGCGCCCTTGTCCATTTCCGCCTTGGGGTGGGCGAGCACCGGAACTTCCATATCGAAAATCGGCACGCGCACCGTGGTCCCGAAGAGGTGCTGGTAGCGGGTGTCATCAGGGTGCGCGATGAGGGCCACGCAGGCGGGCAGCAACTCCGGGCGGGTGGTTTCGATCACGACGTCGTCGCTCGCACCGTGGAAAGCCAGGGCATGATAGGCACCCGGATAATCGCGGGCTTCGAGCTCGGCTTGCGCCACCGCGGTTTGGAAGGTGATATCCCACAGGCCCGGGGCCTGCGCCTGGTAGGCTTCCCCGCGCGCGAGGTTACGCAGGAACGCGGTTTGGGCTACCTTCTGGGCTTTCTCCCCGATGGTCTGGTAATTCTGCTTCCAGTCCACGGACAGCCCCAGGTAGCGCCACAGGGCTTCGAATTGCTTTTCGTCCTCTTCGGATAGCTTCCAGCACAGTTCAATGAAATTACGCCGCGAAATGGGCACCTGGTCGGCGTACTTAATGGATTTTGCGCCGCCCTGGTGCGGGGGCACGAAATTCGGGTCGTAGGGGAGGGAAGCATCCCCGCGCACCCCGTAGTAGTTTTGCACCCGGCGTTCGGTGGGCAGGCCGTTATCATCCCAGCCCATCGGGTAGAACACCGATTTTCCGCGCATGCGCTGGTAGCGGGCCACGGTATCGGTGTGAGTGTAGGAAAAAACGTGGCCGATATGCAGCGAGCCAGAGACCGTGGGCGGCGGGGTATCTACCGAAAATACTTCGGAACGGGTAGCGGTGCGGTCGAAAGCGTAGGTGCCTTCTTCTTCCCACCGTTCGCTCCAGGTAGTTTCAAGACCGTCGAGAGTGGCACGGTCCGGTACCTCCGTGTGATCGAGGAGTTCGGACTCTTGGTTAAAACTAGTCATGGGGCTATTGTTTCACGCCCCGTGCGCTGCGGGAAACTGCGCCATACGTGAGAGGGGCGACGGCGCAGCTACGGCGCGTGGTGCTCGGGCGTCGTCATGGCGCTCTCCGGCACCGTCGGGATGGGGAGGCTGGCGCCGTGGGTGCACCGGTGCTGTCGGCGGGGCACAACCCCGTTAGCGGCTGGTATCCGGTTCCACTAGGTGGGCGCGCAACAGCTCAAAAACAGCCGGGTCAATCCCGTGCCCGAGGAGGTACTCGCGCGCCCCGCCGGCCGCTTCGATGCGCACCGTGGCGGCGCTCAAAGCTTCTTCGGTCACGTACACGGCGCGGTGCGCGGCGGCCCCCGGGATATATTCGCGCCCCATCACGAAGGCAAGATCCTCCTGGTAGCTTTCGCCCAGCGCCGTGGCGGAAGTGAGGTAATCAGCCAAGATTGTTTCGCGGCTCGCCCCGAGGATGGAGAGGATAAGCCCGGTAACTACCCCGGTGCGGTCCTTACCGGCAGTGCAGTGGATGAGCACTCCGCCTTCGGCCGATAGCTCCGCCGCCGCGGTGACCGCCTGCGCCAATTGCCCACCGAAATTTCGGGCCATCTGCATATACAGGTCGGCAAGCTCAGACCACTCCAGGTGGGCAAGCTGATTATTGAAAATAGGCACGGAGGCAACGCTCACTCCGTAATCTGCCCAATTGGTGGTGCCGGCGCGTTCAGCGTCGTCGCGCAAATCAATAACGCCGGTAATGCCTTGCTCTCTCAAAAAATCTCCCAGGCTGTCATCGTGGCGGAACGCCGCGGAGGAACGCAGCAGGGCGCGCTCGCGGATATGCCCGCCGAGCACCGGGGTGCCGCCCAGGGAACGGAGATTATGCAGGCCGAGGGGCAGGCGTGGGGAAGTCATCACTGTCCTTTCGATCCGGTGCCAAGTGTGTTTTCCAGGAGGTAGGAACCTGGGCCGTCCCAGGCCAGCGGATCGCTCGGGCTCCAGCCGGGCCGCCCGGCGCGCCTCCCGATAGCCACTACTTCTTCCGGACTATACGCAAAGATTTCCTCGCCCGGCTCTATGCCGCCAGACGGCGGAGCCACGGAGCCATCCAGGTAGGTAATATCCTGCTGGATACTGGCCTCGCTTAGCTGCACCACCGAAAAAGCTGAACGGGCTCGCGCGCTTTCCCATTCGGGACCCCGCCCGAGCGTGGTTTCATTGGCGAGGGCCGGGCCAACCACCACCGGCACCCCGCCAGCGCGCCCGCGCCCGGCCAGGTGGTAGTGGCCCGCAAGTACGAGGTCGGGCGCCACCTCCCAGGATTGGAAACCCTGCGCCAGGCGCGGGGCGTCCATGAGGCGCAGCGCCCCGTGGAGCACCGTGGGGGCAGCTAACGGCGGGTGATGGAGGACGAGGACGGAGCGGAGCGGAGCGTCGGCCGCCCCGTGGAAGTGCCCGCCGGCGCCGGCCGGTGACGGCGCACCGCCCGCCGTGGGTGCCTCGCCCGCAGTGGGCGAGACATCGGCGTTGGTTACAGCCTCCTCGATACGGTGAATCTGTTCACCGAGGTAGCCGAAGCCGCGCCCGGGAACGGAGCTGTCTGCCGCAACGAAGCGCCAGCGTGCCTCTCCCACCGTGATATCGGTGATGGAAAAAATCGGGTCCAGGGGCGCACCGGGCAGGCCGAGGGCCTCCCGCATCGCCGCGCGCCGGTCATGATTCCCGCAGGCCCAAATCACCGGCGCACCCCACCGTTGCGCGAGCGGGGCTAGGGTCTGGGCCGCGAAGCCGTAGGACGCAGGGGTACCGTCATCGGAAATATCCCCGGAGACCACGATGGCGTGGCAGGGCGCGAGCTCTCCGGCACCGGCCACGGCCGCTTCCAGCAGCCCAGAGGTGTCAATTTTTCCGTAATGGCGGGCGCGCTCGGCTAGCAGGTGGGTATCGGACAGGTGCAGGATTCGCAGGCTCATAGGTCATCGTCTCCCTCGGATGGCGTGGCGGATACGGCGGGCGCGGCGGATACGGCGGGCGTGGCAGGTACGGCGGGCGTGGCGGGCGTGGTGCGCGGCGCGGTATTCTCCGGTCGTGGCGCTTCGGGCAGCAGCGGCACCGCCGCAATAAGTTCCCGGGTGGCCGGGTGGCGCGGGTGATCCAGCACCTGCGCCGTGGGAGCATATTCGACGACGGTGCCCCCGCGCAGCACCAGGGTGTCCTCGCACAGATTCTGGACAATGCCCAAGTCGTGTGAGATGACAATGAGGGTGAGATCCAGGCGGGCGCGCAGGTCATGGAGCAGCTCGAGGACGGTGGCTCGCACCGACACGTCGAGAGCGGAGACGGGCTCGTCGGCAATAAGAACCTTGGGCTGGCAGGCCACGGCGCGTGCAATCGCCACCCGCTGGCGTTGCCCGCCCGAAAGCTCATGCGGATAGCGCGAACCCCACTCCGGGTTGAGGTCCACGGCGGCCAGCGCATCACGCACCATCTCCCGGTGTTTGCCCGGAACGCGCAGCAGACGCAGCGGTTCTTCAATAATCCGGCCCACCGTCATACGCGGATTGAGGGAAGCAAAAGGATCTTGCAGCACCAGCTGGACTTCGTGGCGCAGCCGGGTCACCCCGAGCTTCCCGTAGCGCACCTCCTGGCCCCGGTAGGTGATTGATCCACCGCTCGGCTCAAGTAGGCCGAGCATCATGCGACTAAGCGTGGTTTTCCCCGAGCCCGATTCGCCAATAATTCCCAGCGACCGCCCCGCTCGCACCTCGAAAGACGTGGGTGCCAGGGCCAGGGTGCTTCCGTAGGATTTAGTGACGTCCTGACAGCTGAACAGCACGTCCCCGGCTTCGACAGGCCAGTCCTTTTCCAACGGGGCACGGGAGGTCATGCGCAGGGCGGCCTCGCGCGGATCCCAAGTTTTTTCCGGTGTGCTTGTCATGATTGGTCACCTCCGGGCACCATTGAGCCTCGCTGATTACCCAGCTGCGCATCGCCGCCCCGCAGTGCCGGGCGCTGCAAACTCGTGGCGCGGGCCGCGGCCACGAGGCCCTGGGTGTAGGGATGGACGGGGCGGAGCAAAATATCCTCGGCGCTGCCTTCTTCCACCAATTCGCCCCGGCGCAGCACGAGGATGCGTTCGGAGGTGTGGTAGGCCACCGCCATATCGTGGGTGATCATAAGAACGGCGGTGCCGTGCTCGCGGGCGGCATCATCCATGAGCTGCAAAATATGGGCCTGCACCGTGGCATCCAGGGCGGTTGTCGGTTCGTCGGCGATCAGGAGGGCGGGGGCCAAACTCATCGCCATAGCAATAACCACGCGTTGGCGTTGCCCACCGGAAAGCTCATGGGGGAAGCGGTTAATAATATGCTCGGGGCTGGGGAGCTTAACCATGCGGGCCAGCTCGCTGGCCCGCTGCGTCGTCGCCGATTTTTTTAATCCCGTATGAATACGCGAGGCCGCCACCAACTGGTGCTTAATACGCACCACTGGATTGAGCGCCGTATGCGGTTCCTGGAAAATACAGCCGATACGGCGCCCTCGAATTTTCTGGAACTCCGCATCCGAAGCGCCCACCAATTCGCGCCCCTCGAAACGAATCGAACCGGTCACGCGTGCGGCCCGGGGGAGGAGTCCCTGGATCGCCATCGCCGTCATCGATTTTCCGGAGCCGGATTCCCCAATAAGGCAGACGCGCTCCCCGGTCTCCACCGTGAAAGACACTCCCCGCACCACCTCGGTGGAGCCGAAAGCCACGGTGAGATCACGTACCTCAAGAAGGCTCATCGCGTCTCCCTTCCGCGCGGATCGAGCACGTCGCGCAGGCCGTCCCCCAAGAGATTGAATCCGATAATCGTCAGGACAATCGCGGTGGCCGGAATGAGAATAACCGTCGGGTGGGAATACATGAAGCTCTGGTAGGTGGAGAGCATGCGCCCCCAGGATGGCGTGGGCGGCGGGGTGCCCAGCCCCAGGTAGGACAGCCCCGCTTCCGCCAGGGTGGCCGTTCCCATGATTTGGGTGACGCGCACGATCAGCGTGGGTGTGATCGCCGGGAAAATATGACGCGAAAGAATCCACCAGGAACGCGCGCCCGCGGCCACCGCCAGGAGCACGTGATCGGAGGCGGTGGCACGGCGCAATTCAGGCAGGACGGTGCGGGTGACCGCCGGGGCGGAGCCCAGCCCGATAGCAACGGTGGAGGTGAGGGTGGAGCCAGAAAAAGCGGTGACGAGAATGAGGGCAATAATGAGGGTGGGGAACGCGACCCACACATCGGTGAGCCGCTCCGTCAGAGAACCGAGCCAACGCGGGGCGTAGACGATAATCGAGGCGAGAAGCAGCCCGACCACCAGGGCCACCGCCGCCCCGCCCACGCTGGTGAGTACCGTGACCCGCGAACCGAGCACCATGAGGGAGAAAATATCACGCCCCAGCTGGTCCGCACCGAACCAATGCGCCCCGTTCGGGCGGGCCCAGGACGCCCGCGCATCCACACTTTCGGGATCATAAGGCACCCAGATGAAGGACAGCAGGAACGTTGCCAGCACCGCCAGCACCACCACGGTGCCGATGAGGCCGGCCGGATTACGCAGCAGCGCCCGCAACCGGGCCCGCCACGGGGAAGCCGCCGAAAGAGCCCGCAGGGCCGGAGACGGGGTACTCATCGCAACCTCACTCTCGGGTCGAGGAGACGGGAGGCCACATTGGAAAGCATCATGAGGAGAATAACCGCCCCGGAAAGCACCATAAGGAAGCCCTGGACGGTAACAATATCGCGGGTCGATACGCTGGCAACCAGATGGTGCCCGATGCCGGGAAGCGCGAAGACCTGTTCAACCACCACGGTGCCCATGAGGAGGGCGGCGGCGTCGAGTGCAATAACGGCGAGGAGCGGAAGCCAAGCGTTCCGCAGCGCCTGGGTGAGGAGGGCGCGCCTGCGGCTCATCCCCTGAGCGCGGGCGGTGCGCACATAATCCTGGCCGAGCTGTTCCAGCACGGCGGAGCGCACGTAGCGCACCAGTCCCGCCGTTTGCGGAATCGCCAGGGTAATGGCGGGCAGGATGAGGCTACGGAGCGCCGCACCCGGATCGCCCCATCCCTCGCGCGGGAAACCGGTGGAGGGAAGATGGAGCGGGGTCGCCAGGTACATGACGAGCAGCATCCCCACGATGAACGTGGGGATCGCGATCCCCAATTGGGAAAGCCAGGAAACTAGGCGCCCGGCCAGGGTGGTGGAACGGGCCGCGGCATACACCCCGATAAGAAGGGCAAAAATAACCGCCAAACTCAAGGACATGAGCGCGAGCGGTACGGTGACCTGGAGCTTCGTGACGAGCTCGTGGGTCACGGAGAGAGAAGAAAAGGGGGAGGTGCCGAAATCGCCGGTGAGGGCGGCACCTAACCAGCTCAGGTACTGGATGATAAGCGGGCGATCCCAGCCGTGCTCAGCCCGGATCGCCTCGATTTGCGCATCGGTAGCATCCAGGCCACCCATAATGACAGCCGGGTCACCGGGCAGGGTGTGGAGCGCGAAAAAAATCACGAAGGAGGCGAGGAGTAACGCCGCCACCGCCCACCCCAGCGCGGCGAGCACGATGCGGGCGGTGCGCGACGTCGTGGTGCGGAGCACCGTTTCGCGGTCCACGGTGCCGGAGGCGCCATGCACCCCCGGCACCTGCGCGAGCGCGAGTGGTTCAGTCATTAACGCGCAACCTGAATATTAGCGGCGTAGAAGCGAGAACCGGTCCGGTTGGTCGGGAATCCGGAGACCCCTTCCCGGGAGAAAATAATGGCCTTGGGGCTGTAGAGCCAATCCGAGGCGGCATCTTCGGAAACGAAAGCGGCCAGCTCACCGAGTTTCTTATCGCGTTCGGCCAGCGAGCTGGCGGTCATCGCTTCTTTATTGAGCTGTTGGGCCTGCGCGCTGTCATAATGCCAATAGTAGCTGGGGTTGGAATAGTAGGTGAGGGTCCACGGATCCACGTGGAGCACCATCGTCAGATCGTAATTGCCCCCGCGGTAGACCTCATCGAGCCAGCTAGAAAACTCCATCCGGTCAATCGTCACATTAATGCCGATCTCCTTGAGCTGGGCAGCCACATATTCGGAAATAGCCGAATCGTAATTATTAGCCACCCGCAAGTTGAGGGAAAGATTCTCAAAACCGGCCTTTTTGAGCAGCTCGCGGGCGGCTTGCGGATCATACGAATCAATCTCGTTGAGGGAATCGCTCCACCAGGCCATCCCGGGGGACACCATGGAACCGACCCGCACCATCGTCCCACCGAGCGCGGTAATGAGGCCGTCCTTATCGATGCCCTTGCGGATAGCGGTGCGCACATCCTTATTAGCCAGCGCCGGGTTGGAGTGGTTGAAGCCGAGCGTCATCCACGAGGTTTCGGTGCCCTGCGAGGTAATAATCGCCGGGTCAGCCGCGAAACGCTCCACTGTATCGGTGTTCTGGGTGGTGAGAATATCAATTTGCCCCGAGGCAAGTGCATTAGCGGCGGCGGTCTGGTCCGCGTAATAGTGGTAGACCACTTCCTTGGTGCCGGCCGGATCGCCCCAGTAATTATCGTTACGCTCCAGGGTAATGGTGGAGCCGGTCTTCCACTCGCCGATGGTGAAAGGCCCGGTGCCGTTCGATTCCTTATTCAAATCGACCGTATTATCGGAGGGCACCATCATCGCGGCGTCCGTGGACATACTGTCCAAGAAATTCATATTAGGTTCGGATAGTGTGACGACGACGGTATGCGGGTCGGAAGCCTGCGCTGATTTAAACGTGCGCATGAGCTTATGATCGGGATTCTTCGACCCCTCAGCAGCAGAAGCTTCCAGGGTGGCCACCACATCCGCGGCATCAAAATCGGAACCGTCGTGGAATTTCACCCCTTCGCGCAGGTGGAAGGTGTAATTGAGACCATCCTCGGAAATATCCCAGGAGGTGGCCAGGGCCGGCAAAATATCGCCATTTTCAGCGCGGCGAGTGAGCCCTTCATAAACATTATCGATAACAAGCTGATCGAGGGCCGCGCCGGAGACCGAGGTCGGATCCAGGCCGGTGGGTTCCAAAATAAAACCAACGTGCACCGAGGCATCCGGGTTCGCATTCTGAACCGGGGTCGGGCCGCTGGCGGGGGAGGAAGCCGCATCGGAGGGCGGATTGGTTGAGCATCCGGACAGCGCGAGTCCGGCAACGAGCAGGGCGACGCCCGCTAAACGCTTCATATCTGTTCCCATCAGGTAGTGAAGTCAAAATATGGCTCGGCGCATCTCAGCTCGGACACGTCGCCATATATGTATCTATCGAGTCAATGTGAACCGTTGGAAAACGTGGAGTTAAAAGGCGAGCTACCTCTCCTTTGCGTCAGTATCGCGGATAGAGCGGGACGCGCGGGTCCCGGGTTTGGCACGCTTGGCGCGCCGGCGAGCCTCAGCGGCTTCGCTTTCCAGATCGTGCACCACGAGGCGAGCGTGGCGCGCGGTCAAGATGGGGTGGATTTTTTTCGCGGCGCGCATGGCGGTGGCGGTTCCCTCCGCCGCGGCCGTCAAAATACGTTCTTTTTCTTCCGCGGTCCATTCGTGGGTGCGCATAAAACGCAGCGAGCGGGCTTCGCGCAGCATGGAAATTCCCCACAGCAGCAGTACCACCAGGAAAATCCCAGCGAAGCCGAGGATTGACAGTCCGTTCATTTAGCTGAGATTCCTATCTTTATCGATACTGGCTTGCACGCCGCGTACGACGGCCGCCCCAAAACCGGCGCGTTCTAATTCCACCACACCGGCCACCGTGGTGCCTCCCGGGGACTGCACCGTATCGGCCAAATCGGCCGGGGAGAGCTCACTTGCGAGCACCAGGCGCGCCGCACCTTCCACCGCCTGCGCAGCGATACGCACCGCCTGCGCGGCCGGGAGCCCGTCGGCAACGGCGGCACGTTTGAGGGCATCAATATAGGTGAACGTGAAAGCCGGGGAACATCCGGCGAGCGCGGAAAAGACGGAAAAATGTTTTTCTTCCAGGGTGATATGGGCACCCACGGCGGCGAAGACCTCCCGCACCGCATCCTGCTGGGCGGGAGTGACGGAGCCTGAGAAGCACAGCGCCGTCATGGAGGCACGCACACTGGCGGCCACATTCGGCATGGCGCGCACGAGCGGCTGACCCGGGGCGAGATGGCGGGCGAGGGTGGCAAGCTCGAGGCCCGCCGCGATGGAGACGATAACGGTGCCAGATTCTCGTGCGACGTCGTTAATTTCTTCTAGAACATCCGCGACCGCGTACGGTTTCACGGCGACGACGACGATTCCGTCACCCACGGCCGTGACCAGCTCGGTATTCGAGGTGGCGGGGCGCGCCCCCGTTTCCTCCGCGAAGTCGCGCGCCACCTGCGCATCTTTCGCAGAAACGACGACGGACGCCGGATCCGCGCCCGCGGCAAGCACCCCGCGCGCCAGGGCCCCGCCCATATGTCCGGTTCCAATAAAGCCGATCACGAGCAATTCCTTTCTACCAGCTAGGCCCGGTGCTCCCGCAGCGGCGCTGAGCGAACACCGGGTATGCTCTCCGCGTTTTATTTTAGGCTGAAGAAAGGTGTTTTATGGCCGGCGTGGCTCTCACCCGGCAGAACGGAGGGTTTGACATGTCACATCGAGTACTCGTAACCGGAGCGTCCAGCGGCATCGGGGCGGCGAGCGTGCGCGCCTTATGCGCGGCCGGATTTGAGGTGATCGCCACCGCGCGGCGCGAAGATCGGCTCCGCCAACTCGCCGAACAAACCGGGTGCAGCTACGTGGTGGCGGACTTGATGGAGGAGGGCGACGTCGCACGGCTCGCCGCCACCGTAGCGGAAGCTGGCGGGGTGGACTCCCTGGTCAATAACGCCGGCGGGGCCCGCGGGCAGGACAAGGTGGCGGACGCAAAAATCGAGGACTGGGAGTGGATGTACCGCGTGAACGTGCTCGGTACCCTGCGCCTCACCCGCGCCCTACTCCCGCATATGCGGGAGAACGGTGGGAGCATCCTCTTTGTGACCTCCACGGCGGCGCAGGAAACCTACGTGGGTGGGGCCGGATACACGGCGGCGAAGCACGCCGAACGCATGATTAAAGACACCCTGCGCCTGGAACTGGTGGGTGAACCGGTACGGCTCATGGAGCTGCGCCCCGGGATGGTGATGACGGAGGAGTTTTCCAAGAATCGCCTCGGATCGGACGCGGCGGCGCAGAATGTTTATGCCGGGGTGGCCGAGCCGCTGCTGGCTGAGGATATTGCCGAGACGGTGGTCTGGATGCTTTCCCGCCCCGCCCACGTCAATATCGATTCGGTGGTGATCCGCCCCGTGGCCCAGGCAAATTCCTGGACGGTGGCCCGCACCGGCAGCGACGTGGTGGACCTGCCTTCCTCCGGGCTGGATGGGGAGTAAGCGCCCCGTTCTCCACATGTGCCGGTAACGGGGCCTCACCCGCGCCCGCCGGGATAGTGACCTTCACCGTTCTCCACGTGCGCCGGTAACGGGGCGCTGGCGCCGTGCCCGCGCCGTGTCGGTATCGTGCTGGAAACTAGCGGGTTTCAGCGACCTGCCGGGCAAGTTCCGCAATTGCCGCGGCGATCCCGCGGCCGAGTTCATCGAAGGTGGTGGCAGGCCGGGGGAGCGCCGGGGCGGCGGCCTCGGCTGATGGTGCGGCGTGCGCCGTGTCGGTTAGCGCTGCGGCGTGCGCCGTCTCGGGCCGTGGTGCGGGCTGGGACACCGCTGCGGACGGTGCGTCGGTTTCCCCGCCCACCGTGGCCACTCCGACGGTGCGCAGGGCCGGCACGTGAATGAAGAGGCCGGGAACAGGAAGCTGGGCCACGCGGTAGGCGATGTTATTGCAGAGGTAGCGCCCCGGATCTCGGCTTGTTTCCGCATTGATACCGGCCCCGTTAATAGCGCGGGTAATATCCGCCACCAGCACGGGGCTCGCGGCGATAGCAGGTCCGCCCGTAATCACGGGTTCACCATCGGGTTGGGCGCCCGCATTATCCGGAATCCGGGCGATATTCTCATTAAAAGCTTGGAGCTCCGGGGTGATAGCGCTACGCCCGCCCGCTTCTCCGATGGCAATGACCGCATCGGGGTGAAAACGCTCCACCGCCTCGGCCAGCACCTTCCCGGCGCTCGCGAACACCACCGGCAACATGGCCGTCGCGACCTCCACCTCGCAAGGAAGATCCATATCTCGAAGATGAGGGACGGAGCGCAGCGCTGCCTCCCGGCTCGCATTTTCGGTATCGGTACCAAAAGGCTCAAAATAAGTCACTAAAACACGCACACTTCACCCTACCGCGCCCCTACCTGTGGATAACTACACGCGCCGAACTCCGCCTGTGGATGGGCCCTGGACGGATCTTTCCCTTCCTGGCACCATCGGCTCAAGCGTTTGGCAGGGGGAGCCGGCGCCCAGAAAACACGCGGCGCCGGTTCAGCGAAAGTAAGCGGCGTCAGCGCAAAGAAAGTAACTGGTAGTAGGGCAAAGAAAAGGGAGCGAACAAGGGGAGGTCACGGTGGATGGTGTTCTTATCACGGAGTCTGCGACGGCGGATCTGCGCGCCGCGCTCGCGGACGTGAGTGCCGCGCTGGCTCCGCTGCGGGTGGATAGCGTGCCGGGAGCGGTGGCGGCGGCACTGGCTGGCACCCCACCACCGGCCAGCGTGAGTGCGGGATGCGCGGCCCTGGATAGGCGCACCGGCGATATCGCGGCCCGAGCCGATGAGCTAGCCGCCTCCCTCGCCCTGGCCTGGCGCATCTACCAGGAGGCAGATACCGCGGCCGGTGCGGATATTTCTGCTCTGGATATTGCCGGCACGAATATTTCTGGTTTGGATATCGCGGGGGTCGGAAGATGAAAGATCTCAGGGTGACGTGGGGGCAATTGTGCAGCTGGAACGGGGCCCTGCTCGGAACCGTTCTCAGTGAGGTTGCTGCCGTACGTCGGCGCTGTGAAGAAGCTAGCTGGCAGCTGCGCCAGCTAGCCACGCGTTCCTTGAAAGGCGCCTGGGAAGGCTACGGGGCACGTGCCTTCCTCTCCGATGTACGGGCCCTGGCCGCCCGCGCCGCCGCGCACACCGACCATATTGACCACCTCATCCAGGCCCTTGGGGAAGCCCAGCATAAAATCACCCGCACCCAAACGGCCGTGACCGAAGCCCTCTCCCGCGCGAAGGCCGCCGGAATGGAGATTACCCCTAGCGGTGAGGTTGTTGATCCGCTGGACGGAGCGGATGCCACCGGGGTAGCGGACTGGGAACGGCGCCAGGTAGTGGTCCAGATTAGGGCGGAGGTGGAAGTAGCCTACGGGTCGGCCGATAATACGCTCAGTTATCTGGACAAGGTTTTCACGCAGCTGGCTGCCGGGCAGATAGCCCCGGAGGCTCGCACCAACCACTATCGTTCGGTGGGGAAGGTGCCGGTTGGAAAAAGCGCGACCTATGTTCAGTCCTGGTGGGCATCCCTGGGCGATGCCGAACGCTCCTATGTGCTCGCGCATTACCCGCAGGATTTGGGAAATTTGGACGGAATACCATACGCGGTGCGGGACCGCGCCAATATTGCCGTTGCCCGCCATGACGAAGAAATGGCCCGCGCCTACTACGATCCGATCCTGGCCGAACTTTCCGCGGAGATCGCCAGCGCCCAGGCGGATCTTGAGGGGAACCTCGGGAAAACTGATCGGGAGATTCGCACCGCCCAGCTTGGTGCGGCCCAGCTGCGTTATGCCACCATCACCGCGAACCTGGCTGCTTACGCCATGATTCGCACCCAGCGCGGCTTGGATCGCAATTGGCGTGAGCATATCAGTATGTCACCGGCTCACTCAGCTTCGCCCCGTGATGCGAAGCGGCACTCGTCGCCACGCGAGGGGCGATCATCCGCGGCGCACTCGCCTGCGGCGCGACTATCCGCGGGGCGCGCAGCTCCGGCGCACTCGCCTGCGGCACGACTATCCGCGGGGCGCTCGTTCCCGCTGGCAGGCCCCGCCCCATCCGCCCAGCCCCGCCAGCTCCTCGTGTATCGCGGGCCGAACCGGGCCCGCACCGGCACCGGTGCCGAATTGCGCACCATCCAGGTCGCCTTAGCCCAAGGCAATGTGGATACCGCCTCGTCTATCACCATCGAGGTGGGTGGAATGACCACCAACGTGGTGAATTCCCTCGATTCCCATATGGAAGCGGCCGGCCGCCTAGCCGCACTTCAGCAGGAAATTCTCACCGCGCGCGGAGAAACGGGAAGCCCGGCGGTGGTGACCTGGTTTGATTACGCCGCCCCGCAAAGCGCGCTGGATTCCTCTCTCTACACCCCGGCGCGGGCCCGGGAAGGCGGGGTCAGCCTCGCGCGTTTCGCGGAGGGAATTGCCCAGGTCCGCGGGGAAGATCGCCCGCGTATCAATTTGCTGGGGCATTCCTACGGTTCGGTGACGGCTTCAGCGGCCGCGGAGCGGGCTAGGCCCGGCGTCGTCGATACTCTTGTGGTGTACGGAACACCCGGGGTCGTGGCCGAAGGATGGGATATGAATACCGGGGCGCACGGGGCCGGAAGCGCCGCCTCTAATCACGTCCTTTCCAATAAGAAAGACATTATTAACGTGGTCAATGCGCTGGGCGGGGGAGCGGTGTCGGGCGGGCATACCGACGCGCTCGGCTTCAATCCGCGCCGGGATCCGGATTTCACCGCGCATCATTTCTCCGGGCGCGGCGGCTTCTTCTCCCAGCATTCGGAATATTTGGAAAACGCGGATTCTCCACAAATGCGCGAACTGGCGCGCATCACCACGGAGCCTGCCACGGAGCGCGGCGCCCCGCCAGCAACGGAGCCTGGGGCGCCGCCCGCCACGCTTACGCAACCCCACGAACCACCCGCCGGAGCTGCGCCGTCGCCCCACAACCCACCGGTCCGCCCGCCACCCGGAAGCTAGATGCGCCCCGCGCGCGGAAGGGCTACAATGAGCGGCGTTGGCTATGACCCGGCAATCACCGGCGAGCTCTCGGAAGAACAGCCGCGCGGCCCTGCCCCGCAGCCCAGTAGAACCGAGCGGGTGGATCCGTCAACGTCCTAATGAAGCGGTTACCCGCCGTACCACGCGTGCGGCGAGTAGCAAATGAGGTGGTACCGCGGTACCGGATATCCGGCGTCGTCCTCATTCCGAATAGGTTTGAGACACGAGGAGACACCGCGTGGATATGTATCCGCTTCATCGCGAGGGCGGCGTGCCCGCCTCCCCGAACTTCCCGAAGATGGAAGAAGGCACCCTCGCTTTCTGGAAGAAAGACAATACGTTCCAGTCCTCCGTTGAGCAGCGTGAATCCGGGCCGCACGGCTCCAATGAATTCGTTTTCTATGACGGCCCGCCGTTCGCCAACGGCCTGCCCCATTACGGTCACCTTCTCACCGGTTACGTCAAGGACGTGGTGGGGCGCTATCAGACCATGCGGGGGCGTCGGGTCGAGCGCCGCTTCGGGTGGGATACCCACGGGCTGCCCGCCGAACTGGAAGCCCAGCGTATCCTCGGGATTGATTCCACCGATGAGATCGAGGACATGGGCATCGCCACCTTCAATGAGGCATGCCGCTCCTCGGTGCTGCGCTACACCAAGGAATGGGAAGAATACGTGACCCGCCAGGCGCGCTGGGTCGATTTTTCCCACGATTACAAGACCCTGGACACCACCTATATGGAATCGGTGCTGTGGGCCTTCAAGACCCTGTACGACAAGGGCCTGGCCTACGACGGTTATCGGGTGCTGCCTTACTGCTGGAATGACGAAACGCCGCTGTCCAATCACGAATTGAAGATGGATGACGACGTCTACAAGGACCGGCAGGACCTCAGCTTGACCGTGGGGCTACGCCTGGAAACCGGCGAACTTGCCCTTATTTGGACGACGACGCCCTGGACGCTCCCCTCCAATTTGGCGATTGCGGTGGGCCCGGATATTGAGTACCTCACCGTGGTTCCGCGCGAAGGCAAGCTGGAAGGCGAGCGGGTGGTGATTTCCGCCGCGCGCCTGGAATCCTACGCGAAGGAACTGGGTGAAGATCCGGAAGTTGTGGATCGTTTCCCCGGCTCGCAGCTGGTGGGCCGCGCCTACGCCCCGATTTTCGATTACTTCATGAACCGGGCGGCGGACGAAGCCCCCGGCCCGCATGCCTACCACGTTATCGCCGGGAACTTCGTGACCACTGAAGACGGTACCGGGCTGGTTCATATCGCCCCCGCCTTCGGTGAAGACGATATGTTCGCCTGCCAGGAAGTCGGGATTCGCCCCGTGGTGCCGGTGGACGGTGCCGGGCGTTTCACCTCCGAGGTGCCCGATTACGAAGGCACTCAGGTTTTTGATGCCAATCTGCCTATCACCCGTGACCTGCGCGAGGGGACCGGGCCGCTGGCACGCCGCCCGGAAAACGAGCGCGCCGTGCTGGTCCAAGAACGCTCCTACCTGCACTCGTACCCGCATTGCTGGCGCTGCCGCAAACCGCTCATCTACAAGGCGGTCTCCTCGTGGTTCGTGCGGGTAAGTGCCTTCCGGGATCGCATGGTTGAGCTCAACGAACAGATCGAATGGACCCCGGCGCATATCAAGCACGGCCAATTCGGCAACTGGCTGGCCGGAGCGCGCGACTGGTCCATTTCCCGCAACCGGTTCTGGGGCAGCCCCATCCCGGTGTGGCGCTCCGATGATCCCAATTATCCACGCGAGGACGTTTACGGTTCTCTGGAAGAACTCGAGCGTGATTTCGGGCGCCTGCCGCGCAACGAGAAGGGCGAGGTGGATCTCCACCGCCCCTATATCGATGAGCTGACCCGCCCCAACCCGGATGATCCCACCGGCAAGTCCACCATGCGGCGCATTACCGACGTGCTGGACTGCTGGTTCGAATCCGGCTCCATGCCCTACGCCCAGGTCCACTATCCCTTCGAAAATAAGGACTGGTTCGAGGACCACTACCCGGGGGATTTCATCGTCGAGTACATCGGCCAAACCCGCGGGTGGTTCTACACCCTCCATGTATTGGCCACCGCGCTCTTTGACCGCCCGGCTTTCCGCACCTGTATCTCGCACGGCATCGTGCTGGGGGACGACGGCCAGAAGATGTCGAAATCGCTGCGCAACTACCCCGATGTCTACGAGATGTTCGACGAGGTCGGCGCGGATGCAATGCGTTTCTTCCTTATGAATTCGCCGATTGTGCGCGGCGGGAACCTCATCGTGACCGAACGCGCGCTGCGCGATACGGTGCGCCAGGTGCTGCTGCCGCTGTGGAATGCCTACTATTTCTTCGCGCTTTACGCTTCGACGTGCTCGAAGGGGGAGGGCTACCGCGCCCAGCCGGTGAGTGACCCCTCCGGTCTAGATGTGATGGACCGCTACCTGCTGGCCAGCATCAAGGACCTGGCCGATAAGGTGCGCACCGACCTGGATAACTACGATATTCCGGCCGCCTGCGACCGGGTGCGCGGATTCCTGGATGTGCTGACCAACTGGTATGTGCGCACCTCCCGGGATCGTTTCTGGAATGAAGACCACGCCGCCTTCGACACGCTCTACACGGCGCTCGAAGTGCTCATGCGGGTTATGGCGCCCCTCGCGCCGCTCGTAACCGAAGAAATCTGGAAGGGGCTGACCGGCGGGCGCTCCGTCCACCTGGAAGACTGGCCCGAACTCCCTGATTCCTGGGCGGATGATGCGCTGCGTGAAGCGATGGATGAGGCGCGCGCCGTCGTCTCCGCCGCGCACTCGCTGCGCAAAACCCACCAGTTGCGGGTGCGCCAACCGCTGCGCACCCTCACCATCGTCACCGACCGTGACCTGGCGCCCTTCACCGATCTCATCGCCCTGGAAGTGAACGTCAAGAATGTTGAACTCAAGGACGTGGCGCAATCGGGGATGAAGGTGAGTCGCGACCTCAAGGTCCTTCCGCGCGAACTGGATCCCCAGTTGCGCAAGATGACCTCCGCGCTCTTCCAGGCTGCCAAGGCCGGGAACTGGAGCGAGGACGGTGCGGACGCGGTGCTCCATACCGACCCGGAGGTGCGCCTGGGGCCCGGTCAGTTTGAGATCACGGTATCGGTGGAAGCCGACCCGGGTTCGGTGGCCGCGGCGCTCGATTCCGGCTCCTTCATCGCCTTGGACACCGAGGTGGATGAGGAACTGGAAGCCGAAGGCTATGCCCGCGACGTCGTACGCGCCGTGCAGGACGAACGCAAGAACGCGCAGCTGCACGTGGCCGACCGGATCTCCCTCAAGCTCACGGTGCCCGCCGAGCGAGTCGATGCGGTTACCCGCTACCTGCCCTTTATCCAGGAGGAAACCCTCGCGGTGGAGGCGCAGGTGACGGCGGTTGCGGACGGTGCGGACGGTGCTGAAGGCTCTGCGGGCGCTGCGGGCGCACCGCTCGGCATTGAGGTGACGAAAGTCGCGCACTAAAAACGCGGTATCACACGGCGCGCTCTGTAACGGCGCGCCGTGATCCTCTAGAGTAGGGTGCCTTGCATGGGCCGCGGTGGACCACCATAGTCTCCGCCGCGGCCCGGCACCGTTCTCACAATCCACACGAAGGTTCAGGGATGAAAAACTCGCGGGTCCTCACGCTCGCTGTGACCGGCTTGGCGCTCTTCGCCATGTTCTTCGGGGCGGGAAATCTTATTTTCCCGGTGATGCTCGGCATTCAAGCCGGCACGAATACCCCGCTGGCCATCGCCGGGTTTATCGGCACCGGGGTGATTCTCCCCGCCATTGGCCTCATCGCCGCCACCTCCAGCCGCGACGGCACCCCGCAAGATATTGCGACCCGTATCGGCCGTATCCCCGGTCACGCGCTACTGTGGGCGATTTTTATTACCACCGGTGTTTTGTACGCGGTGCCGCGAGTGGCTGCGGTGAGTTTCGAGGTTGCGGTCCGCCCCGTGATGCACGACGACGCCGCAGCCCGCCCTGCCCTCCTCGCTTTCTCCGCCGTATTCTTCGTGGTGGCCGTGCTCGTGGCCCTCAACCCGGGCAAAATGGTGGACCGAGTGGGAGGTATCCTCACCCCCGCCCTTGTTATCCTCATGGCGATTCTTATTACGGTGGTGGTGCTCAACCTGCCGCCCCAGGTCTCCCTCCCGCAGGCACCGTATGCGCCCAATGCGCTCACCGGCGGGCTGCTGAGCGGGTATATGACGATGGACGCGCTGGCGGCCTTCGTTTTCGGACTGGTGATTGTGTCATCGTTGCGATCCAAGGGATTCACCTCCCGCGGGGCGCTCTTCGGGGGAGCGGCGGGAGTAGCCCTCATTGCTGCCCTTATCCTCGCCGCGATCTACCTGGGGCTCTCCCAGATCGGGGTGCGGGTGGCCACCGAAGGTTTTGCCAACGGTGCGGATGCTTTAGCCGCCGTCTCCGAGCGTTTCTTCGGGAGGGGTGGCCAGCTCATTTTTGGCGCCATCACCATCCTGGCGTGTTTGACCACGGCGATTGGCCTGCTGGGCGCCGCTACCCAGTTCTACCGCAGCTACCTTCCGGGCCTGGCCTACCGTCCCCTCCTCATCGGGCAGGGAATGTTTGCTTTTGCCATGTCCACGCTGGGTCTGGAAGGAATCCTCAATTTCATTAACCCGATCAACCGCTTTATCTATCCCATCGCTATCGTTCTTATTTTCGTGACTCTTGTTGATCTTGCGGTTCCTGGGCGCCTGCACTGGGCCTACCGAGCTTCCGCCTGGATCGCGGCGCCTTTCGCGCTCCTGGACGGCTTGGTTGTAACCGAATGGAATCTTTTCGCCCCCGTGGGTGAGCTTCTGGCGATAGTGCCGCTCGGGGAAGAAGGCTTGGCCTGGGCCGGGCCGGCGCTTCTCGGTTTCGTGCTCGGTTTAGTAGCGGACGGGATCCAGGGGCGGTTGTTCCCGCCGGCACTGGTGCGGGGCACGGCGGCGCCGACGGAGGCGCTAGCATCATGAGACGGGGCTGTTGGGGGCGCCAGCGTCTCCTGACGGTGCTCCAGTAGGCGGCTTACGGTGCGGCGGGGAGCCTATCTGCACGTGCCGGGAAGCCAGTGGTACTCCTGACGGTGCCTACGGTGCTGCTGTGAACGCTCGCGGTGAAACCGTTCTTTCTATGTTTTAATGAAAGCACGTAGAACTCCGCGGGAGTTCCCCAAGGATGTGGAGAGAAACATGGCAACACAGCACACCCCGGAAAAAATCATTTTGGATTGCGATCCCGGTCATGACGACGCCGTTGCGATGCTGCTGGCGTGGGCAAATCCGCAGATTGATCTGCTTGCCGTCACCACGGTGGGTGGCAACCAAACGCTGAAGAAAGTGACGAATAATGCCCTCGCCGTGGGCACCGTTATGAAAATGACGGGAGTGCCTTTCGCGGCCGGATGCGACCGCCCGCTGGTACGCCCGGTGGAAGTCGCCCCCGATATTCACGGAGATACCGGTCTAGACGGCACAGAATTACCTACCCCGGCTATTGAGCTTGATTCCCGGCACGCCGTCGATCTCATTATTGACACTGTCATGGCGCACGAACCGGGCACCGTCACCCTTGTCCCCACCGGCCCGCTCACCAATATCGCGCTCGCGGTACGCAAGGAACCACGCCTTGCCGAGCGCGTCAAGCAGGTGGTCCTCATGGGCGGGGGCTACCACGTTGGAAACTGGTCCGCGGTGGCCGAATTCAATATCAAGATCGACCCGGAAGCGGCGCATATCGTTTTCAACGAGCCGTGGAAAGTGGTGATGGTGGGCCTGGATCTCACCCACCAGGCGCTCTGCACCCCGGAAGCCTACGCGAAGATTGACGCGGTGGGCACCCAGCCGGCCCGCTTCGTCCACGAACTCATGGACTTCTTCCGTGCCTCCTACCAGGACGCGCAGGGCTTCGATTACCCGCCGGTGCACGATCCGTGCGCCGTGGCCTACCTTATCGACCCCACCATCGTGGAAACGGTGCAGGTACCCATCGATGTGGAACTCACCGGCACCCTCACCGTGGGGATGACGGTGGCTGATTTCCGCGGCCCCATTCCCGAAGATTGCCACACCTGGGCTGCGACCCGGCTCGATCACGGGCGTTTCTGGGATCTCATCGCCGATGCGCTGGAGCGCGTAGGCGAACACCACTACCTGGGCTAAACATGGGGCTAAGCCCCATCCAACCCAACCTTTATGAACGGAGGACGGCGCTGCCACGGTGCGGCGTCGTCCTCCCCGGTGAGAAAGAAAAAACTATGGCATCTTCCGTTCCCGCGCGTGCCGGCCAGGCACAATCCGGTTCGCGCACGAATATTATCGTGCTGATGGCCGCGCTACTCTGCGCGGTCTTCGCTTTCCAGCTCAACGCCTCCATGCTCTCCCCAGCCCTGCACACCATGAGCGTGGAGTTGAACGCGACCGACGTCGAAATCGGCGTGACCCAAACGGCCTTCTTCGCCTCCGCCGCGCTCTTCTCCCTCTTCCTGCCGCGCTGGGGTGACCTCATCGGGCGCAAGAAGATTCTGCTGGGAATGCTCCTGGCCACCGGGATCGGATGCGTGGTCTCCGCACTGGCACCCAATGTCACCATCCTCGGTATCGGGCGCGTGATTCAGGGGACGGCGGGGCCGATGGTGCCCCTCACCCTCGTCATGCTGCACCAGGAAGTACCCGAGCCGCGCCGTTACGCAAAGTACATGGCGATCCTGACCTCCGTCAACGGAGGTATCGCCGGGGTGGACGCCCTGCTGGGCGGCTGGCTCGCCGGTAACTGGGGCTTCCGCTCCGTTTTCGCGTGCATGGCGGTTGTGTGCGCCATCGCTTTCGTGGCGTCGATGTTCGGAACCCGCGAATCGCAGGGTGACCGCACCCCGATGGACTGGCCCGGCGTTATCGCGCTGCTCATCGTTTTCGGCTGCGTCTACTTCGCCTTCAACGAATTGGGCAAGCTCGGGGATGCCCGCTGGTGGCTCATCGGCGTGGAAATCCTGGTGGCAGCCGTGTCCGCGGTGATTTTCTGGAAGATCGAATCTTCGCGCGCCCACCCGCTGGTGGCTACCCGCTACCTCAAGCAACGGCGCACCTGGGCGCTGCTATCGACCACCCTCTTCACCATGACGGGGGTATTCGCGGTCATGAACGGCCTCATCCCGAACCTGGCGCAGCTGGAAGCCAGCGCCGGTGGTCTGGAACTCCCGGCAGAAACAGTCTCCTTCGTGACGCTGACGCCTTACGCTATCGCCGGTCTCATTATGGGCCCGATTGCCGGGCAGCTCGCTTCGCGCTTCGGCTACAAGAAGGTGCTCCAGGTGGGGCTGCTTTCCACGGTGATTTTCCTCGGGGTTGCGGTCTTTGGAGTTGGGACGCCCTCGAAGTCGCTTATCTTCTTCCTGTGCGTGGCCATCGGTATCACCTACGCCGGTACCGTCAATATCATGCTCAACGGCTTGGGCGTTGTGCTTTCCCCGGCCGATAACCAGGGCTACCTGCCGGGCATGAATGCCGGTGCTTTCAACCTGGGCGCCGGGCTCTCCTTCGCTATCCTGACCGCAGTGGCTACCGCCGTGGGCGGCACCGAGAATGTGGTGGGCGGGTACCAGGCCGGAATCGCGGTGGGTGCGGTCCTCGTGATTATCGCGCTCCTCCTCTCCACTCTCATCCCCTCGGTGGAGAACGCTGAAGAATCCGCGTCCTAAACATATGTCGCCTGAGGATTTACTCGGGCACCGGTAGATGACCGGTAACGGGGCCCACGGGGCTGGCAGCGCCAGTCGCACCGTGGGCCCCGTGGTATATGCTGGTGTGCCGTGGAAAGGGCAGGTATGGGGACGAATAACGCGAAGCACGATGGCACCGGTCACAACGGTGCGGGGTACGACGACGCACAGAACTATCGCGAGGGGGAACTGGAGCAGGCCGGGGGCTTTGACCCGGAGGGAACATCCGGGGCTCCCGATGCGGGGGAGCCTCGTGATCCGGAAGAGCCCCGTGATCCGGAGGAGGCGCGGGAAGCCGAACTTGACGCGGCACTCACCGAGGTCCTCAGCTCCGGACTTTTCGGGGACGAAGCCGTCATCCGGGAGGTCAAAGAATCACCCGATCCTATTATCGAGCTAGCGGATACCACCGCGGAGGAAGCCCGAGTGGAGGAAATCTACCGGGATATCCTCACCCGCGCTCCCGAACACAAGGTGCAGCCCTCTCTCGAACGCGTCCAGATGTGCCTGGATTTACTTGGCAACCCGCACCATTCCTACCGGTGTGTGCACGTGACGGGCACCAACGGAAAAACCTCGACGGCGCGCATGATCGAAGCGCTGCTGCGCGAGCATGGCCTGCGCACCGGGCGCTTCACCTCCCCGCACCTGGTCTCGGTACGCGAACGCATTGCCATCGACGGGCATAACATTTCCCGCGCGGATTTCATTCAGGCATGGGAAGACGTTGCGCCTTTCGTTGAGCTCGTGGACCAGCGTTCTCAAGCGGAAGGCGGGCCGCGCATGAGCTTCTTTGAAGTATTCGTGGTCATGGCCTACGTAGCTTTCGCTGCCGCACCCATCGATGTGGCCGTGGTTGAAGTAGGTATGGGCGGACGGTGGGATGCCACCAATGTGATCGACGGCGACGTCGCCGTCCTCACCCCCATCGCCCTGGATCACGAACGCTGGCTCGGGCACACCATCGCGCAGATCGCGGGGGAGAAAGTCGGGATTATTAAGCCCGGGGCCAGCGTGGTGAGCGCCGCCCAACCCGAGGACGCCGCTGTGGCTATCGCTCAGGCAGCCCATCAGGCCCGCGCCCACGTATCCGTTTACGGGAAAGATATCGAGGTGCTCGGGCGGGAAACCGCGGTGGGTGGTCAGCTCATGACGGTGCGTACCCCCGCGGCTCGCTACGACGATATTCCCCTCGCACTGCGCGGCTCGTACCAGGCAGAGAACGCGGCGCTCGCGCTCACGGCGGTTGAAGCATTCTTTGGTGGGCGCGCGCTTTCCGGTGACGTCGTCGAACATGCTCTGATGGCCGTGACCTCGCCCGGACGTCTCGAAGTGGTGCGCACTTCGCCCACCGTCCTCGTGGACGCGGCCCACAACCCCCACGGTGCGGCGCATACCGCCGCCGCGTTGGAAGAGTACTATCCCGGCCGGCGCGTCGGGGTGCTTGCCATGATGGCAGATAAGGACGTGGAAGGAACCCTCGGGCAGTTCGAGCCGGTGTTGGATTCCGTTGTGGTCACCGATATGCCCGGTGAGCGGGCGATGGACGCTGAGGAACTGGCACAGCTGGCACGGGAGGTCTTCGGGGAGGACCGAGTGCGGATGGAACGCGATCTGCTTGCCGCGATTGACGAGGCTGCCGGATGGGCCGAGGCCGAAGCCGGTGAGGAGCTCGCCACGCCGGTGGTGGCCGTGCTCGGTTCGGTCTACCTCGCGGGCATGGCGCGCCAGATCATGGGCAAAGGGACTCCTGATGAAGCTCCCACCGAGTAAGGACGGAGCCGGCACGGGGCACTGACGTGATCGTACGGCGCACCAAGGCGATGGCACGGCGCGCTAAGGAGATAGCGCGGCGCACTGAATTGGTAGAATCGGTAACGATCTACCAGTCTTCAACTCCGAGGTGGCACTGTGCTCGATATTCTCGCCAGCAATACCGTTCTCGTTGTTTTCATCGTGGTGGCGCTCGGTGCCGCCTTCGGGGCGATTCCTTTTGGTCCCCTGAAATTTGGGGCAGCGGGGGCGCTTTTCATCGGTTTGCTCGTTGGCGCGGTGGTTCCGCCCTCCACTTCGCTCCTTGTGCTGCTGCAAGATCTGGGCCTGGGAATTTTCGTTTATATGATCGGCTTGGAAGCCGGGGAAACATTCTTCCAGGAGATCCGCAAACAGTTGGGCCTCATGCTCGCTTCGGTTATTGCGATTACGGCCGGGGCGGCAGCCGCGGTGGGACTGGGGGAGCTCCTCGGTTTGCTTCGCGGTACCGCCGTGGGTGTTTTCGCTGGTTCGCTTACCTCAACTCCCTCGCTTGCGCTCGCTCAGGAAATGACCGATCCGGATAACCCCGCCGTGGGCTATTCCATTGGCTATCCGGTGGGGGTCACACTCGCCATCGTCATGGTCGCTATTTTCATTAATCGGGAATGGAAAGCCCGTAACGACCAGCTTGACCCCGATGATGTGGAATTGGAACAGGCAACCGTCTACGTGGACCGGGAGATTTCCGCGGAGCAGATGCGGGATATTGCCGGCCAGCAGGTGCGATTCGTAGCCATGCGGCGCAATAGGCGCTGGCATGTGCTCGATATGGAACGCGCTCTGGAACCGGGGGACCGGGTTCGTATTTTTGCTTCCCGGGCCGCACTTTCCGAAGCTATCGAACGCCTGGGTAGCCGTATGCGCCATCGGCGCCTGACCGATCCGTATCTGACGGTGCACCGTTTCACGGTATCCAATCGGGATATTGCCGGCCTCACGGTGGGTTCCCTCCCGCTCTACCGCCGCTTTGAAGCGCGCGTAACGGTGATTCGCCGTGCCGACGATGAAATCCTGGCCACCCCGGATACCTACCTGGAAATGGGCGACGTGGTAGAGGTCGCCCTACCCACCTCACGGGTCGAGGAACTCGAAGAATACTTCGGCGATTCGGTCTCCAGCTCCTCGGAACTTGACTGGGTGGCGGCAGCCGGTGGGCTTGCCCTCGGCTTCGCCCTCGGACTGGTGGAAATCCCGCTTCCGGGTGGCGCTGCTTTCTCCCTCGGTGCGGCCGGCGGCCCGCTCGTGGTGGGGTTGATTCTCGGAGCGGTGCACCGCACCGGCCGGGTGCCCTGGCAGCTCCCGCGCCCCGCGAATCTCACCCTGCGCCAGTTCGGGCTCATGCTCTTCCTCGCGGCGGTGGGCCTCAACTCCGGTTCGGCTTTCGCCTCCACCGTTTTCACAATGGTGGGCTTGAAATCGCTGCTCTTGGCCGCAGCGGTGAGCATTATCGGATGCGGGGTTATGATGGCGGCCGCCTGGATCCTCGGTTCCTCCGCTACCCGTTCTTCGGGTGCGGTGGCCGGGCTGCTCGGCCAGCCGGCGGTGCTATCCTACGCGACCTCGCGCACAACCGATAACCGAGTGATGACCGGCTACGCTACCACCTTCGCGATTGCGCTCATCTATAAGATCGTCGTCGTCCCCTTCATGTTCTAGGAACATGTAACGGTGCGGCGCACCGTCGCACCTTAGCCGCGCACCGTTGCACCGTTACCGGTGTCTGCCGCCCAGCGCCGGCGTGCCACGACAATGGCGCGGGTGCTTTGTCGCACCGTATCGACGCACCGTCGAAGTCCCACCGGTGGCGCCGTCTGGCATAATCTGTAATCGTGCACTTAAAAACCTTGACCATGCGAGGATTCAAATCCTTTGCCACCGCCACCACAGTGCGCTTCGAACCCGGAATTAACGCGGTGGTAGGCCCCAATGGTTCAGGGAAATCCAACGTGGTGGACGCCCTCGCCTGGGTGATGGGCGAACAGGGCGCGAAAACCCTACGGGGCGGCTCCATGGCGGATGTTATTTTCGCCGGCACCTCGCGCCGTCCCGCGCTCGGACGCGCGGAAGTTTCCCTCACCATCGATAATTCCGATGGCGTGCTCCCCATCGAGTATTCCGAAGTGACCATCACCCGCACCCTCTTCCGCGCCGGAGGCTCCGAATACGCTATTAACGGCACCCCGGCGCGTCTCCTCGATGTCCAGGAACTGCTCTCGGATACCGGCATGGGGCGGGAAATGCACGTCATTATCGGGCAGGGCCGCCTCGACGAAGTCCTCACCTCCAGCCCTGAAGAACGCCGCAATATTGTTGAAGAAGCCGCCGGGGTGCTCAAACACCGCCGTCGCAAAGAAAAAACTCTGCGGAAACTCGAAGCGATGAAAGGTTCGTTCACGCGGGTGGAGGATCTCACCGCGGAGCTGCGCCGTCAGCTCGGACCGCTCGCCAAACAAGCTGAGGCTGCCCGCCGTGCCCAGGTGATCCAAGCCACCGAACGTGATGCGCGGGCCCGCCTCCTCGCCGATGATCTAGCCCAGGCGCAGGCGCGGCTGGAAGCCGGGGCCGCCGAAGATCACCGCACCGCCCAGCTGCGTGAAGAAAACCAATCGGCCCTCACCCAGGCCCGCGCCGCCCTCGCCACGGCAGAAGAACACCACGCGCGCCTGAGCCCCCAACTCTCTGCGTTGCGCGATAGCTCCGAGCGACTCGCTTCCCTCGAGGAACGATTCCGTGCCATGGACGAACTGGCGCGCGAACGCGAACGCACCCTGAGCGCCATGCCGGCACGGGGCGGCCAAGATGACCCCGAGGAGCTCCAGGCCCGCGCCGTCCGGGCCCGCGCCGAAGAAGAAGAACTAGAGGGGCGCGTGCGCGAGGCCCAGGACGCCCTGCGCACCGTACTCACCCAGCGTGAGGAAACCGAAGGCGCGGAAGCTGCTGCTGAGCGCGCCTATAACCAGGCGAGCCGTGCCCGTGCTGACGCGCGGGAGAACGCCGCGCGCCGGGCCGGGAAAGTTTCCGCGGTGCGCTCTCGGCTCGAGGCCCTCCAGGCCGAAGTTGAACGCGTGGATAAGGACGTGGCGGCCGCGCGCCAGCGCGTGCAAACCACTAGCGTGCAGGTCACGGATATCGAAGAAGAACTCGTTGCCACCTCCGCCGGGGACGATACCCTCGCCACCACCCACGAAGAACATACTCGGGCTCATCTCGCGGCCCGCGCCGCCGTGGAAGAAGCCCGCGCAAACGAGGCGCGGGCCCGCGAAGAGATGGCGCGCTTACAAGCGATTGTCGATACCCTTGCGCTCTCGCTGGAACCCGAAGACGCCACCGCTTGGGCCATCGAGCACGGTGCGGCCCTGTTGCGCGACCACCTCCACGTGGAACGCGGTTGGGAAAGCGCGGCGGAAAATGCGCTCGCGGGCGCCGCTGCCGGAGCGATGGTGGACGATTTGAACAGTGCCGTCGATATTTTGCGGGGCGCCGCACAGGCGCAAGCCGGGCGCCTCACCCTCACCATTGCGGGAGGGAAGAACGACGACGCCGCAGCCGCCGCGCGCGAAGCTGCGCTCAATGCTGCTTTCGAAACGGTGCGCCCAGATCCGGATGCCGCCGTGCACGCCCTGGCAGTGGTGAGCGGGTCCCGGGCAGGCAGCGATCTAGCTGGCCTCCTCACACAGCTCCTGGCGGGCACCGCCCTCACTGCCGATCTTGTGACCGCCCGCCAGCTCGTGAGTGCCGGGGCGCCCCGCGCGGTGACACGGAGCGGAGATATTATCACCGCCTGCACCGCTACCGGGGGAGAGGCCACCGCCGCTGCCACCCTCGCCCGCCAAGCCGCCTACCAGGATGCCTCCGAGCAGCTTGATGCCGCCGCCACCGCCGCCGATGAGGCAGCCGCGGCGCTCCGGAAAGCGGAGAACGCTGAAGAAGATGCCCGCGCCCGCGCCGAAGCATCCGGGAGCGAACTGACGGCGCGCGATTCTAACCTAGCAGCCGCAACTGCCCAATTGGGAGCCCTGCGCCAGGCCCTCTCCGCGGCCCGCGCCGATGAAGAACGCGCCGTCGCCCGCGCCGCCTCCTTACGGGAAGATATCGCCGCCCGGCAGGCAGAGCTGGATAGCTTCGCGGAGCCTGAAGAAAATACTGCCGATATTCCCGATGATGGCGAACTTGCCCGGCTCTCTCAGCAGCGCGATAGCGCTCATGAGGCCGCCGTGGGAGCCCGCAAACAGGAAACGGAGGCTCGGTTGGCGCTGCGCACCGCCGAAGAACGCTTCCGGGCTCTGAGTGGGCGCGCCGATGCCCTGGATAACCGGGCCCGGCTGGCCCGCGAACGTATTGAGCGGGAAGAACGCGCTCGCCAGGTCCGTGGCCAGCATGCGGTGTTGGCGGGGCAGGTCGCAGCCGGGGCGGTGCGCGCCTTAGGTCACGTGCGCAGCCTGCGTGCCGAAGTGGCCGAGCGGCGTCGTCGGGTAGAAGAAGAACAACACGGCGCCGAGGGGCAGCTCACGCACCTACGCGAACGCGTCGATCAGCTGCGCACCCGCGAACGCGAGCTCGCAGATTCGACCCACGCCCGCGAACTGGCGACCGCCCGCGCCCGCATGGAATACGAGCAGCTGGCCACCCGTGCCCTCGAGGACCTGGGCGTCGATAGCACTACCCTCGTCGAAGAATTCGGACCGCATATCCAAGTACCCACCGAGGACGGTGCGGTGCCCTACGTGCGAGCCGAACAGGAACGGCGCCTGGCTACGGCGCAGCGTGCCCTCGCACGGCTGGGCACCATTAACCCACTCGCCCTCGAGGAACACGCCGCGCTGGAAGAACGCCAAAAGTACCTGGCTCAGCAACTTGATGACCTAAAGAAAACCCGCGCAGACCTTCTCGATATTGTGGCGGAGCTTGATGAACGAGTCACCCTCGTTATGAAAGCAGCGCTCAGTGATATTAGCGTCCGTTTCGAGCAGGTTTTTTCCCGCCTTTTCCCGGGCGGGGAAGGGCACCTCATTATTACTGACCCGGAGAACGTGCTGACCACCGGGGTGGAAATTGAAGCGCGCCCACCGGGTAAACGCGTCAAGCGGCTGTCCCTCCTTTCGGGCGGGGAACGCTCGCTCACCGCCATTGCTTTCCTCGTGGCGATCTTTATGGCTCGCCCCTCCCCGTTCTATGTGATGGACGAGGTGGAGGCTGCCCTCGATGATGTCAATCTGGGGCGCCTTCTCGAGATCTTCCGGGAATTGCAGCGCTCTTCCCAGCTCCTGGTCATCACCCACCAGAAACGCACCATGGAAATCGCCGATGCTCTGTACGGGGTGGCGATGCGTGAAGACGGGGTATCCACCGTGGTCTCCCAGCGCATGTCTGAGCTGCGCGAACAATGAGACTTACGTTGCAGTTCGGTAACAATTCCGCTCGCGGGCGGGTTGGAGGTAGCCGTCCGCCCCAAAAATTCTCATAATGAGACCGTGCCCCTTATCATCGTTGTAATCGCCATCATTATCGCTGCCGCAGCGCTGGTGTATGCCCTGTCCTTTGCGCGGAATTCCGGGAAAAGCGCTGGAACATCCGTCGCGGAATCTTTTGACGCGTGGCGCTCTGATGAACTCGATATGGACACCTATGACATCGTCCACCACGATACGGCGGTAGACGATATGTTCGAGGCTTTCGCGCACGAATCCGAAGCCTATATCACTTCCGAAACCCTCGATGAGCACTTTGACCGCGCGCGGGAAACGGAGCGTGAAATCTCGGAAACGGTGCGCCGCAATAGTGAAAAGTTGCGGGCTCGTATTCCGGCCCCGCCGCTGCGCCGGCGCGCCGTGACCGCCGATGAAGAGAACCCCGCGGAAGTGGAGGGTGCGGGCGTCGCAGAAGTCGTGGAAGGTGTGGAGGGTGCGGATGCCGCGGACAGTGCGGACGGTGCTGACCTTGTGGATGGCGCCGTGGAGGCACCGGAAGAAGGCCACGGTGCAGATATCACGGTGGAGCTGGAAGAAACGCTGATCGTGGATATGGGCAGTGACGTGGCGAGTGGCGGTATGAGCGAGCAAAACCGCGGCGTTAATGATGCGGAAGGCTTCGTGCCTGAGGATACTGACGAGCGCGAACGGCGCAGTGCCTAAAACCTTCTAGGTGGAAAAACTTGCCCCCCTCTGCAAGACTGGAGGGGTGGATAATCCTGTAGTTCTTGCACTTGTCATCGCGGGCGTTGCCGCCCTCCTCCTTGTTCCCCTCGTCATTTCCCTGGTTAAGAAGAACCAGCGGCGGGAGGAATTGGAACGCCGGGATACCCCGGTTCTTGAAGGGGATGGTGCGGCAGAAACCGCGGAGGGCACCGATGCGGAGGCGCCCGGCGAAACCCCCGGTGAAAGCGCCGGTGACGCCACCCCGGATATTGTCACCGTCCCAGCGGTTGAACAACCCGAATCGATTCCTTCCCGAATGCAGCGCCTGCGGGCCCGGCTGGCCCGCTCGGGCGGCTTCGGTCAGGCACTCTTGGCGATTCTCTCCCGCGGGGATCTTTCCGCGGCGGACTGGGAAGAACTAGAAGATACCCTCATCATGGCCGATGTGGGGCTGGATGCTACCAGTGAGATCATGGAGGGCCTGCGCTCGCGGGTGAAAATTGAAAGCACCAGCGACCCGCAGCGGGTGCGTGAGATTTTGCGCGAGGAACTGCTGCGCCATGTGGGTCCGGATATGGATCGTTCCCTCAACCTCACCCGCAGCGAAGCGGATTCTGGAGCAGTGCATCCCGCGGCGGTCCTTATGGTGGGCGTGAACGGCACCGGGAAAACCACCACGGTGGGTAAGCTCGCGCGCCTGCTGCGCGCGCAGGGAACCACGGTGCTGCTCGGGGCGGCTGATACCTTCCGGGCGGCTGCAGCTGATCAGCTGGTCACCTGGGGTGACCGGGTGGGAGTCGATGTGGTGCGTTCGGATCGCGAAGGTGCCGATCCGGCCTCCGTCGCTTTCGATGCGGTAGCGCAGGCCGATGCCGCCGGAGTGGACGTGGTTATTGTGGATACCGCTGGACGCCTCCAAAATAAGGCCGGGCTCATGGACGAACTTGGAAAGATCAAGCGTGTTATGGAACGTACCGCGCCGGTCAATGAAGTTCTTCTCGTCCTGGATGCCACCACGGGGCAAAACGGGATGCAGCAGGCTCGCGTTTTCGCGGAGGTGACCGGGCTGACCGGTATTGTGCTCACTAAGCTGGACGGCACCGCCAAGGGCGGCATCGTTATTTCGGTGCAGCGCGAACTGGGCGTGCCCGTCAAACTGGTGGGTCTGGGGGAGGGGCCGGACGACCTGGCCCCCTTCGATCCGGAAGGTTTCGTCGATTCCCTGCTGAGCTAGGTGTGGGAAGCGCGGCGCGTGGGACAAGGAGCGGGCAGAGATGCGCGGGCGGGTATCCCGGCGCTGCGTTGGCGGGTAGCTCTACCGCCGCACCCTACCGCCGCACCAGCGGGCACGCCGCCGCACCAGCGGTACATATGCGCGACCGCACCCCCTGCTTTACAATGGAACGAGTTTTTGACGCGAAGGCTGGCCAGTGTTTAATAATCTTTCCGACCGGATTTCCGGTGCATTCAAGAATCTGCGCTCCAAGGGTGTCCTCACCCAGGCGGATGTAGAAACCACTATTAGTGAGATTCGGCGTGCCCTCCTGGACGCCGACGTCGCGCTTCCCGTGGTGCGCGAGTTCACCGCCGCGGTGCGCGAACGCGCCACCGGTGCGGTGCGCTCCCAGGCCCTCAACCCCTCCCAGCAGATCGTCAAAATTGTTAATGACGAACTCATCGAGATTCTCGGCGGGCAAACCAGGGAACTGAATTTCGCGCAGGGGCGGCCCACCGTGGTCATGCTCGCCGGCCTCCAGGGCGCGGGTAAAACCACGCTGGCCGGTAAGCTCGGGCGCTGGTTCGCGCGCGGGGGCCGCAAGGCGCTCCTCGTGGCCTCCGATTTGCAGCGCCCCAACGCCGTGCAACAGCTCCAGGTGGTGGGCGAACGCGCCGGGGTAGATGTGTGGGCTCCTGAACCCGGTAACGGGGTGGGTGACCCCATCCAGGTGGCCGCCAGCGGCGTGGACTACGCTGCCGCGAACGGCTACGGCGCCGTCGTAGTGGACACCGCCGGGCGTTTGGGCATCGACGAGGTCCTCATGCAGCAGGCCGCCGATATCCGGGCCGCCGTCAATCCCGACGAAGTACTCTTCGTTATCGACGCCATGATCGGCCAGGACGCGGTCGCCACCGCGAAGGCATTCCAAGACGGCGTTGGCTTCACCGGAGTGGTTATCACGAAGCTCGACGGTGATACCCGCGGCGGCGCGGCGCTCTCAGTGCGCGGCGTGACCGGCAAACCGATCCTTTTCGCCTCCACCGGTGAAAAACTGGAAGATTTCGAACGCTTCCACGCTGATCGCATGGCTTCGCGCATCCTCGATATGGGCGATATTCTCTCCCTCATCGAACGGGCTGAAGCCACCTGGACGCAGGAACAGCAACGCGAACTCTCCGAGAAAATGAGCGAGGGGTCCTTCGACCTCAATGATTTTCTCGTGCAAATGAACCAAATCAAACGGATGGGTTCCCTCAAGAAACTCATGGGGATGCTGCCCGGAATGGGGCAGTACCGCGAAGCCCTCGAGCAGTGGGATGAATCCTCGATGGGGCGCGTGGAAGCCATTATCCAGTCCATGACGCCCGCCGAGCGCCGTACCCCGAAAATCCTCAACGGCTCGCGCCGTCAGCGCATCGCTCGCGGTTCGGGTACCACCGTTCAGGAAGTCAATCAGCTGGTGCAGCGCTTTGAGGGCGCCGCGAAGATGATGACGCAGATGAGTCGCGGCGGCGGGATGCCGGGAATGCCCGGTATGCCCGGCGTTGGCGGTGGCTCACGCAAACAGAAACGCGCGAAGAAGAACGTTTCGGGCGGTAAGAAGGGGCGTTCGGGTAATCCGGCGAAACGGGCCCGTCAGGAAGCCGAAGCCGCGGCGGCACGGCAGCGTGCCGAACAGGGATCAGCCTTCGGCAAGGGAGCCCAGCTTCCTGGCGCAGCTCAGGCGGCGCCCGATATGGCAAGTATGGAAGAGCTCAAGCGCTTCCTTAAATAACGACGACGGTGCAGCGGGCAGGAGGAATCTTGCCCGCTACGTTGTTCTTGGCCACGTGGTTATTTCTGGGAGGGACCGGCGTCGTCGTTCTTCCCCGTGGTTAAAGCCTCCACCACGATATCCGGAACCGCATCAGAAATACCACCCAGCGGCACGTAACCTTCCGGAATGTCTTCGTAGGAACGCGGGTCTTCCAGAGGCTCCACGTGGATGAGGGCACGCAGATGGGGCACGGCGGCGCGTAATTCCTCCGCGATATCCTCGGCGAGTTCGTGGCCCTCGCGCACCGTCCAGGTGGAGGGTACCAGCAGATCAAAATTACAAAACGATTCACGCCCCGCCACCCGGGTCTGCAGCCCGTGGAAACGCACGTTACGGCGGGTATGCGAACGCAGAATCGCCACGATTTTCTCGGTATCCGGGTCGGGAAGGGCCGCGTCCATAAGGCCCGCCAGTGACTCCCGCAGCAGCTTAACCCCGGTGAATAGAATATTGGCCGCGACCAGGATAGCGACGATGGGGTCGAGAAGAGGCTGATCGGTTAGCGCCACCAGCCCCACACCCACGATCACCCCGGCGGACGTGACCACGTCTGTCAGGAGATGTTTGCCGTCGGCGCGCAGGGTGGGGGAACGGTGCTTCGCACCGGCGCGCAGCAGGATAGCGCCGACAACCCCATTGACCAGCGACGCAAGCGCCACAATTCCTAGCCCCCATCCCAGGTCCGAGAGCGGCTGGGGGTGAATAATGCGATCAACGGCGGAAAAAATAATAAAACCGGCCGCCGCGAAAATCATTGCGCCTTCCACGGCGGAAGAAAAATATTCAGCCTTCGAGCGCCCGTAGGTATAGCGCTCATTGGCGGGTTTCGCAGCCGCGGAAAGAGCCAGCACCGCAACTACCGCAGCTGCCAGATTGACCAGCGATTCCGAGGCATCGGAGAGGAGACCCACCGAACCCGTGAGCCAATATCCAGCCGCTTTGAGCGCAATAGTGATGAGAGCTGCCGCAACGGAGAGCCAGGCATAGCGCACCAACTTCGAGGTAGGCGCGGGTGTGGCGGCGGGGGAGTCCACGGCGGCGACGGTGCCCGCAGGTGCGGCGGCGGGAGAGACGGTGGGAGAGACGGTGGTATTCACGCCTCCCATCTTGCCAGGCACCGTGGGGCTTGTCAGGTTGAAACGGTGGGACGGCGCGGCGTAAGTGATCTCACCGCGCAGCCACACATTACTGGTTCCCTCCGCTGGGAAATTCTGGCAGAATAGCTAGATGTACTTGGAAGATGCCGGGTCCCTCTCAACCCGGTGTCATCTGTGTTCACGGGTTGCACGGTGCGCGTCCCCCAACCGGCCGGGTAACCCACCCCAATGAGAAAGGATTGACCACAAAAGTGGCAGTCAAAATTCGTTTGAAGCGCATGGGTAAGATCCGTGCGGCCCAGTACCGTATCGTCGTGGCGGATTCGCGTGTCAAGCGCGATGGCAAGGTTATTGAGGAAATCGGTTACTACGATCCGAATACCCAGCCGTCCACCATCCGCATTGATTCTGATCGGGCCCAGTACTGGCTCGGCGTGGGTGCTCAGCCCACCGAAGCTGTGCTCGCGCAGCTTAAGGTGACCGGTGACTGGCAGAAGTTCAAGGGATACAAGGATGGCCAGGAAGGCCGGCTGCGTGTTCCGGAAACTGTGAACGCTGAAGAAGCGCGCGCCGCAGCGGTCAAGAAGGTTCAGGACGACGCCGAAAAGCGCCGTGCTGCCGCCGCCGAAGCGAAGGCGAAGGCTGAAGCGGAAGCCGCGGCTGCTGCCGCCGCCGAAGCTGGGGAAGCCGAAGCCGGCGACGCTACCGAAGCGGAAACTGAGGAAGCCTAATGCTGACGGACGCTCTGGAACACCTGGTCAAGGGAATTGTTGATTACCCGGATGATGTCAAGGTTTCGGCATCACGTAATCGTCGTGGCGAACTTCTGGAAGTTCGGGTGAACCCTGACGATCTCGGTCGGGTGATCGGCCGTGGCGGGCGTACCGCCAAGGCTCTGCGTACCGTCGTCAACGCACTTTCGGATGAAGGCTCCGTGCGCGTGGACGTTATCGAAACGGATCGTAACTAACGTAGCGGCATGCCGGCCCTCAACCTTTCGGGGTTGCGGGCCGGTTTTGTATGAGCCACCACCGTTGCCCGCCGTGTGCGGGAGTTGAAAGAAGGACACGATGCAACTGACGGTAGCTATTATCGGGGCGCCGCACGGACTCAAAGGGGAAGTCCGCCTGGATGTGCGCACGGATTCACCCGCACGCCGCCTCGCGGTCGGGACCCAGCTAGAAACCGATCCGGCGGATTTCGGGCCGCTCACCATCACCCGTACCCGCGAATACCAGGGAGTCACCTACGCGCTCTTCGCTGAATCAACCACCCGCGATACCGCCGAAGCACTGCGCGGGGTGCGACTCATCGTGGAAACCGATGAAGACGAGCCTGAAGAAGACGCCTATTACGCCCACGAGTTACGCGGTCTGGAAGTACTCGACCCGGAAGGCTACGAGCTCGGAATTATCACCGGTTTGGAGAATGGCCCCGCCCAGGATGTCCTGGTGGTGCGTGAGCCTGATGGCCGCATCGCCCGCGTTCCCTTCGTGCGTGAGATCGTGACCGCTGTGGACTTGGATGACCATTGCATCGTTGTGGATGCCCCGGCCGGGCTTTTCTCCGATGACGACATGATTGTGGTGGAAGGTGATGACCTGGCCGGCGCCCTCAGCGCCGCGGGGGAAAGTGGCCTGGGGGAAAGCGGCGAAGGTGCAAGCGGCGCGGAGCAAAGCACTTCCGAAGCGAACGCTACGGAGGAAGACGGTGCGGAGGACGCTGAGTAATGGCGGGCCTGCGCATTGACCTTGTCTCGGTTTTCCCGGAATTCTTCGATGTTCTCGATTTGTCACTGGTGGGCAAGGCGCGCCGTCGCGACGTCGTCGACATTCGCACCCACAATCTGCGCGACTGGACCAGCGACATCCACCGCACCGTGGACGATACTCCCATCGGGGGCGGGGCCGGCATGGTCATGAAACCTGACGTCTGGGGCCGTGCGCTCGATGATCTTATCGGTCCGAGCGCCCCGGAAACAATCACCCTCGCTATTCCCACCCCCTCCGGGCGGCCCCTCACCCAGCGCCTCGTGGAAGACCTGGCAACCCGGGAACGCATCATCATCGCCTGCGGGCGCTACGAGGGAATCGATGCGCGGGTAGCTGAACATTACCGCGGGCACGGGGTGCGCGTGGAGGAGTTTTCCCTCGGGGACTATGTCCTCAACGGTGGGGAAGTGGCGGCAGTGGCTCTCGTGGAGGCCGTTACCCGCCTCATTCCCGGCATGGTGGGTAACCCAGAGTCCCTCGTGGAAGAATCACACGGCGCGGCCGGCCTGCTCGAGTACCGCGTCTACACCCGCCCCGTTAGCTGGCGCGAGCTCGAGGTGCCAGCCGTGCTGCTGAGCGGTAACCACGGGGCGGTGGCGCGTTACCGGCGCGACGAAGCTATTGCGCGCACCGCCGCGCGCCGTCCCGATATGATCGCGGAGCTGGATACCTCGCAGCTGGACAAACACGACCGACCGGCGCTTGGCGCGGCAGGCTACGTATGGCGCACCAGTGACCCCCATCCGGTAGCGGTGGATACTGAGGTGCTGGGGGCTGCTGGCGCCGTCGTTTCTGGCGACGGGGCGCAACCGGACGGTGCGTTCCCGGACGGTGCGTTCCCAGACGGGGCGCGACTGCACGGGGCGCGACGGCGCACCGCAACCGAGCTGGCTGAGCTGGCCACTCGCACCTTCCCCGATGCGTGCCCGCGTTACCTCAGCGAGGCGGATATCGCCGCTTTCGTGACCGAGAACCTCTCCGTCGCAGCTTTCGAAAACTACCTTGCTGATCCGCATTGGATGGCGGTGGTGGTGCGTGCCGCCAGTGGAGAGTCGCGCAGGGAATTGCTGGGGTACAGTCTCACTTTGCTGCCCGATAGCGTGGTGGGAATAGGGGGCGACGACGTAGCCGGGCGTGAGGACGGTGCGCCATTCGTGCATCTTCCGGATCGAGACGGCCCGTTGCTCGAGCTATCTAAGTTCTATGTGGAGCGCAGCTGGCACGGGAGCGGGGTAGCGGATCTGCTCTGGCGGGCAACGGTGGAGGCATGCCGGGCCCGAATCTCGGACGCCGATTCAGCACCAGCACCCTACCTGTGGCTCGGAACGAATAAAGACAACCGGCGCGCTCAACGCTTCTACAAACGCTGCGGCTTCCGAAAGGTCGCAACCCGAGAATTCCAGGTGGGTGAGGTAGTCAACTCGGATCTTATTTTTGCCTGTCCGCTGACTGTGGCATAATAGTGGAGTTTCCTCGCTTTCATAATGCGCTGAGCCTGCCGCAGGGGGTCGCGCATCGGCGAGATCTTAACCGATAACAGCGCCCCTGGCCTGCGTGCAGAGGCGGAAAGTGAATGAATAATGCAGACTCTTGATGTAGTTGATGCTTCGCGTTTGCGCGACGATATCCCCGATTTCCGCGCCGGTGACACCGTGCGTGTGAACGTGCGCGTCGTGGAAGGTAACCGCACCCGTACCCAGGCGTTCCAGGGTGTTGTTATCGCCCGCCAGGGTGATGGCCTGCGCGCCACCTTCGATGTCCGCAAGATTTCCTTCGGGGTGGGCGTGGAACGTAAGTTCCCGGTGCATTCGCCTTCCATCGAATCAATCGAAGTGATTACCCGCGGTCGCGTGCGTCGCGCCAAGCTGTACTACCTGCGTGATCGCCACGGTAAGGCAGCGAAGATTCGCGAACGTCGCACCGATTCCAAGTAAGGAACGGTACGAACTTCTCGTTCACATATGGACCCGCATCTCGGTGCGGGTCCATTTTTCTACCCGCGTGGATCCTGGCAACTAACCCACGGTAACCGCCAATTATCCCCGGTATCCGCCACTAACCGGAGATAGCCGATAAACAATCCGCAGCCCCAAGTGTCCTATAGCCCCCTCTAGACCCCTATATACCCCAACCGTGAGCGAGGGCTGGAGCATTCCTGGAGCCTGCCCAAAATAGCGTGGCGCGACGGCGCGGATAACCCTAGGTACGCTCACGTGCGCTGGTAGCATGGAATACGCGTATCTTTTATCTAATCCAGGGCGGAGGGGCGTATGGGCGAGGGCACGTCAGGCGGGTCACGGGCATCGAAGGATGCCTCGCGGTGGCCAGCAGGGCGGACCTCCTGGAGCCAGATTCGCGGTCGCCGGGCCGCTACCCCTACCTCCACCCCTACCTCACCTGAGCTGCCGGAGCCGCTCGAGGCCCCGGCGTTCCTCGAACCGTCAGTGGCCGCGGATGCGGATGAGCTACCGGATCTTGATGAGCTATTTGATGCGGAGGAGTCACCCGCCTCCGGGGCCACTCCTGACGCTGCCACCATTGCTCCCGCCGCCGGTCCCGTCGCTTTCACCGGGGCTCCTGTTGCTTCCGCCGCCGCTGCTCCAGCCGCGCACCCCGCAACGGGGCACACCTCAGCAACACCAGCACCAGCGCCAGAGCCGGCGCCTTGCTCGTCCGCACCACCGGAGTCCAACGGGGCAAAAAACGTGTCGAAGGGGCCGGCTAAGATAAATTCAGCTGAAGCCCGCTTACGGCTGACGCTCACGGAGCAGCTCTCCAACGCAGATGAAGGCCTCTATGCCGAAGCTTTGCGAGATGATCTGGCCCGGGCGGAAGCACATGTCAACCACGGAGGAGTCACCATGAATACCACGGACGGTCAGCCCTCCGCTGCCAATATGGAGCAGCCGCCCTCGTACCCTCCTGAGGTTGCCCCGGTGCGCCCCGATGCTGAGACCCGGGAAGCCCCCGTGCGTAATTCACGCTTGCGTAGCGTAGTGGAGATGGCCCTCACTGTCGCCGTCGTTCTTCTGGTCTCCGTCATTATCAAAACCTTCTTTATCCAAGCTTTTAACGTGCCTTCTGGTTCCATGGAAACCACGCTGAGTACCGGGGACAAGTTCTTCGTCAACCGCATGGTGACCGATAATGAGGACTTACGCCGCGGCGATATCGTGGTCTTTGTGGACCCGGGCGGCTGGCTGGATGATGTGGAAGAAAACCGCTCCTGGATTGCCCAAACCGGCACTCGTATCCTGCAAGGCATCGGGCTTCTCCCGGCGGATTCTGGTCACTACCTGGTGAAACGAATTATCGCGAAGGGTGGGGATACCGTCAGCTGCTGCGGGGAAGATGGCCGTTTGCAGGTCAACGGCGTGCCGATCACGGAGGAATATCTCAATTACGGGGTTTCACCCTCCTTGCAGAAATTTGAGGTGAAGGTCCCGGAAGGGTACCTGTGGATGATGGGGGATAACCGCGCTAATTCGAAGGATTCGCGGTGGCATCAGCGCGAATCCGGAAACGGATTCGTGCCGGTAGATAACGTGGTGGGCCGGGCCTGGTACGTTTTTGCTCCGTGGAGCCGCCACGGGCGCCTACCTGATATGAGCCACGTCTTCGCCGGGGTTCCCGAACCTGCCGCGCCGGCAAGTGTACGGGTTGCGCTGCCGGAGAACCCTGTTGATCCGCGCTCCTTATACGCGGCCACGGCGGCCCAGCCGGGGCTGCCTCGCGCCACGCTCTCCGGGCAGGGCAGGTAGTACGCGTGCAGGAACCTGATCGCACCGTTGAAAAAGAACTGTTGGCTCGGCTCCAGGCACGCGGCGGGCGTATTCTCGCCGCCGTGGATGAGGTGGGTCGCGGCGCCATCGCCGGGCCGGTCTGCGTGGGTATTGCCCTCCTGGACGGGAGCACTCCGGATGCTTTCCCGCCCGGATTACGCGATTCGAAAATGTTAAGCGCGCACCGCCGCGAAACGATCTACCAGGCTGCTCGTGATTGGCCGCTCGCGGTTGCGGTAGGAAGCGCCCCCGCTAGCGTTATCGATCAGGTCGGAATTATTGAAGCCTTGCGCTGCGCCGCCGCGGACGCCCTCGCCCAGCTGGAAAAAGTCGGATTGTGCCCCGATGCCGTTCTTCTTGACGGAAAGCACAATTGGTGGGCCCAGGATTCCCTTTTCGATGCCGAACCGACCGTCCCGCAACTTCCGGTCACCACCGTGATTAAAGGGGATGCTTCCTGCGCCGGGGTTGCCGCGGCGTCCGTCGTCGCTAAAGTTGAACGAGACCGCTACATGGAGGCGCTCGCGAAAGAATTTCCCGATTACGATTGGGAACATAACAAGGGGTACGGTACGCCCTCCCACCTCGATGCCATCGCGCAGGTGGGGCCGAGCCCGTATCATCGAATGTCGTGGCATTTGCCCGCGGTAAGGAGTGAATAATGAGCGAGATTGACGGCTACGAAGCCGAACTGGAACTCGCGTTATATCGCGAGTACCGCGATGTTGTGAAGATTTTTCGGTACGTGGTGGAAACCGAACGGCGTTTCTACCTCGCCAACGACGTAGACGTGAAAGTGCGATCCTCCACGGCCGGGGATGTGTTCTTCGAAGTGAATCTCACCGACGCGTGGGTGTGGGATATCTACCGCACCTCCCGGTTCATCCGCTCGGTACGCGTGGTGACCTTCAAAGACGTCAATATTGAAGAGCTCAACCAGACCGATATTACCCGCGAACTCGATCTTCCCGGCTCCTCTCTTTAATTGGGGGCTGTTGCGTTGTGAGTTCCAGGGGAGCTCGCTTTTATCCACAGGTTTCTGAAACGACGACGCTATCCCCAGCCACGCACCCCTCGAGCCACCATCGGTAATATCCGCGCCACACTAGGGGCATGTACCAGTGTGAAACTTTGCATGCCAGCATCGCCCGCAGCGAGCTTGCCCCACTTTCGGCTTCCGCCACCACCCGGGAGCTAGGGGAGTGGGGAGAAAGCGTGGCCGCCGCATATGTGCGGGAGCACGGCTACCAGGTGCTGGTCCAGAATTGGAGATGCCGGCGCGGGGAAATTGACCTGATATGCCGCGAAGAACCCAGCGGTGCGTTGGTAGCGGTTGAGGTGAAAACCCGGCGCGGGCACAATACGGTGCCGGCACCGCTGGCCGTCAGCCCCGAAAAATATCGCAGGCTCCGTTGCCTCCTGGCACGGTGGCTCCACGCTGATGGCGCGCACTACCCTGATCTCGCGGTGGATATCGTGGCTGTCACCGTGCCCACCTGTGGTCCCGTTACCATCGAGCATCTGCGGAATGCCTCATGATTGGCACCTCCCATACCGTCTCGATACTCGGGGTCCAGGGCCTGCCCATCCGGGTGGAAGTAGCGATCCTTTCAGGGCTGCCGAATTTCACGATTGTGGGTCTGCCCGATGCGGCGGTGAGCGAATCACGCGAACGCATCCGGGCCGCTTTCGCCGCCGCCCGGATCAGCTTCCCGGCCGGGCGCGTCACCGTCAATCTATCCCCGGCAGATACCCCGAAAGTCGGCACCGCTTTTGATGTGGCGATTGCTGCCGCCATCCTCGCTGCGCAAGCCCACAAGCACCTGCCACCCGGCACGGTTTTCCTGGGTGAATTAGGGCTGGATGGATCGGTACGCCCGGTGCGGGGAGTATTACCGTGTGTGCTGGGCGCCGCCCACCACGGCTTCCAGCACGCCATCGTTCCCCACGGTTGCGGGGCGGAAGCTGAGCTCGCCCAGATCCAGGTGGGAGAAATATGGCATATTACCCAGATCGCCCAGCGCCTGGGAGCGGCCAGTGACCCGGTACCACCGCCTCCACCTGTGCCGGTAGCCCAGCCTCGCACCAGCACTGATATGGGCGACCTCTCGGAGGTGCGGGGCCAATACCTGGCCCGCCACGCCTTGGAAATAGCAGCCGCGGGAAGTCACCACCTCCTCATGATCGGGGCACCAGGAGTGGGTAAATCGATGCTGGCCACCCGCCTACCGGGAATCATGCCGCCTCTCACCCGCGCTCAAGCGGTAGAAAGCGCGAGTATTCGCTCCATTGTGGGGCAATTCGAGGAGATCACCACCCGGCCTCCCTACGTGGCGCCCCATCACACGTCCAGTGCCACCGCCCTGGTGGGAGGCGGAAGCCGGCCCCGCCCCGGTGCCATTTCCCTCGCGCACCACGGCGTACTTTTCCTCGATGAACTTCCCGAATTCACCACCCGGGCTATCCAGTCCCTACGCGAACCCATGGAATCGGGAGAAATACATATTCACCGCGCCCAAGGCTCGGTATGCTTCCCGGCTCGTTTCCAACTGGTAGCAGCAGGAAACCCGTGCCGGTGCGGAAGGCTACTAGATTCCCCGACCTCCTGCACCTGTTCGGGAGCGGACCGCGCCCACTATCAGCACCGTATTGGAGGTCCGCTCCGGGACCGCATCGATCTCATGGTGAATCTGCCCAGGCCGAGCCGGGCGGAATTAGCCGCGGGTCATAGCGGAGATAGCAGTGAAACGGTGGCCGCGCGGGTGCGCGAAGCACGCGAACGCCAACACTACCGCTTCCGCGGCGAAACCTGGGATGTTAACGCCGCGATACCGGGCACCTGGCTCCGGGCCCACACTCAGTTAGCAGCTAGCTCAAGCACGACTCTGAGTGAGGCCCTCACCCGCGGCCTCATTAGCATGCGAGCCGCGGATAAAATCCTGCGAGTTGCCTGGACCCTCGCAGACTTAGCCGGCCATACACAACCCACAACCGACGACGTTGCCGGGGCGTTCGCCCTGCGCGGGAAAGGAAATTCTGGCTATGACGGAGGATAAAACACCCCGGACCAGCAGCGACGTAACGGGAGCTGCTCACCCGGGAACTACCGGAACGGGAGCGGCCCACCCGGAAACCACCGGCACAGACGCTGCCGGTTGGGAAGAAGAAACCGCCGCAATGGCATGGACACGCTTGGCCGAAGGGGAGGACTACCACGCCGTTGCACTCACCGACAATCTCGGTTACGCCGGAGCGCTTGCCTGGCTCGAAGAAGCACGCGCAGGCGCCCCGGTTCCTGAACAGTTGCGTGCGGCAGCTAGCCGCTGGGGCGCCCGGTACGATGCACAGGGCTTTGCGCGTGACCGAGAACTGCTCAACCGAGGCTACGGGTTTACCTACCCGGGTAGCCCCACCTGGCCGCAATCCTTAGCGCAACTCGGGGAACAACGTCCGCTGGGGCTGTGGTGGAAAGGAAATATTGCGGCGCTGGATCGCCCCGCGCTCGCGATGGTGGGCTCACGCGCCGCTACCGACTATGGTGAAAAGATCGCCACTGATTTTAGTTACGAGCTGGCTGAACGCGGTGCCCTTATTGTTTCCGGGGGAGCCATGGGTATTGATGCGGCTGCCCACCGTGGCGCCGTGCTCGCGAATGCTCCGACCGCGGTGGTTTTCGCCAGCGGGATCAACCGTCCCTATCCCAAAGCCCACCAGGAACTCTTCGCGCGAATTCTTGATACCGGCGGGCTTGCCCTTTCAGAAACGGCACCGGGCAATGCTCCCCACCGGCACCGTTTCCTGGCCCGAAACCGGATCATTGCGGGCCTATCGCAAGCCGTTGTTGTTATTGAAGCTCCCTATAGGTCAGGCGCCATTAATACCGCGGGGCACGCCCATACCTACGGTATCCCGGTCGGGGCAGTACCCGGTTCCATTTACGCCATGTGTTCAACGGGCTGTCACCGGCTGCTGCGGGAAGGAGCGGTGTGCATTACCCGGGTGGAAGATATTGTGGAAATGCTCGGCTTTAACGCTGGTCAGCAACTCCTCCACGTCAATCGCACTCGGACTGCGGCGCAGGGAAACGGGGCGGCTCGTGACCATAGCGGGGCAGCAAGCCGGACGGTCACTCATGCCCTTGCCAGCGGGGTGCAATTAGGGCTCGGGCTGGCCGTCACCGATCCGCTTGCCGGGGATCCGCGGGCGGTGCGGGTGCGCGATGCACTACCGGCTCGTAATTACCAGCCGCTGGATAAAATAGCGCAGACCGCGGGAATGGGATTTGCTGAGGTGATGGCGGCCCTCGGGAAACTCGAGGTAGCGGGAATTGCGGAAAGTCGGGGAGGGAAGTGGCGGCTGACTCCCCAGGCCCGGGAAGCGAGCCGGCAGCGCGCCTCCTGAGACTGGCATAAACTGGGGAGCATGCGAGTAGCAGATATCTTGGAACGTTATGAGCGAGAATTGCGGCTGCGCCGCGGATACTCCGAACATACGATCCGCGCCTATCTGCACGAGGTGCTCTCCCTCCTCACTTTTCTCCACGAGCTATCCACCGGAAACAAAGCGGGGGATGAGGACTTATCCGACCTTGATATTGACCTTGAACACCTGGATCTTGCTGACCTGCGGGCTTGGCTAGCCCATTCGCGCGAACACGGTAGCGCTTTGGCTTCGATGGCTCGGCAATCGGCCGCGATACGCACTTTTAGTTCCTGGGCATACCGGTGCGGCTATACCGCGTCGGATGCGGCAGCGCGGCTGAAATCACCTCGGGTGACCAACGAGCTCCCTCATGTTCTCAACGAGCACCAGGCCCAACAATTGCTCAACAACGCGAAAAGCCACGCGGTTGAGAGAGGAGAAGCTCTCGCCTACCGGGACTGGGCGGCCCTTGAGCTCATGTACGCGGCGGGTTTGCGCGTGAGCGAAGTATGTTCCTTGGATATTGACCAGGTTCGCCCTGATTTGACGGTGCGCGTCGTCGGAAAAGGAAATAAGGAACGCGTGGTCCCGTACGGGGTGCCGGCCATGCGGGCCGTGCAAGAATACCTACCTGCGCGTGCCGCTCTGATGAAAGAACCGACCCGGGCTCTCTTTTTGGGGGCGCAAGGTAGGCGCCTCAACCCGCGCTCGCTGCGCGACGTCGTGCACCGTGCGGCCAGCCGCGCCGGAGTGCCCGATATTACCCCCCACGATTTGCGCCATTCCGCCGCCACGCATCTCCTCAACGGCGGCTCGGACCTGCGCAGCGTCCAAGAGATCCTCGGTCACTCCTCCCTGCAAACCACGCAGCGCTACACCCACGTCAGCGCCGACAGGCTCCGTGCTGCTTTCGCGCAGGCCCACCCGCGGGCCTAAAGAATCCTTACCAGAAGCATCCCTGAAGCACCACAGAAGCATCCCTAAAGCACCGTAGAAGTATCACTGAAGCGTCACGGTTATCACGGGTACAGGCGGATCTCACGCCGGTAGAGGAGTGAGAGCGGGTCAATATAGGTTTTCCCGCGCCGTGCGCCCCAGTGCAAAACATCCCCGGGGAAGCGCCCGCCATCCTCATGACCGGCCAGCAACGTCCCAATCACGGTCCCGGCGCTTACGGTATCCCCGCGGTGCACGCTCGGCTCCACGGGTTCATAGGTGGTGCGCAGGCCATTGGCGTGTTCAATAGAAATCACCGGCCTGTCCGCGAGCATCCCGGCATACACCACGGTGCCCGAGCCAGCAGCCAGCACCGGACTCCCCGCTGGAAGCTCTACATCGACACCGCGATGCCCGGGCAGCCAATTGTGCTCGGGCGGATCAAAGGGCCGGGTCACCACCGGCGCGCTACCGGTGGGGGAACGGAAGCCAGTGGCGCGGGGTTGCGTAGCCTTCGTATGAGTGACATTGCTGGCTTCCGCCATAGGGGTGGACGTAAGCGGTGTTTCCGGCTCGCTATCCGTTGTCGAGGTCGCGGCCTGCTCGGGGGTGTTATCCGACGACGCCGCCACCGTGCCAGATGCCGATTCTGAAATAAGGCTCGCCACCAGGGTAAGAGCCGCGCCTGCCGCAGCCAGGCAGCGTGCCACGATTATGCGCCCCGCACGGGAGCGGGAGCGGATTGTGGCCCGAGCACGGGTGCCGGTGTGAGTGCTGGTGCTCGGGCCACAGCGCGCACCGGGGAATTGAGTCGCAAAAATCCTGAGAGTCTTCATAGGGCTGAGCATGCCCTGGACAAGACTCGCCCGCCAGAGGGCAACCGCAGGCTGTGGATAGTCGATGCGTCCCAGCATCCTGTGGATAGTTCTGGCTTATATCTGGGCGTTCACTCGGGTTTTGCGCTGTTATCCGCGGTTTTTACCTTTCAGGCGCATCGTTTCACGCCGCCCGCGGGTATTCTCTTTCGAAGCGTGGCGGTCCTGGCTCCGCGCCGTTCGTGCATTGCTGCGGGAACGTAACCGCTCCGCCTCCGCCATCATCCGCAGATAGCGCTCCAGCCGGTCCGCATCCAAAGCCCCGCTCGCACATGCGTCGCGCACCGCGCACCCCGGCTCACTTCCGTGGCTACAATTCGCGAAATGGCACGAAGTAGCTAAGGCGCGAATATCCGCGAAGGTATCCGCAATCGCCTCCGTGTCCATCGTGGCGCCTAAAGCGCGCACCCCGGGAGTGTCGATGACCGCGAAGTGTTCTCCGCAAACCAGCTGGCGCCCGGTGGTGGTGTGCCGACCCTTATGATCGCTTTCGCGCACCGTTCCCACCGTCTGGGTGGCTCCGAGCAAGGTATTGGTGAGGGTGGATTTCCCCGCGCCGGAGCGCCCCACCACCACGACCGTGCCGGAGAGGAGCTCAACGAGTCGCGCCACGTCCGCAGCTGAGCGTGCATCAAGCGCAAGCACTTCTTCGCACCCTTCACCCAGCTCCTGGAGATCTGCCGGGTTTGCTAGGTCCGCCTTCGTGAGCACCAGCCAGGGGCGGGCCCCGCTCGCGTGGGCCAGGGCCACGAAACGTTCGATACGCCCGCGACTGGCTGCTGGCACCACGGGTTCCACAATGAGAACCACATCAATATTCGCGCAGATAGGTTGCTCGAGAGCGGCTCGGCCCACCGACGGGCGGGTGAGGTAGGTACGGCGCGGCAAAATGTCGAGAATATGCCCGGCATCATCCACGCCTACCCAGTCACCCACCACCGGCGGCCAGGATTCACTATCTTGGCAGTGGCCCGGAATATCGAGGTCAATACGCACCGGCGCCCCGTCCGGCGCACCATGCGCAGCCCCGTCGGGCGCACCGGTCTCATCAACGAGAAGCACCTCAACGGCGCCGCGATGTACCGCGGCAATCCGCCCGCCGTGCACTCGCGCGCCGCCGCCAAGGTTCATTTCCGCGACTTTCAGGTAGGCTGCCCAACGTTCATCAAAACCCAGAAAACTCATACAACATCCCTCCGTATACCCGAACGTAGTCGGGCCACCGCATGGCGGGTCGCTATCACACCAACACCCGCCCAGGTCGCCGCGACTGCAATATCGCGGACTACCAGCCACCCGGCCGTCTCAGCGATACCAGCAATGGTTCCCGAGAGTGGGACGGCATTCGCTAGTGCTGCCAGCACGGGCGGATAGTACTCGAGAGGCACAATCACCCCGGTGAACACCGGCAGGAATGTCGCGAGTAGCGTCGCCCCCAGATACGGGTCGGGAAGATCCACCCCAATCCCGGCCGCCGCCACTCCGAGCAGCACCCCGCATACCAAAGCAGCCACCGCTAAGAGCGCTACGCGCCCCAGCAGCAGCGCATCTTTGTCAGGGGAGAGGAGGAAGACAGCGCCGATGGCCGCAATACCGGTGGAGACCGCCAAGAAACATGGAACGGTAGTTACCGCCACCCAGTACACCACGTCGAAACGACGGCGCAGGTGAACTTCCTGGAAGATCCCCAGCGCCCGGTCGGTTGCCACCGCGCTGACCACTCCGGAAGCCACTGACGTGGCCAAAGCAACCAGCGCCGCGGCATAGCCGGTGCGCACCAGGTCCGGGGTTCCCACATCATTGCCGAGCACCACGTCAAAAAGCACGTCGAGGAGCGGAAGCACCAGGAGGGTGGTTACCGCTGTCCCCACCGTCGCAAAGGTTACCGAGGAAGCCCAGGAGACCCGAATAATCGAACGATAACGCGTCAGCATCACATCACCTCCAAAGTCCCGGAGCGGGTAGCACGGCGCAGCGCCGCGCTACCCGCCACTCCCGCCACCGCGAGCCACGTACCCAGCACGACCGCCCAGATCGCCACGTCACTCCAGGTAATAACCTCTCCGAAGAGTAGGGAGGTGGGCATCGAGAGGGGTACGAAGAGGGAGAGATAGGCCAGCCACGCAGGTGGCGCCGTCGTCGTAAAAAGAATCCCGGACGCCAAAAACATCGGAACCAGAAGCAGACCTTCGTAACTAATCGCGTTCGGGGTGAGCACGAAAAGTGCGGCGATGACGAAGGACACGCTCAGGCACCCCATCCATAGCAGAAGGACGCCGCACGCAAATCCCCAGGACGGTGCAGTAAAGGTAACTGAGGCGGAGCACAGGGCCCACGTCGTCCAGGCCACCGGGAATGCCGCCAGGCCGAAGGAGCCGGCCGATGCCACCACCGCGGCTACGCTCCATAGCGCACCAATCGGCGCGCTCACCAGGTAGACGAGGGTGCCCTTATAGCGCTCGAAACCAATAATTCCGGCGGCGCAGGTGGCCGTGGTCCACATGCCGATAATCCCGGCACGCACCCACCCCTGCGTCGCGCTCATAGTCCCGAAAGCTCGGAAACTTAGGAATTGCACCAGTGCGGTGGCGAGCGTCGTCGTCACCATGAGCTGGATGAAATAGGGGACCGACACAAATTGGCGCACATGAAAAGCGCTCATACGTAACTGCCGGATCACCGCGCCAACCCATCTGCCAGCGCGAGATACGTTTCCTCCAGCGAGGCCGGGCGGGTCACCAGGTCCTCCGGCTCGTGCCCGAGCAGCGCCACCAAGCGTTCGGCCCGCGCACCGGCGCACGCATCCCAATAGATCGTGACCGCCCAATTGCCCGCGCGCGGACGGCGCTGCACCACTGCGTCCGGGAACTCAGTTTCGAGGCTCGCGAAAATATCTGCCTTGCGCGCACCCAGCGTGAACGTTGTGGTTGCACCAACCCCGGCATAGTCCGCAATATCGCGAACGCTGCCGCGCACCGCGATTTTTCCTGCGCCGATGACGGTGATGATATCCGCCAGCTCTTCGACCTCCGGCATGGAATGCGAGGTGAGGAGCACTGCGGTGCCGCCTGCGGCAACGTCGCGGATAATATCGCGCACCGTCAGCGCGACGTCGGGGTCCAGCCCCGTGGTCGGTTCGTCAAGAAGGAGGAGTGGCGGGGCGCCCAATAAGGCGCGCGCCAGGTGGAGACGCTGGCGCATCCCGCGCGAAAACTGGCCCACCTTAGACCCGGCAGAATCGGTGAGCTTGACACGCTCAAGAACATCAGCGACGACGCCGCGCCGCTGCCCGCTCGCCACCCCTTGCAGGTCAGCGAAATAGAGGAGATTATCGCGCGCCGTAGCCCGGGGATAAAACCCGAGGTCGCCGCCTAGCACCAGACCCAGGCGCGAGCGTGCCTTCTCCGGATGGCGCACCGCGTCAATCCCCGCGATCCGCACCTGTCCCGACGTGGGAGCCAGCAAGGTGGCGCACATCCGCACCGTTGTGGTTTTCCCAGCCCCGTTCGGACCGAGTAGGGCATGCACCTGGCCTGCCTGGACCTGGAGGGACACATCTTCAACTGCAACAAATTTTTCTTTCCCGAAAACGCGCCGCACATGGGCGACATCAAGGACGGGAATATGAGGATCTATCAAAATCCTTGTCCTTATCAATCCACTTGCCGTATTCAGGGCAGCATGAACCCCTCTCGCACGCGCCATTTAGGAAAGTACATAGGTGTACTCACCCGGAGGCTTGAGAAAGATAGACATAGGCTCCGGGCGCGCATCATCGCTAAACGCGTGCGAGAATACAGCTTTCTCGCATTTTTATATAAAGAGAATTTCCTTGATGCGATAGGTATTGGATTCAAGGACTCTCATAGGGCAGGTCGCTCCTAGATTGCAGTGTTAGTAACTATGCGTGTCATCCTATAGTCATGTGGCAACGCTGTACAACCTCAGCCGCATCTTGAGACGTAGCGGGTGCGCGTTTGCGAGCGGTGCTCGCTCTGACGGTCCCGCACCGTGTAGTCGCTGGTCCGCACCGTGTAGTCGCTGGCCCGCACCGTGTAGTCGCTGGCCCCCCGTCTGCACATACGCCCTAACCGCAATATTCCCGCGAAAATCACATCTGCCCGCCGTTCCCCGTTTTTCCGGGTGGGGTAATATGTACAGGCGGCCGGTTATCTCCGGTCGTAATACGCGTGCCCGCATAGAAGGGTCGCGGATCGGTCCCGGCATGGGCTTCCCAGTGGGTGGCGCATATGGGGAACCGCGGTTCGTGGGCACCAGGGCGCGGCGGCAATTCCGCCGTCGTGCAAGAACCGATACCGCGCCATCGCCCCGATGGCGCCTGAGAAAGGACGCCGCATGGCTGTCGTCACCATGAGCCAGCTGCTGGAAGCTGGTGTGCACTTCGGGCATCAGACCCGCCGTTGGAACCCGAAGATGAAGCGTTACATCCTCACGGATCGTAACTCGATTTACATTATTGACCTGCGCAAGACGGTCGCCGATATCGACCGCACCTACGATTTCGTCAAGGAAACCGTGGCGCACGGCGGAAATATCCTCTTTGTGGGCACCAAGAAGCAGGCGCAGGAAGCCGTGAAGGAACAGGCCGAACGCACCGGGATGCCCTACGTGAACGAACGTTGGCTGGGCGGCATGCTCACCAACTTCCAGACCGTCGCCAAGCGTATTGAGCGCCTCAAGGAACTCGAGCAGATGGACTTCGAAGATGTCGCCGGCTCGGGCCTGACCAAGAAGGAACTCCTCATGCTGTCCCGCGAAAAGGACAAGCTGGAGAAGACCCTCGGCGGCCTGCGCGATATGCACCGTCTGCCCTCCGCCGTGTGGGTTGTGGACACCAACAAGGAACACCTCGCAGTCTCAGAAGCGAACAAGCTCAACATTCCGGTGGTTGCCATCCTGGACACCAACTGCGATCCGGACGAAGTGGCCTACCCGATCCCGGGTAACGACGACGCCATTGGCGCTGTCGGGCTGCTCACCCGCGTCATCGGTGATGCGGTAGCCGAAGGCCTCCTGGCCCGCGGCGCCGGCAAGAACGCCACCGAAGATGCGATGCCCGAATGGGAACGCGAAGTTCTCGCGGCCGGGGAAGCTACCGAAGAAGCCCCCAAGGCTGAAGAAGCCGCTCCCGCTGCGGAAGCAGAAGCCGAGGCCGCCCAGGCGGAAGCCGAAGCCACCGAATCCGAAGAAAACAAGTCCGAAGAAGCTGACGCCCAGGCCTAAGCCTGAGCGCTACAAGTGAGGAGTGAAGCATGGCTAATTACACAGCCGCCGACGTGAAGGCGCTGCGTGACAAGACCGGCGCCGGCATGATGGACGCCAAGAAGGCTCTCGACGAAGCCCAGGGGGATTCCGCCAAGGCCGAAGAGATCCTGCGTGTCAAGGGCATGAAGTCCGCCGCTAAGCGTTCGGACCGCACCGCTGCGAACGGTCTGGTTGCCTCGCACGTATCCGATACCGCTGCCGGCCAGCGTGGCATTCTCGTGGAGATCAACGCCGAAACCGACTTCGTGGCCAAGAATGAGAAGTTCATCGGTATGGCCGATGAGATCCTCACCGCCGCCGTGGATTCCGGCGCCGATAGCGTGGAAGCGCTGCTCGCCGCCAAGCTGGGCGACGGCACCGTTGCGGATCGCATCACCGCCATGACCGCCGTCATCGGCGAAAAGATGGAAGTCTCCCACGTGGAAGTCCTCGAGGGCGAGCACGTGGAAGCTTATATGCACCGCACCAACCCCGACCTGCCCCCGCAGGTGGGCGTGCTGGTTGCCACCGATGCCAAGGCTGCCGAAGTTGCGCACGACGTCGCTGTGCACATCGCCGCGCTCGACCCGAAGTACCTCTCCATTGAGGACGTTCCGGCCGACGTGGTGGAAACTGAGAAGCGCATCGCCACCGAAACGACCATCGCCGAAGGCAAGCCGGAAAAGGCCGTGCCGAAGATCGTGGAAGGCCGCATGCACGGCTTCTACAAGCAGGTCGTTCTTGAGGAGCAGGGCTACGCCCGCGAGCCGAAGACCCCGGTCAAGACCATCGTGTCCCAGACCGGCGGCAAGGTGACCGGTTTCAAGCGCCTGCGTGTTGGTTCGCACGCTGAGTAAGTTCATGCGCGCACCGGGATGTAGTTTCCGGTTGCCGGGAGCCTAGCTTTCGGTTGCGTGAACGATAGACGCCGGAGGGCGGGATGTACGAGAGTGCATCCCGCCCTCCGTTGTATGTAGCACCGGTGCCTTGCGTGCAGGTGCGGGCTATATGCGTATGCAGACGCGGCGCGATTGATGGGCGCCGGTCCCTTGCGTGCAGGCGCGGCGCGATTACCGGTGCGATGTGTGCGCGCAGCGATGCGCGCCGTTAGTACGACGACGGCGCCCCGCGTGCCGCGGGGCGGGGCCAGCCCACCGTGTGCACCGTAGGCGCATATCGATCACCAGGATGTGCCGCGAACTGGCCCGCCGCCCCAGAGCGCCGTATCCTGCACCGTATGCCCCGCCGTCAGCACCGTGCCGAGCTTTAAGGAGTGTGGACTTCAGTGGATTCGGAACCTAAATAATTTTGCACGCTGGTTGAAATATGCGATGTGCCAGCTCAGGACCTAGGTGCTAAATGTCGGACATTTAAGCTATAGACATGAATATTCTTTGAGAATAATATGCAACCGGGAATGTATTTCAGCATTTATAAACCGAAGGAAATATTCGCCATGGTTGCACAAATCTCGCGGGGGGGGGGGACGTCATTCGTCCAAGCCCATCCGTGCTGTTCTAACTATTCTCCTTGCTGTAGGGCTCATCGGATTTAGCACCGTCCCTGCCTCCGCTGATCCAACTGATGTTCCGATTAACGTAGGTAGCGACGCCTACGCCATCGATAATGAGGGGCAGATTACCAGCGAGAGCGAGTTCCTCTACGACTCCTCCAAGGGCGATACCGCCACCGATGCCTACCAAATCGCCTACCGCGGCACCCTCGATATGACGAAGGTTTGGCAGCTCTACAGTTTCTTCAAGTCGGTGTGGCTGTGGAGAAACGCCAATGACCAGGCGCGCTACGCTGCCAAGACCTTCAGCGGGGAGTGGGATATTTCCTTCACTGTCGATCCCGCAGTGGTCTTCTCAAATCCCGATTTCGTGAGCTGCGAGGCCGTGCAGTCCGAAATGGATAAGCAGAACGCTCCTTCCAAGTTCGGTGAGATCATGCGCTGCGAAACCGCAGCGTACGATGCCGCCACCGGCAAGTTCACCGCTCACTTTGGACTGCACCACGCGGATGGCAGCAAGGTGACGGGCGCGGACCTCGACAAGCCGGAATACCAGCCCGCCAAGCTTGTTCTTACCACCCCAGCGCACGCCTTCTACGTGCCGCAATCGAAGTTTGAGGCCGGCAAGACCTTCTCCATGGTGGAGCCCACCGTCCGCGGCACCATGGCAATGGACTACTTCTACGTAGGGATGCCGCTGCGTTTCAACGACACGTCGGATCCGGTGACCTTGACGATGGTTGCTACCCATGATGCCAGTTTTACCTTCGCCAGTCGGGATCCCGAGCGTCAGCTCCCCGAGAGCGTCACCAAACTCGTACCGGAGCGCGTGACTAAGTTGCGCGACGGCGTACAGGTGACCCCGCCCGCACTGGAGCAGACAAGCGTTGCTGACGGCCAAGGAACCTGGACGTTTGACGCATGGGAACCCGCTGAGGCAACTATGGCCGGAAGCAACCTCAACTTCGTTGGTTACTGGAAATACGCGGTGAATCCCGATGCGGTCTTCAACGCCACGTACAAATATGTGGCGGCTGACGGCTCTGCTCTTCCCGACGAGGTGATGGCCACCCTGCCTAATTCGGAGCAGGTTACCCAGGGCTCGACAGTCACACCACCAACTCCGGCACAAACAGAGTTCACGAGTACCACTCGCACCGAGAGTGCGGATGTGGTGACAACGTGGAAGTTTGATGGCTGGGAACCCACGAGCGCGGTTGTTGATGGCGCGGACCTGAGCTTCACGGGCACCTGGACGAAGACGGTTGTGGAAACACCGCTGCCGCCCAAGCCGGAGCCTGAACCGGGGCCAGATCCGGAGCCCGAACCGGAACCGGAGCCCACAACGGAGCCGGAACCTGACCCGACATGTGAGCCAACGGTTGATCCGACGGTCGAGCCGACGGATACCCCCACCACGGAGCCCTCGCCCCGTCCATCGACGGAGCCGTCACAAACCCCGACGGTTGCTCCAACACCGGAGCCGGCACCAACCTCCGCGCCGCAGCCCACGGTGCCAGCGCCCGTTGCACCCACGACTGCTCCCACGATCTCCCCAACGGCCGCACCTACGGCTAAGCCCGCGCCGGTAGTGCAAGAACTGTCGAAGACCGGGCAGTCCGCGACCCCGTTCGCGTTCGCTGCCGGAGTCCTTATGCTTGCCGGAGTTGGGATTCTCGGCTTGCGCCGTCGTTCTCACTAAAAACAGTCGAACGACGCAAGAAACGCAAGTTGAAAGATAGGAATAACAACGTGGGCAAGAAAATTGTTGCGGTAGTAGCCGCGGCTCTCCTTGGCGTTTCAACGAATGCTCTGATATCCCCGGCTTTTGCGGCGACAACGGTGGGGACGGAGCAGGAGCTCCGTAGCGCCATCACTGCCGGGCAGAGCGTGAGTCTGAGCGCAGACATCACACTCACCGGAGAAATTGAGATCCCAAGCAACGCGGATGTGAGCGTTGAGGGCCAGGGTCATACCATTACGGCAGGGGAGCCAAGTGCCACCCCGGGCGGAGACGATCATTACAATATGTTCCGCACCGCTGGCGGGCAGGTGACCTTCTCCGATGTAACCCTTGACGGCGCGGGTAAACGGCGCGGGCTGTGGCTCGGTGCCGGCTCCGCCGCCACCCTCGATAAGGTGGCGGTCAAGAACGGCACAACCGCAGGAACCCGTAATTTCGAAGGTGGGGCCGTCTACGTTCTTGATGCTGCCCTGAATGTGACCAATGATTCGGTCATCGAAAATAATTCGAGTATCTGGTCGCAGGCCACCTACGATATGCGGGTCGCGGATGAGACGAAGAAGGATCCCGCCTTTGGGAGTCTTCCTGGTGATACACAGAGCAAGAAAATTAGCCAGACGCCTAACGGCGGGGCGATTTACGCCACCGGGCCGCGCTCCACGGTGAATATCAGCGATTCTGTGCTCCGTACTAACCAGACGAAGGACCATTCGCAGGACGGTGCGGGAGTGCGCGGCAACGAAGGGAACGGCGGCGCCATCTTCATGGACGGTGCGGCCACGCTGGTGGCTGAGCGCACCTCCTTCATTGATAACCACGTCGCCCGGGTTTCCACCGGTGGATACCAAGGCGGTGCGATTTATGCGGGGGACGGGACGACGGCGCGTATCACCGGCAGCACCATCAACGTCGGCGCACCCTTCAATACTGGCGGGTTCCTCCGTGCCTTCAACGCGAAAGTCACCGTGGATAACAGTGATTTCACCTTCACGGGGCGCGGGGATGCCTACGGAATTTCCGGCGGTGCGTTTACGAGCCAGAACTCGGCGCTGAAAATCAATAATTCGCGCTTCGTGGCCAGCGATAGTTCCAAGGTGACCTTCGCCGGCGGTTTCATTGATATTGTCGGCACCGGAAGTTTCGAACTCACCAATTCGCAACTGACGGGGCACGGCAGCGGCAACGGGAAGGGGCTGGCCACCTTCGGCGGCGCTATCACCTTCGAAACCGGATCGAGCGCCACCGCGGTGATCCAAGGATCCACCATTCGCGATGTGCACGCTGATTCCAACGGCGGTGCGATTTCCCTTTCTACCAGGATCGGTGAAGAATCCGCGGTCAATCTTCGCGTTGTTGATTCCACGATTTCCAATGCCGGAACCTTGGTCTGGGGACCCGCGACGCAAGTGGGCGGCGCGCTCTTCGTGGGTCCGGGAAATACGGTAGCGCTGGAAGGAGCGACGCTCAGCTCCGGGCGCTCGGGCCGCGGCGGTCTTATCTACAACCAGGGATCAACCACCATTACCGGCGGGACGGGGCCCTCAAAACTCTCTGGCGGTTTTGTCTATTCGGCAATTGGCGCGGGCATTTTCAATGACGGTTACCTGAAACTTGACGATATGAGTCTGGGTAGCAACAAGAAGGGCGACTGGTCAGTGCACCAGGATCATCCCTCGAGCATTGAGGTGGACGGTGCCCGGATCGGGGAGTACCCGGGTTTGAACGTGTACGCCAATAAGGACGTGATCATCACGCCCAAGGCGCGCCTAGATGCCGGCGACGTGCGGGTGATCGATGGGCAATCCGCGGTGCTCCTAACCGGCAAGCTGACCAACCAGCTCAATATTTCCCTCAGCGAGAATGTCAAGAATGCCAGTGAAACGCCCTACGCCGGGCAAAACGAGCCGGCGCAGCGCTACATCGGCTATACGGTGGCCAAGGGCGCGGACGGCTACGCACCCGGCGCAGATGACGCGAATATGGTCCACTACGTGACTCGCGATAACCGCCAGCCTGCCGCGGAATTCGGTGACCATACAGGTGCGGGCGCTTGGGATTACGTGCTCTCTGACGAGGGCACCGTGGTCCTCGGGCAGCGCGCCACGATGTGGTACCACCCCAATGAAGGGCATTTCGATGCCCAAGCGCAGAACGTTGAGGCAGTACAGCCCTATACAATCTACTCCTCGACAAAGCTCCTTCAGGAGCACCCGGCGGCTCGTCCCGCCCAAATGACTCCGTACCAGGGTGCGAACCCGGTTCGTGAGGAGAAGCGCACCATTAGCGACAGTTTGGGCCGCACCGCTGAGCTCGGCACCTACACATTCGTGGGGTGGTATTGCTCCACCGTCACTCCCACCGAGATTGTGGGCGGGCAGGCGAATGATAAGGGATACGATTTCGCGCAGGCCTTTACCGACGGCGCCGCCACTAACTCCGTGACCGACGCCAAGGGGCATAAGAACCCGTGCACGGTCGCAAGCCGAGTATTTGGCAGCGAGACGGTGCGCTCTGAGCCCGCACCGTCGCAGCCGGCCGCCCCTATCACGCAGATTGTGGAACCGCATGAGCTCACGGCCTACGCGGGCTACGCTCCCGCCTATGGCGTGACCTCCACATTCGTGAGCGGTACAGCCGGCAAGGAGCTCCCCGAGGGCGTTAAGAAACAGACGCCCGCCATCGACACCAAGAACGGTGCTGGCTATACGGAGGGCGAGACGGTGAAACCGGCGGATGCGGCAGGCTTCACGGCAGTGCCCGATGGTAACGGCCAGTGGACTTTCCAAGGCTGGGATGCTCCCACCAAGAAAATCACTGGGGCCGATCAGGAATTCACCGGTACCTGGGTGTGGCAGCAGCAGCTCTTCAAGGTAACCCACGAATTCCGAGCGGCTGACGGCGCTAACAAAGCGCTGCCCGCAGCGCTAGCAGCGCGCACTCCCGCCGATAACCTCGGTGAGAACGGTCAGGGTTTCCCGAAGGGAACGCTTGTCACCCCAACCGATACCTTCGATAAAGCGAAATACTCGGATACTCCCGGGGAAGTCTGGTCCTTCATCGGCTGGGACCGCGCGAACGACACCATTACCGATGCCGACGTTCATTTCCTCGGCACCTGGGGTCTGACTCTCTATCCGCAGCCGGCCGTTATGGGAAGCTACGGTGAATGGCAGGATGAGCAGGTTACCTGCGAGAAAAATACCGTGACGCAGACTCGCTTGAAGACCATGTATACGGTTTTCTGGAATACCACCACCTTGGAGTGGGATAAGCGCGGTACTACTGAAACGGAGACTCAGGAGCGGGAGAAGACGCCGGAGGAAGTGAGGGCCTGTACGACGGTGCCTACCAAGGACCCGACGTTCACCGAGTGGGTTGATAGGGAGAAATCCTGCGAGACCCACCAGGTGGCGCAATCCCGCACTAAGACCACGTACACGTACACCTGGAATGCGGCTACCTTGAGCTACGACGAAACAGCGACGCCGAGTACCGAGACGCAGTCACGGCCAATGAGCGCTGCGGAAATCAAGGAATGCGCGGTGGAGCCAGGTCCGGAGCCGGAGCCTGGACCGCAGCCGCCCGCACCGGGTCCGCAACCGGAACCTGGTCCACAACCTGAACCGGGGCCGGCGCCGCAGCCCGATCCAGGGCCGGGTCCATGCCCGGAGCCGGATCCCCAACCGGATCCGCAGCCAGAACCGAGCAAGCAGCCGACGTCGCGTCCTGATCCGCACCCGAGTGTCACGCCGTCGGTGCCTGGAACGCCGAGCCTCGAGCCTACCCGGGAGCCGAGTCTTATTCCGACACCGGAGCAGACGCCAACGGCTGGGCAGCCATCCAATCCGGCGCCGGTGCCTACGGCGGAGCAAAGGCCCACGCCAACAGCTGGGCACTCGCAGCGCCTCGTGCATACGGGGAGCGGGGCTGGCGGCGCCATTGGCGCAGCCCTCCTCTCGCTGCTCCTGGGTGCTGGTGCCATGGTTTATCGACGTCGTGAGCGTCGCTAAACAGGCAGTGGTGAAATAACTGAGCCGCGCGCTCCGTCCGCTAAGGACGGGGCGCGCGGCTCCGTCGTCGTACCACCGTGTGCACCGTGCCCACCGCACTACGTGCACCGTAGAACCCGCCGTCCGCACCGTGCCCCGTCGCTATCTGCCCGTAAATATCTATAGCTCCCAGCGGGCACTTTCACATAAGATGAGGGGCGCTGAACTGACAAAGGAGTAAGAGGTGAGCATAACCATTCCTGATCCGCATACCCTCGCGGTTGAAAACGCCCGCGCGGCATACAAGAAAACTAAGAAACCGCTGACGCGATCCTTCGTGATGGCGCTCTCCGGCGGTGCCTTCATTGGCATGGGATACATTTTCTACATCACGTCGCAACAGGGCCTGGCTGACGGGCCGCTCGGCCCGGCGAAAGTCCTGGGAGGCCTGTGCTTCTCCGTCGGTCTCATCCTGGTGGTGCTGACCGGCTCGGACCTCTTCACCTCAACCACGATGACGGTCATGCCGCTCTATCACAAGCGGGTGCGCCCACGGCGCTTCTTCGCCCACTGGGGCACCTCACTGGCCGGCAACCTAGTCGGGGCACTGTTCTTGGCGCTGCTCGTCTTCGGGGCCGGCCAGGCGCTCTCTAACGGCGGGGCATGGGGCGAGGTTGCCCTCCATACGGCGGCGAGCAAGGCCGCGCATTCTATCCCGGAATCCTTCCTCCTGGGTGTGCTCGCGAATATCGCGGTGTGCGCCGGCGTGTGGATCGCGCAATCGGGGCGGTCCACGGCGGATAAGATTCTCGCCTGCCTGTGCCCCATCCCGCTCTTCGTTGCCGCCGGCTTCGAGCACTCCATCGCCAATATGTTCCTGCTCCCGCTCGGCCTCATGTGCAAGTACTGGGGCGGGGACGCCTTCTGGAATTCCGAAGCGGTGCTCGCCTCCGGCCATGGGCTCGCCGACTACGCCGCGTTCACGCCGGGCGCCGTCGCCCTCAATATCGGTGTGGTGATTCTCGGCAATATCGTGGGCGGCGGTTTCATCCTCGCCACCTACTTCTGGGTTGCGTATCTGCGTGACGACGACGCAGCCGACGTTTACGACGCACCGCTCAAGTAATCCACGGCGCTACCGCCATCGCCCCGGGTACGGGCAAGCATCCCCAGGTGCGGGCACACGATCATTCCTGGCGGGACGGCGCATAGCCATCGCACCGGGTACGGGGCAAAGAAAGCGGGGGCTCTCCTAAGTGGAGGCCCCCGCTTTCGTGTATCTCACGCGGCTGCTACACCACGAAAACGGCCACGCAGGCCAGCCCGATCCCCACAATCACCAAGGTGAGAAGGAAACCGAAGAGCACGGTGCGTGCCCCCGTATGCATGATCGTCTTGAGGTGGACACCGGCACCCATGGCGCCCATGGCGGCGATGAGGAGCCAGTTAGCAACGTCATTACCAAGAATCTGCAAGGCGCTGGCCGCCCAAGCCTGGTTTTCCAGCACGGAGGCGATCCCCACCGCGATAAGGAAGCCGAGCACAAACAGCGGGATGAGGGGAGCGGAGCTACGGGTATGCCCGTGGGCATCAAGCTCCGCCCCGTCCAGCCCCGCGGCGCGGGCCTCACGTTGCTTAGCGGCGCGCTCCAGTAGCCCCACCACGGCGATGACGGCGGCCAGGCAGACCACGCGCCCGAGCTTAGCGGCGGTCGCGGTATCGGCCACCCCACCGTAAATATTCGCGGCAGCCACCACCTGGCCGACCTCGTGAATAGTGGCGCCCATCCACACGGCAGCCTGATTGGCGCTCAAATCCAGCAGGTGGGCGAGCCAGGGGAGTGCCACCAGGGTGAGGGTACCGAAGAGCGTGACGCAGGCAATGGCGGTTGCCGCGGCGGTATCACGCTCATCTTCGTTACGCACCCGCACCACGGCGGAAGTTCCCGCCACCGCGGAAGCCCCGCATATCGAGGTGCCCACGGCGGTGAGAATAGCCGAGGCATAGGGCACCCGCAGGAGCTTACTTAGGGGCACCGAAATGAGCATCGTTGCGGTCACGCAGGTGATGATGGTGATGAGAGTGCCCCAACCCAGTCCCAAAATCGCGGGGATGGACAGGCGCAGCCCCAGGAGCACCACTCCGGTGCGCAGCACCCGCTTGGACGTGAAGGTGAGACCGCGGTTGGCCGAGCGGGGAATAAGTCCCAGGTTACGCACCAGCATGCCCAGTACGATGGCGAAGAGCATGGCAGAGAGCAGGGGCATCAACTTACTCAAGCCCCAGGATGCCACCGCGATGAGAGCGGCGAGCAGCACGCCCGGCGTGAGGGCGCGCAAGGACGCCGCCCACGTGGCGGCGTCGAAAGACGTATTTTTATTAGACACCCGGATATTATGCCTCAGCGCGCGCTGGTATGGTTAAGCCCGATGAACTGAGCGACGGGAGGCAATGGTGACACTACTGGAACATGACGCGAGCTCGGATGGAGTCCGCCGAGTTCTTCTAAAACTATCTGGAGAAACTTTTGGGGCGGGTAGCGTCGGTGTCGATGCCACGGTGCTCCAGCGCGTCGCCGGGGAAATTGCCGAAGCGGCGGCTTCGGGAATTCAAGTGGCCATCGTTGTAGGCGGAGGAAACTTCTTCCGCGGAGCTGAATTGCAGCAGTCCGGAATGGACCGGGCCCGAGCGGACTATATGGGGATGCTCGGCACCGTCATGAACGCAATTGCGCTCCAGGATTTCATTGAGCAGGCCGGCACCCAGTGCCGCGTGCAAACCGCGATCCAGATGACCCAGATTGCCGAACCCTATATTCCCCTGCGCGCCATCCGCCACCTCCAGAAAGGCCGGGTGGTTATTTTCGGCGCCGGGGCCGGCATGCCCTACTTCTCGACCGATACCGTGTCCGCCCAGCGCGCCCTGGAACTGCGCTGCGATGAGCTCCTCATGGGCAAGAACGGGGTAGACGGAGTCTATACCGCCGATCCGCGTACCCATCCGGAAGCGGAAAAGCTCAGCTCCATTAGCTACGATACGGTGCTTTCCCACAACCTCCAGGTGGCCGACGGCGCCGCCTTTGCCCTGGCGCGGAATAACTCCCTGCCGATGCGGGTTTTCGGGATGACCGAGCCGGGTAATGTTACCGCCGCGCTGCGCGGTGAGAATATTGGAACGGTGGTCTCCGCTCAGGGCGCATAGCCCCGCTAAGCCGGTAAGATATGTCACATCGGGCGCGTGGAAGCTGCTGCGTCGTCGTACCACGTAGCTACGCGCCGTGAACGAAACTGCGAAGGAAAAAACATGATTGAAGAAGCTTTGCGCGAAGCCCGCGAAAAGATGGGCAAAACTATTGAAGCAACCAGCGAAGAATTTTCGCATATCCGCTCCGGGCGGGCCAGCGCCGGAATGTTCAACCCGATTCTGGTGGACTACTACGGCACCCTCACGCCGCTCCAGCAGCTGGCCACCATCACCATCCCCGAACCGCGCACCGTGATGATCACGCCCTTCGATCCGGGCGCCAAGCAGGGCATCGACAAGGCGCTGCGCGAATCTGACCTGGGCGTCAATCCTTCCGATGACGGCAATGTGCTGCGCGTGAACCTCCCGGCCCTGACCGAGGAACGCCGCAAGGACTACGTCAAGCTGGCTCGTACCCGCGCTGAAGATGGGCGCGTGTCCATCCGTGCGGTGCGTCGCAAGGCGAAGGATACCCTCGAAGCTATTCAAAAAGATGGCGAGGCCGGGGAAGATGAAGTCAAGCGCGCCGAAGACGAACTGGAAAAGCTGACGAAGAGCTTCGTGGAGCAGATCGATAAGCTCCTCGAAGGCAAGGAAAAGGACCTGCTCGAAATCTAATGCCGCGCCCCTCGTTGCGGAGCCTGCTCGCTCCGCGTCCCCCGCAACCGCCGCGCCCCACCTCCTCGCGGGCCGGCCGTAATCTCAAAGCCGCCGTCCCCACCGCGCTCATCCTGCTGGCGCTGGTGGCCCTCAGTGTTCTCTGGCGCATCGAGCTCTTTGTGGTGCTCGTGGTGGTGGCGCTCAGCTTCGCTGTATGGGAGGCCGCGGGCGCGTTTCTCGCGCGCCGTATTCGGTTGCCGCTCACGATGCTGTTGGTCGGGAATATCGCGATACTGGCACTTGCCTGGTGGCGCGGACTCGGCGCTGCCATGCTGGGTTTCGGGGCCACGGTGGTGGCCTGCGCCGTGTGGCTGGGGATACGCGACCGGGCGCAGGCACAGGTGAGCGACGCCGCCTGCGCGGTTTTCGTTTCCCTGTGGATTAGCGTGCTGGGGAGTTTTGCGGTGGCGCTGTGCCAGCTTGATTCCCCAGCGTGGATGGTGGCAGCGCTCATCCTCCTGCCCGTTGCCAATGACACGGGTGGCTGGGCCGCCGGGGTACTTTTCGGGCGCCATCCGCTCGCCCCGCGCATTTCCCCGAAAAAAACTTGGGAGGGGCTGGCCGGCTCGGTGCTGGCCTGCCTGGTGGTGGCGCTGCTTCTTGCCACGGTGGCCCTGGGGCACAGTGTGTGGTGGGCGTTGGTGATCGGGCTGGCGGCGGTGGTGTGCTGCACCGCCGGTGATCTGCTTGAATCACGCCTCAAGCGCTGGCTGGGTGTCAAGGACATGGGAGCAATTTTCCCCGGGCACGGTGGCATGCTGGATCGCATCGATTCCATCTTGCTCTGGGCGCCATTTTGCTACCTCTTCTTCGCTGCGGCGCAAGGGGTGCTCTGAAAGACGCTCTACATTTCCAACCGTAGTAGCGGTCGGTGCTGCGCTGTGAGCGAGAGCGGCGCGTGGCGGGCGCATATGGCAAAATGAGTGCGGCACATTAAAGAGGGAAGGTCGGCATGTCGGCACCGCGGTGCTGGCACAGACAAGTGAGGTGAGTTGTGAGCACGTTTAAGCGAGTGGGTCCGCTCACGCGCGGATACAATACCGAGCAGGTCGATGATTTCCTCGCCCGCGCGAAAGACGCATATTCGCGGGGAACTGGCGATATGGACGAGACAGATGTGCGGCGTGTCGGCTTTTCCCGCCAGCGCGGCGGATACGATCCGGCCCGTGTGGATGCCGCCCTCGACCGCCTCGAAGCCGCTTTTATTCACCTCAAGCGCGCAAATACCATCGGGGCGCGCGGGGAACAGGCCTGGCTCAACCTCGCCTACCAGGATGCCAGAAGTCTCTATCCGCGCCTGCTACGCCCGGCCGGGCAGCGTTTTGCCGACGCTGAAGGCTGGGGATACCGCAAAACGGACGTTGATGAACTTCTCGACCGCCTCGCCCGATATTTCGACGGTGAAGAAACCGTAACCTCCGAAGTGGTACGGGATGCTATTTTCCCGGAATCACGCGGAAAAAATGCTTATGATGAGGCCGTCGTGGACGTGTTCCTCGAGCGGGCTGTCAGCGTCTTGCTTGCGGTGGAGTAAACGCACCGCGATGAAACGCTCCATTTGGCCGCATCGAGCCGCATCCTCGCTGCGCCGTCTCACGGGCGCGGATAAATCCCGCGCCCTGGAATTTTTAGCCCGCGACCCGATCAATTCTGTGCTCGCTCGCGTCAATGTAGAACGCATGGGCGTGGGAACCTCTTCGGCGCTGGCGGCGATGCACCGCCGCGATATTGAAGCCCTCGCCTGGGATGGTGGAAATATTATTCCCCTCGGCTTTTCGGCGGCGGGGCTGCGCGAACTAGGCGACGATATTCTGTCCCGGCATCGGGTAGCCTGCTCCATCCTCGGACCGGCCGATCAGGTTCTTGGGCTGTGGGAGCACCTGGAGCGCTCCTGGAGCCCCGCCCGCGAGGTTCGCGCGCGCCAATATTCTCTCTCCCTGACCCACGCCTCTCCGGTGGTGCCCGATCCGCAGGTGCGCCCGGCCGAACCCTGGGAATTTGGCGCTGTTTTCCCGGCGGCAGTAGCTATGTTCACCGAGGAAGTCGGATACGACCCCACCGTGTACGGGCCCACCTACGCGCGCCGGGTTCGCGAGCTCATCCGCGCCGGCCGCACCTTCGTGCGCATGGGCATCGACCCCGCCACCGGCGCCCCGCGGGTGGAATTCAAGGCGGATATTGGTGCGCTGGCCGGGGGAGTGGCGCAGATCCAAGGAGTATGGACCGCTCCTGACCTGCGCGGGCACGGGATCGCAACCCGAGCGATGGCCAGCGTCGTCGATCAGGTGCGTGCCCGCCATGCGCCCACCGTCTCCCTCTACGTCAATGACTACAATGCCGCCGCGGTGCGGCTCTACCAGCATGTCGGCTTCAGCCGCGCGGGGGAGTGGGCGACGGTCCTCCTCTAGCGGCGGGGCACCGTATTCGCTCCGGGCACCGTGCTGCGCCGTATGCGCCTTGTTGCGCCGTGTTGCGCCGTCCCTCCACCGGTGCTGCGCCTCGTATGCACCGTGCCGCGCCGCCGCCCCGTCCACCACCAGTGCCGCGCCTCGTATGCACCGTGCCGCGCCGTCGCCCCGTCCACCACCACTGCCGCGCCGTTCCCGGCAAGCGGGTAGAATGGCGGGCGTGCTGAGAATGTCTAGTCTTTTTGTGCGCACCTTGCGCGAAGACCCGGCCGACGCCGAGGTCGCCAGTCATAAGCTCCTAGTCCGCGGCGGGTACGTGCGGCGCGTGGCTCCCGGTATTTACACCTGGCTGCCGCTGGGCCTGCGGGTGCTGCGGAAAGTGGAACAGGTTGTCCGCGAAGAAATGGATGCATCCGGGGCTCAGGAAGTACTTTTCCCGGCGCTCCTCCCGCGCGAACCCTACGAGGCCACAAACCGCTGGAGCGAATACGGTCCCACTCTTTTCAAGCTGGCGGACCGCAAAGGCAACGACATGTTGCTCGCCCCCACGCACGAGGAAATGTTCACGCTCCTCGTCAAGGATCTTTATTCTTCCTACAAGGATCTACCCCTCACGCTCTACCAGATCCAAACGAAGTACCGCGATGAGGCCCGTCCTCGCGCCGGCGTGATCCGCGGGCGTGAATTCGTCATGAAGGATGCTTATTCCTTTGATATGGACGAGGCGGGGCTGGACGCTTCCTACAATACGATGCGTGCGGCCTACCAGCGTATTTTCGAGCGTCTGGGCCTGCCTTACGCGATTGTCTCCGCCATGTCCGGTGCGATGGGTGGCTCGCGTTCGGAAGAGTTCCTGTTCCCCACCGCTATTGGGGAGGATACTTTTGTCCGGTCCGCGGGTGGTTACGCCGCGAATACCGAAGCGGTTACGACGCCGCCGCTCTCGGAGCAGGACTTCTCCGACGTTCCGGCACCCGAGCTGGTGGATACTCCCGGGGCGAAAACCATTGCTGACCTGGTTGAGATGGCGAACCAGGTACATCCCCGCTCGGACCGCCCCTGGAATGCGGCCGATACCCTCAAGTCGGTTATCGTGACTCTCACCCATCCTGATGGGGAGAAGGAAGTGGTGGTCATCGCTCTTCCCGGGGACCGCGAAGTCGATATGAAGCGTGTGGAAGCCAGCTTGGCTCCGGCCGAAGTGGAGCTTGCTTCTCCTGAGGATATGGAGAAGTACCCGGGAATCGTGCCGGGTTATACCGGCCCCGGCGCGGTTGGCCCGCAAGCCCGCGGCGGCGCCCTTGCCGACGGTGCCGATGACGGTGCAGCGACCGGCGACGGCGCGACGGTGCCCGTGGCGCGCCTCCTCCTTGACCCCCACGTGGCCCGTGGCTCGCGCTGGATCGCGGGTGGCAACGCGGTGGATAAGCATGTATTCAACCTGGTGTACGGGCGTGATTTCGAGGCCGATGGCACCATTGAAGCCGCGGAAGTACGCGCCGGCGACGACGCCCCGGACGGCTCGGGCCCGCTCGATATCGCGCGCGGTATCGAAATTGGCCATATTTTCCAGCTGGGACGCAAATACGCCGAAGCTCTCGGCCTCACGGTGCTCGACGAAAACGGCAAAACCCGCGTGGTCACCATGGGCTCCTACGGCGTGGGTGTTTCCCGCGTCCTCGCCGCGATCGCCGAGCAGTACCACGATGAGAAGGGCCTGGTCTGGCCGGTGGGCGTCGCGCCCGCGCAGGTGCATATCCTTGCCACCGGTAAGGACGACGCCGTCTTCTCTGCCGCGGAGGACTTAGCCACGCAGCTGACCGCCGCGGGTATCGAAGTCCTCTTTGATGACCGCCGTAAAGTGAGCGCCGGGGTGAAATTCGCTGATTACGAGCTCCTCGGTATGCCCTATGCAGTGGTGGTTGGGCGGGGCCTGGCCAACGGGACGGTGGAAGTCCGCACCCGCGCCACTGGGGAATCCGAAGACGTGGCGGTGGCGGATGCCGCCGCTCGGGTGCAGGAGATTCTGGCTGCTGGCCAAGCGGGCAAGTAATCGCTCCCGGGCCGGGTAGCTGTGTGCTCGACTCTGATAACTGATAACCACAAAATGCGCTTCCGGCGACATAAATATGTATGTTCTGGAAGCGCATTTTGTGTGCCCGGGGGTGCCAGGCCGGATCCGACCGATAGCCGGGTTACGTTCGGCTAAAACGCTCCTATCACTCCCAATGCGAAACAGAAAGCCAGGAGAGTCCCCATATCCGCGACGGTCTCAAGGTTGAACCCGAAACGGGGCGGTTTACTGCCGGGCTTGCGGTATTTCTTGACGATGACGAATAAAACCGTAAAGACGGCGCAGGCGCCCAGTAAACGCGGCCACTGGTAGGCGAGTGCCTCGCCATAGCCCACTTTTTTCTCGAGTAGTGCCCGTGAATTATTGACGTGGAAAGCGAGTAACAAGAGGATCCACAGAACATAATCGGCAAGCAGATCTAAAATGCGGGACATGCGGCGCTCGATGGCGATGTCCTCCTTTGAGCGCGGCAACGGATCGTCGAGGCCGGGGCGGTCTGAATCATCGCTGAGAGAAGCGTTGTGTGCATGCATACAAACAACGTACCTTATTAGTTATTGATTATCGCCGGGATAACGTAATTGGCCTGCCGTGTGTGGCGAAAGCCCTGGGAGTGCCTCACTGCCAAGACTCTGGCTGGCATCACCATTGGCACCGTGAGCCCCGTCCGCACCGTTCAAGGCAAGCGCAAAATTGAGAGCTTCCGTGGCCGGAACCGGGCTATGCCACAGCGCACCGATCAACGTAGCGTAAGCGGCGGATGCGAGCTCATCATCCGCAACAGCCGGGAGGGGAACGCTGGCGGCTCGGGTATCCGGGGTACCGGCCCGAAGTAGGGCTTCCTCCAGATCAGCAATGCGCGCGATGCGTTCCATACGCTCGGCGTGCCCGTCCATGCCGCGGCGTGCCGCATCAACTTCGTACCATTGGCGGGCCGTATTCGTGGCCGCAAGAAGCTTCTCGTCGCCGCCCGCCGGCACCAGCTGCGCGACGTCGTATCTGGGGCCACCCGCAGCCGCGGCACCAAAGGGATCCGGGGCAGGTAACCCGGCAGCCTCAGCCACGGCCTGAGCATCCCACGTTGCCCGCAGCGCAATAGCTAAATAAAGCGCGCGCTCCCCGGCTGTTTCCTCGGAGATCTCCTCGCGAGCGACGGCGCCTTTCGCTACGCCGCCTGCTGCACCATCCGCCCCGTCAGCTACTGCTGCACTTGCCGCACCATCTGCCCCGTCTTTCACCGGAGTTTCCGCTTCAGGCAGTAGCGCATCTGCCGCCGTCACTGCCACCGTGCTGATCTTGGATAATTCCGCGAGTAATTCAGCAGCATCCGGAGCAAGGGGAGAAGGCTCGGGAGAATTTGTGTGCCCGGCCGGGGCGCCGCTCGGCCAGGCCTGCCACACCCCGCCCAGCTGGTTCTCCCACGCGTTCGCGTGCTCGGCAACATCCTGGTACACCTGCGCGGCGTAGCCGCCCGCTTCGGCGGCCAGATCGGTGGCGGCCGCGGAGCACCGTTGGGATGCCACGGCGAGGCCTTGGCGCAGTTCTTGCGTCGTCGCCATGGGTTTGGGAGAAGGATCGCCGTGTTCCCACCGCGCTCCCATCGCAATAAGAATGGCGCCAATAATGAGAATGGCGAGCACGGCGGTGCCCACCAGCTGCACCGTGGTTCGAACCGGCTGAGAGGTGCGCCGATGAGCGGGCGCTCCGCTCCGGGGTGCAGCTGCCATGATTCTCCGCTTTCTTGACGAGAATAAAACCGCTTACATTGTGCCATCTCCGTCGGCCCTGGAGACGGTGCGCGCGCTGATGACGGTGCGCGCGCTGATGACGGTGCGTGGCGCACCGTGCCACCGTTGGCAACGGCGGGTGATACCTGCACCGTTGGCGATCGCGATCATCCCTGCACCGTGGGCGCCGGCAACGCTAACTGCACCGTGGGCGCCGTCTGGCACGCCCGTGTACCACGGTGCGGCGCGGAAACTGTAGGATTAGCCCATGAGTCATTCCAAGAGTTCGCGTCCTCCCGCGCGGCGGGACCGCCGCTCTACCGGGCCCCGTAAATCCAGTCAGGCACAGCGGACCGGTGAAATCATCGCCGCGATTGAACCTCTTGTCTCGCAATGCGGACTCTACCTGGAAGGTGTGACGGTGGGCCGTGCCGGCGGGCGCGCCGTCGTTCAGGTCACGGTCGATCTTCCCAGCGGTCCCGGCGGTGTTGGCTCGGATCAGCTCACTGACGTTTCGCGTCTTATTTCCGCGCGTTTGGACGATGTCGACCTTGTCCAGGGCGCCTATAACCTTGAAGTGTCCACCCCTGGTGCCACCCGCCCGCTCGTGGAGCCGCGCCACTTTTCCCGCGCCGTGGGGCGCCTGCTGCGTCTGACACCCTCCGGTGAAGATGAGATCGTAACTCGGCTGCGTGCCGTTGAAGGCGATACCCTCGTTCTTGCATCTGATAACGGGGGAGCGGAACGGCGCTTACCCATTGGCCGGGTGGAACGGGCCCGCGTTGATATTGAATTCCATCGCGACGGCGAGGAAGAGTAGGAGAAATCGTGGATATTCAAATTCACATGAACGAGCTGCGGGCCCTGGAAAGTGAACTTGGCCTGAGCTCCGATGTACTCGTCGAAGCAATTGAAGATGCCTTGTTGCACGCTTACGCGCGGGTGCCCGGCGCGATTCGCGGGGCCTGGGTTGATATGGATCGGCGCACCGGCAAAATCGTGGTGTGGGCCCCGGAAATTGACGAAGAAGGCAATGTCGTCGGCGAATTCGATGACACGCCGCACGATTTTGGGCGCATCGCAACGGCAACGGCGAAATCCGTGATCGCCCAGCGTCTCAAGGAAGCCGAAGCGAATCGCGTGCTCGGCTCCTTCAAAAATAAGCAGGGTGACATTATTTCCGGCGTGGTGCAAGGCCGGGCCGGGCGCGATAGCTTCTCCCGTGATCTCCTCGTGGAGGTAGGGGATCACGAAGCTATTTTGCGTGCGGAAGAACAGGTTCCCACCGAGCACCTCAACCGCGGGGATCGCATCCGCGCCCTTGTTTTGGATGTGGTAGTCACCAGCCGCGGTGCCTCCATTCGGCTTTCGCGTACCCACCCGGATTTTGTGCGCCGTCTCTTCGAACTCGAAGTGCCTGAAATTGCTAGCGGCACCGTGGAACTTGTAGCGCTCGCGCGCGAGGCGGGGCATCGCTCCAAGCTCGCCGTGTACGCCGAGGATCCGGAGGTCAACGCCAAGGGTGCGTGTATTGGCCATAACGGTCAGCGCGTGCGCGCGGTCACCACGGAGTTGGGTGGGGAGAAAATTGACATCGTTGATTACAACGATGACCCCGCGGTATTTATCGCCGCCTCGCTGTCCCCCGCGAAAGTAACCCGGGTGGATATTCTTTCCGCGGAGAAGCGCCAGGCCCGCGCCATTGTTCCCGATGGGCAGGCGTCCCTCGCTATCGGTAAAGAAGCGCAGAATGTGCGCCTGGCCGCCAAGCTCACCGGGTGGTCCATCGATATTCGTAAAGAATCCGATGTGCAAGAAGCCTCCGGTGGCGACGTCGCAGATAGTGCCGCTCCCAGCGCCGCTCCCGCTACCCCCGCCGTTGAAGCAAGCGCCGCTGAACACGGGGAAGATCACGCGCCGCATCCGCTTGATGACGTGCGTTAGTAGCATCTTGCCGCTAAAATAGATAGGGTGTGACTTTCGAGGCGGTGGGATGATGGCGAAAAATCCGCGCATGTGCGTGGGCTGCCGTCAGCGTGCCGCCCGGGAGGAACTGGTGCGCTTAGCGCTCACCGATGCGGGAGTCGTTGTGGATAAGGAACAGCGGCTACCCGGCCGGGGAGCGTGGGTGCATCCCCGCCCTGACTGTCTAGCCAGGGGAATGCGGACGGGACAACTTGCGCATGCCTTTTGCTGCGCCGTCGTTCTTCCTCCGCATGCCGTAACAGAAGTAATCAGTTCGCTCGCGTGAGCGGAGCGAAAACCCGAGACCAAGAAAGCGGGTTGGAAGCTGATGGGCACCCGATGAGTACCCAACGATGAACAACCGGATTTAACGGGTCCGCGCGCACTTTTGCCGGGCCCAACGAAGGAGAACTGTGGCAAAAGTCCGCGTCCATGAACTCGCCAAAGAACTGGGGGTGACCAGCAAGAAGCTGCTGGCCACGCTCAAGGAGAATGGCGAATTCGTCAAATCTGCCTCGTCCACCATTGAGGCACCTGTTGTGCGTAAAGCACGTGAATACTTTGAAGCGCATCCCGAATTGGTTGAATCCAAGGGGAGCGGCAAGCCGGCCCCACGCAAGCCGGTTCGTAAGCATCCTGTGGCCCCCGATGCGGTGGATATGCCCGCCGGTTCGGCCTCGATTGTCGATGTGACGGCGCAGGCGAAGGCCGCCGCGAAATCCGATGCCGCCGGTACCGCTGGCACCGGTGCGCCCAAACCCGGCCCGAAGCCGGCCCCGGCCAAGCCGCATGCGGATAGTGCCGCGGCGCCTACCCCTGCCGCGGTGGCAGGCAGCACGGGGGCGAACGCCGGAACCGCTACCGGTACCGCTGCACCTAAACCCGGTGCCGCAACTGGTGCGCACGGCGGGGCAGCCCCGAAGCCCGGCAAGCCCGGCTCGCAGCAGGCCACGCCGAAACCGGCTCCCAAGCCCGGCGCTCCCGCACCGTCCGGCAAATCCGGGGAGGCGAGTTCCGCCCAGGGCTCCAGTGCCTCGCACGGCGGCGCTAAGCCCCAGGAAACGGGGCACGCCGGCCGTTCCAATATTCCTACTCCGCGCGGTGCGGTGAAATCCGCCAAGGCCGCGCGCGCCGAAGCCGATCAGCGCACCCCGCGCCCCGGCAATAACCCCTACGCCACTTCGCAGGGTATGCCCCGTCCGGGTGGCGGGCGCGGTCCGCGGCCCGGCAATAATCCGTATGCCACTTCGCAGGGTATGCCCCGTCCCGGTGGCGGGCGCAAGAATACGGGTACTCCCCGCCCTGGTGCGCATCAAGGCGCGCATCAGAACAACCACGGCGGCGGGCAGCGCTCCGGTGGCGGGCGCGGGCACGGTGGTTCGCGTCCCTCGCCGGCGATGATGCCTAACCAGATGGCGGGTGCTCCGTCCTCCGGGCGGGGCGGTCGCGGCGGTGGCCGCGGGCGTGGCCCGGCTGGCGGAGGTCAGAATCGTGGCGGGCAAGGTCGGCCCACGGGCGGCTTCACCCGCAGCGGCGGGCGTTCGCGTGGCGGCTCCACCGCCGGTGCTTTCGGGCGCCGCGGAGGCGGCGGGGGCCGCAAATCCAAGCGGACCCGGCGCGAAGAATACGAAGCACAGTCCTCGCCGATGCTTTCCGGCGTTCAGGTTCCTCGTGGGGATGGCTCCACCGTGGTGCGCCTGCGCCAGGGTGCTTCGCTGGCGGATTTCGCCGAACGTATCGGTGCGTCCTCGGCGGCCCTTATCACCGTGCTCTTCCGCATGGGTGAAATGGCCACGATGAACCAGTCGCTGGACGAAGATACCTTCAAGCTGCTGGGCGCGGAACTCGGCTACGAGGTGGAAGTTCTCTCCGCCGAAGATGAGGATCGTGAAATCCTGGAGAGCTTCGATATTAACCTCGAAGAAGAAGAGCTCCTGGAAGACGAAGAGAACCTCAAGCCGCGTCCCCCGGTTGTTACCGTTATGGGCCACGTGGACCACGGTAAAACTAAGCTCCTCGATGCGTTCCGCCATTCGCGGGTGGAAGGTACCGAATCGGGCGGTATTACCCAGGCCATCGGTGCTTTCCAGACCGATATCGAATACGAAGGCGAAACCCGGGCGATCACATTCATCGATACCCCCGGTCACGAAGCCTTCACCCAGATGCGTGCCCGCGGTGCGGATATTACCGACATTGCGATCCTCGTGGTCGCCGCGGACGACGGCGTGATGCCCCAGACGGTGGAAGCGATCAACCACGCGCAATCCGCGGGTGTGAAGATCATCGTCGCGGTCAATAAGATCGACGTGGAAGGCGCCAACCCGCAGAAGGTGCGCAGCCAGCTGACCGAATACGGCCTCATTGCCGAAGAATACGGCGGGGACACCATGTTCCTCGACGTGTCGGCCAAGCAGCGTATCGGCATCGACGATCTACTCGAAGCCATCCTCTACGTGGCGGATGCCGAACTGGAACTCAAGGCCAATCCGGATCGCACCGCGCGCGGCGTTGCCATCGAAGCGAAGCTCGATCAGGGCCGCGGCTCGGTGATTACCGCCCTGGTACAAACCGGTACGCTGCGGATTTCCGATCCCATCGTGGTGGGTATTGCCCACGGGCGCGTGCGCGCCATGTTCGATGCCAGCGGCAACCCGGTCAAGGAAGCCGGCCCCTCCATGCCGGTCCAGGTGCTCGGTTTGGACGCGGTGCCCTCCGCCGGGGATGCTTTCCTCGTGGCAGACGACGAACGCACCGCACGCCAGATCGCTGAACAGCGCGAATCGGCCCAGCGGGCGGCCTCCCTGGCGCGGCGTCGCAAGCGTGTGTCGCTGGAGAACCTCGGGGATGTCCTCAAGGAAGGCAGCGTCGAAACGCTCAACCTTATTATCAAGGGCGATTCTTCCGGCGCCGTGGAAGCGCTGGAATCCTCGCTCCTCGATATTGAGGTCGACGACGAAGTGGCGCTGCAGATCATCCACCGTGGCGTGGGTGCCATCACCCAGAACGATGTCAACCTCGCAACCGTTGATAACGCCGTCATTATCGGTTTCAACGTGCGCCCGGCCGAACGCGTGGCCGATATGGCCGAACGCGAAGGCGTGGAGATGAAGTTCTACTCGGTCATCTACCAGGCCATCGAGGAAGTGGAAGCGGCCCTCAAGGGCATGCTCAAGCCCGTTCTCGAGGAAGTTCAGCTGGGCAGCGCCGAAGTGCGCCAGCTCTTCCGCTCGGGCAAGGCCGGCACCATTGCCGGCTCCATTGTCCGCACCGGTGCGATCAAGCGCGGGGCGAAGGCCCGGTTGGTACGCGACGGCGTCGTGGTGCAACCCGAGCTCGAAATTGTCTCGCTGCGCCGCGAAAAGGACGATGTTACCGAAGTGCGCGAAGGCTACGAATGCGGCATTACGCTCGGCTACCGCGATATTCACGAAGGCGACATTATTGAAACCTTCGAGATGCAGGAGAAGGCCCGTAGCTAAGGGGCTGTCCTGAGGAACGTTGTGGCCCGCCGGCTCGCCACTGGCGCTGGCGGGCCGCAGCATATCCACCAGCAATAAAGGAGACGAAGATGGCTAATCCCCGTGCGGAACGGGTGGCGAAACGTATCCAGCAGATCGTGGCGCAAACTATTAACACCCGTATGAAAGACCCGCGGCTGAATATGGTGACCATCACCGATACCCGCGTGACCGGCGACCTCCAGCACGCCACCGTATTCTTCACCGCCATCGGGCACGAACACCAGGTGAAAGACGCCGCCCGCGGACTGGAAGCAGCCAAGGGTGCGCTGCGCTCGGAGGTGGGGCGCCAGCTCGGTTTGCGGCTCACCCCGACCCTGGAATTCGTGGCCGACGAACTACCCGAAGGAGCCCGCACTTTTGAGGATGTATTGGCCGCCGCTCTGCACCGTGACGCCGAATTGGCGCGCAACGCGGAGGGGAAGGAATACGCGGGGGATGCTGATCCTTACCGCAAGCCCCGTGAGGTAACGGAGGACGACGGCGCCGCCGCACCGTCCGGTACCGGTGCACCGTCGGGCGCCGCTGCACCGTTCGCTCCCGCCGCACCATCGGGCCCCGTTGCGCCGTTCGCCCCTGAGGCATCCCATGAAACCGATGCGCCAGAATCCCTGGCCTGATCTGCCCCGCGCGCAGCATCCGGCGCCGAGCGGCGTCTTGGTTATTGATAAACCAGCCGGGGTGACCTCGCACGACGTCGTTGCCGCGCTGCGCCGTCTATGCGGCACCCGCAAGGTGGGGCACGCAGGTACGCTTGACCCGATGGCCACCGGGGTGCTCGTGGTGGGTATCGGCGCCGGTACTCGGCTCCTCACCTACTTGAGCGGGGCTGATAAAGATTACCGGGCCACGTTCACGCTCGGCATCGGCTCCGATACAGAGGATTGCACCGGTACCGTCACATCCGCCCCAGGTTTTTCCGGTACGACGGCGCAGCTCGACGCTGCCCTCTCCTCCCTCCAGGGTGATATCTCGCAGGTGCCCTCGGCGTATTCGGCCAAGAAGATCGCCGGGCAGCGTGCCTACGATCTGGCCCGGGCCGGGCAGGAGGTGGTGCTCGAAGCGGTACCGATCCATATTGCTCGCCTGGAACGGAGCGGGGAGCTCCGCTGGCGCCAGGCGCCGGTCCGCGGCGTGGCGCTGGGTGGCTCAGCTTTTGCGGATGGCGCGACGCAATTCGAAGGGGCGGAGCCGGTAGAAACTCAAGCAGGATCTGTGCCGGTTGCGGATGTTGATGTGGAGGTGAGCTGCTCCTCGGGTACCTACGTGCGCGCCCTTGCCCGCGATACCGGGATAGCGTTGGGAAGCGCAGCCCTCATGAGCGCGCTGCGGCGTACCCGCGTGGGTGGCTTCCGGCAAGACGAAGCGGTGAGCATAGCGGAACTGGCGCAACTGGTGCAGGGCGGGGCGCAGCCCCCCGTTATCCCACTGGCGCAGGTGGCGGCCCGCGCTCTCCCGACGGTGCAGATTGCGAAAGTCGAAGCCGAATCCGTGCGCCACGGCCAGTTCCTTCAGGCACTGGGGAAAACAGTGGCCCCGGCCGCAGGAACGGTCTCGGGAGCTGCACACGTCGCTGGAACGGCGCAGACAGATTCATGCGCTACGGGAACCACGCCGGGACAAGCACCCGCCGCGGGAAGCGAAGCTGGCACCGTCGCCCTGCTGCACGGCGATGAGCTTGTTGCGGTGGCACGCCGGCACGGGGATACCTTCCGGCCCGCTACCGTCTTCCCGCCCGGCGCATAAATACATAGATACGTAGGCGCCCAGCTGCATAAAAATCCCCGCGCCGGCACCTCTCGGGTGACGGCGCGGGGTGATGCACGCGCTAGCGATAATGTGCGGTTAGTTCGCTACCGCGGCACGGTGGATATGCTCGAGCATGGCCACGCGCTCGGGCAGGGAAGCATTGGCCGGCACGCAGATTTTGGCACCCAGATATTGCGCCCCACCCTCGCGAGCGGCCGTGGCGCAGCGGGTGATTTCTTCCGCCGTCATAATCGATGTCGGCTCATCAGCCCGCGAGGGGAGATGCCCATCAATCCAGGAGTAGCCGTACTGGGTTTCTGCCGGGCCTGCCCCGGAGAACATGAGACCGGCGAGCACACCCGCCTGCGCGCATGCCTCGATATGCGCGAAAGCAGTATCCGCGCTGCGTTCCTCAAGTGCGGAGCGGCCCCAGTTAATATGAATACCAAGACCCAGCTCCTGGCAGAGGGCGATTTCTTCCTCGAGAGGAAGGAAGCCCTTTTCCGGAGCCTGACCTTCGATATAGCGGTCACAATGCTCAATCACGGGAACTGCCCCGGACCAATCCCACTCCGATAGTTCGGCGAGGGAGGCGCGGAAAGCTGCGCCGTCGGCCTGCTTGGTTGGGGCCGAATGGAGCTGCACCTTCGTGATGACGGGGCGGCCACTGAGCTGAGCGAGGGAAGCGATGGCGTCGCGAATCTCACGGGTGAAAGCTAGAGCGGCCGCGCGGCCCCCCTCATCGGGGGAGGCCAGTCCGAAAGCCGGGTTTTTCCCGACGTTTTGCATGGTGCCAGGAATCGCGGTAATTGTGTTAAGTGTCCAGTGCGGGGCGATGACGTCCGCGATGGCCTTGGGCTCGCCGGCGAGGACTCCGGGGAAAGGAATTTCGATTCCGGAGACCCATTCCTGCTCCGCCAGCAGGCGATAGTAGTCAGGTTGCAACGCGGGTTCGGGGAGCGATGCATAAGCCCCAACAACGAAGGGGAGTGTCATTTATTTTCCTTCCAAAATAATATTTAGCGCAGCGCCGGATCGCCGGTGCGGACGGTGTCTACCTCCGCGGGAGTGGGGGAGTAGGCGCCGTCGTGGCTGACGGTTAGCCCCGCCGTAATAACCGCTTGGTGCAGGGCGGGGCGCACGTCGGAGAAGTGGGCGGCGCGCAGGCGCTGCTTGGCTTCCACCGATCCGAGGAGCCCGGCCTCCATAAGCCCGGCCAGCATTCCGGCCATGAAGGAATCACCGGCGCCCACCGTGTCGCCCAGCTCCACATTGAGCGGATCGACGACGAGCATATCGCGCTCCCCGGCCAGCTTGACATAAGCACCCCACGGCCCGCGGGTAACCACCACCATGCCCGGCCCGGAGGTAACCCACCGGCGCATAATCCGCTCCACCGGCTCACCCGGGTAGAGCCACTCAAGGTCCTCATCGGAGGCCTTGACCACATCGCACAGCGCCACCAGTTCCTCAATGCTCTCCCGCACCTTTTCCGGAGAACCCATCAGATCCGGGCGGGCATTGGGATCGTAAGATACCGTGCCGGTCAGTGCCTGGCGCTTGACGGCGCGTAAAATCTTCTTGCTCGAGGCACCCACCACCGCAGAGTACGAGCCGCAGTGCAGGTGGCCCACCGTATCCGGGTCCGGGATCTCGGGGAAGTCCGATTCGACGTCGAACTCATAACGCGCCCGGCCCTCCGCGTCGAGGAAGGCGCTCGCGGTGGTGGTGCGGCTGGCGCCGTCGGATCCGGGGACGATCTCCACACCCATGGCGGCGGCCTGCGCGGCGATCCGTTCCCCGCGCTCATCACGCCCGAACCAGGTGGCGAGCTCCACGTGCTGGCCGAGCCGGGCGACGCCGGATGCCACATTGAGAAGTGAGCCGCCCACGACCTCGGTGCCGGGTCCGCTTTCTCCCTCACGGATAATAATGTCCACAAGCGCTTCACCGGCGCTCACAAATCGTGCCATTGGTGCCTCCCATCGCCACAGCTGTTCTGCGCGCAGGCCCGGGGCACCGTAACCTGGCTGCCCGACGCTGCGCACGCTTTCTTCGCACACCAGTTTATCTGGAAAATCACCGTGATTTTGGGGCATACGGGCCGCGCAAGGCCCCGCGCCGTGGCGTAAAAATGTCAAGCCCGGGTGCGCAAAAAATTCTGGTTTTTGCGCGGGTGGGATAACGGGGCGAATAAGCTACCCTGGAGAACGTGCAGATTTGGACATCTCCTTCAGATATTTCGCCGGATTTTGACCGGAGCGTCGTGACCTTCGGGGTGTACGACGGCGTCCACCGTGGGCACCGTGCCGTGCTAGCCCGCGCCGTTGATATTGGCCGGGAGCTCGGCTGGCCCGTTATTGTTCTCACGTTTGATCCCCATCCGGCCACCGTCCACCGCCCCGAGGCACATATCCGCCTCGTTATGAGCCTGCAAGATCGTATTAACCGCATTGAGACGTTGGGGGTGGATGCGCTTTACCTTCAGCATTACGACGCCGCCTACGCCCGCGCCACCGCCGCAGAATTTGTACGGGACCAGCTGGTGGGACAACTCCGGGCCGGCTTCGTGGTGGTCGGGCATGATGCCCGCTTCGGGGCGGGGAATACGGGGGACGAGGCGGTGCTACGCTCCCTCAGCACGGAGCTGGGCTTCGGTGTGGAAATCGTAGGTGAGCGGTGTGATGCGGCGGGAGAACGGTGGTCCTCCACCCGGGTGCGCGCCGCGCTCGCCACCGGCAACGTTGATCACGCCGCGCAGATCCTGGGGCGCCCGCACCGTATCCACGGCACCGTGGTACACGGGGCGCGCCGCGGGCGCGAATTGGGATTCCCCACCGCCAATCTCAGTGGGGATGACCTGGGTGAAGTTCCGGCTGACGGCGTCTACGCCGGGTGGCTGGTGCGCCGCGTGCCGGGCGGCAGCGCTGAAGAATACCTCCCGGCCGCCATCTCCGTGGGCACCAATCCCCAATTCGATGGTCAGGAACGCACCGTGGAAGCCCACGTGCTCGGGCGTAGCGACCTCAACCTCTACGGGGAACCCATCAGTATAGATTTCGTCTCCCGCATCCGCCCCATGCTCACATTCGGATCGGTAGACGAACTGCTGGCCCGCATCGACCTTGACGTTTTAGAAACGGCGGATCGCCTGGGTGTTCCACCCGCCGGCCGCGTGCCACCCGGCGCCGTGCAAGCCTAGCACCGTGCAAGCCTAGCGCCGCCTGCGCCGTCAGCACCGTCAGCAAACGGCCGGCCGCATTCGCTAGGGTAGGTGCATGGGTACATTCGCTCTTCGCGTCGCCATCAATGCTGTAGCGCTGTGGGTGGCCACGCTCCTCATTCCCGGTCTGGCAATGGTGGGGGAGGCCCCCGATACGCTCCGTCTCATCGGATGGTTCGTGGTAGCCGGCCTCATTCTTGCCATTCTCAACGCTGTCATCCGCCCGATCTTGAAGTTCCTGTCCTTCCCGCTCTATATTCTCACCCTCGGGCTTTTCTCCCTGGTGATTAACGCGGCGATGATCTCGCTCACCGCCTGGGCTTCCCAGAGCTTGGCGGTGCACCTGGTGGTGGGCAGCTTCTGGGCGGCGCTCTTCGGTGGGATTGTGGTCTCCCTCGTCAATATGGTGCTCAGCGGCTTCGTGGACCGCTCGTAGCGCCCCGTCAGCTCCGCCAGTTCCACCGCCCGGCCACCACCACCGACCGGCAAAGGGAAAGCGGGGAAGGCCACACCCGCACTGGCGGATACGCCAGTGCGGGGCGTCGTCGGCGTGTGCTAGAATTTTCAGGCCGTTTACATCGGCCACGGTAGCGTCATGCCTGGGAGAACATGCCCCGGAGCTCCGTGCAACGGAAACTAAGGAGAATCGCATGGCCCTCAAGCCTGAAGAAAAGCAGAAGATCATTGCCGAATACGCCACGCACGAGGGCGATACCGGTTCCCCCGAAGTGCAGGTGGCCCTGCTCTCGGCTCGTATTTCGCAGCTGACGGAGCACTTCCGCTCGCACATCCACGACCACCATTCGCGTCGTGGTCTCATGCTTCTTATCGGCCAGCGCCGCCGCCTTCTCAGCTACCTCGCTGAGGAAGATATCGAGCGGTACCGGTCGCTGATCGCACGCCTCGGCTTGCGTCGATAAGTACTTAAAGCGGCTCGGGTTTCATCCCGGGCCGCTTTCCGTATGCCCACAGGCGTGAGAAGCGGCTCAGCATCGCCGCAAGTGAACTGTGCGCGGCGCTCAGCTGCTTGCTCGGGCATTACGATAGACAGGGTGCGGTGCGCCTGTGCACCCCAACATGTGGAGTACCGCGAACGTGGTCTTCGGTGATGGTTGACGAAGGCGGGAACGCTAGGGCCCGTTTTCGTGAATTACCACTGATGGCCGCCTCGCGGCCGAAATAAAAGGAGGTCCCGTGGAGGGTCCCAATATTCATAGTGTGGAAGCCGTTGTTGATAACGGCTCCTTTGGAACACGTACCATTCGATTCGAAACCGGGCTGCTGGCCCAGCAGGCCAACGGCGCCGCTCTGGCCTACCTGGACGGGGAAACCACTGTTTTCTCCGCCACCACCGCCTCGAAAAGCCCGAAGGAACACTTCGATTTCTTCCCGCTGACGGTGGACGTGGAAGAACGTTCCTACGCGGCCGGTAAAATTCCCGGCTCCTTCTTCCGCCGCGAAGGCCGGCCCGGCACAGACGCCATTCTGGCCGCCCGCCTCATCGACCGCCCGCTGCGCCCGCTCTTTACCAAGGGCATGCGTAACGAAGTGCAGATCGTGGAAACCGTCCTCTCCATCCACCCGGATGATGCCTACGATGTTCTCGCGATCAACGCCGCCTCCCTGTCCACCTCGCTGACGGATCTGCCCTTCGCCGGGCCGGTCGGTGGCACTCGCGTGTCCCTCGTGGACGGGCAGTGGATCGCCTTCCCGCGCTGGTCGGAAATGGCGCGCGCCACCTTCTCCATGGACATTGCCGGGCGCATTGTTGGGGACGACGTCGCCATCACCATGGTGGAGGCCCAAGCTCCCGAACAAACGGAAGCGAACGTGGCCGCCGGTGGCATTGCCCCCACCGAAGAAGTTATTACCCAGGGTCTGGAAGCTGCCAAGGGCGTTATCCGCACCCTTTGCGAAGCGCAGCTCAGCCTCATCAACGAATGCGGGAAGCCCACCGCGGACTACCCCTTCTTCCCGAATTACACCGATGCCCAGTTCGAGGCCGTCGGGAATGTTCTCGGTGATCGTTTCAACACCATCCTCGGGATTGTGGACAAGGTGGAGCGCGATACCGCACTCAATGACCTCACCGATCAGATCGTTTCCGAGCTGACGGTGCCCGCCGATGCCCAGTTCAACCTGGAGGAAGATGGCCCCGGGCTCGCCGCGGCGGTCAATGATCACTTCAAGGAAGTCATGCGCCGCCACGTCCTCACCGAAAACGTGCGTATGGACGGGCGCCGCCCCACCGATATTCGTTCGATTTCCGCGCAGGCCGGCGTGCTGCCGCGCGTGCACGGTTCGGCGATCTTCCAGCGTGGCGAAACGCAGATCCTCGGGGTGACCACCCTCAATATGCTCAAGATGGAGCAGCCGCTGGATAATCTTTCCCCGATTACCCACAAGCGCTACATCCACCACTACAACTTCCCGCCCTACTGCACCGGCGAAACCGGGCGCGTGGGCAGCCCCAAGCGCCGCGAAATCGGGCACGGGCACCTGGCCGAAATGGCGCTGGAATCCCAGCTGCCCAGCCGCGAGGAATTCCCCTACGCGATCCGCCAGGTCTCCGAGACGATGGGCTCGAATGGCTCGTCTTCCATGGGCTCCGTGTGTGCCTCCACGATGTCCCTGCTCAACGCGGGTGTGCCGCTCAAGGCCCCGGTTGCCGGCATCGCCATGGGCCTTATTTCCGCTCAGATCGACGGGGAAACCAAGTACGTGACCCTCACCGATATTCTCGGTGCGGAAGACGCCCTGGGCGATATGGACTTCAAGGTGGCCGGCACCCGCGATTACGTGACCGCGCTGCAGCTGGACACCAAACTGGACGGCATCCCCGCGGAAGTCCTCTCCGCGGCGCTGTCCCAGGCCCGCGATGCCCGCCTGGCCATCCTCGATCTCATGAACCAGGCCATTGACGGCCCCGATGAGATGGCGCCCACCGCCCCCCGTATCCTCACCGTGAAGATCCCGGTGGATAAGATCGGCGAAGTCATCGGCCCCAAGGGCAAGATGATTAACCAGATCCAGGAAGATACCGGCGCGGAAATCACCATCGAGGATGACGGCACCGTCTTCATTGGTGCTGCCGACGGCGCTTCCGCGGAAGCCGCCCGCGACACCGTCAATTCCATCGCTAACCCGCAGCTCCCCGAAGTGGGCGAACGCTACGTGGGCACCGTGGTCAAGACCACCACCTTCGGTGCGTTCATCTCCCTCACCCCGGGCCGCGACGGCCTCCTCCACATCTCCCAGATTCGCCGCCTCGTGGGTGGCAAGCGCGTGGAGAACGTGGAAGATGTCCTCAACGTGGGCGACAAGGTCGAGGTCGAAATCGGCGAAATCGATGATCGCGGCAAGATCTCCCTGGAAGCGGTCGTTCCGGAAGGCGAAGCGAACGCCGAAGCGGAAAGCTCCGATCAGGGCGATAACGGCGATCACGGCGAAGCGGAGGAGAGCGCCCCGCGGCAGGCCCGTGCGCGTTCCCGTTCGCGCCGGCGCAGCGAGTCCTCGGCGCCCAGCGCACCCTCGGCAGACGACTCCGATGCGGACTCCAGCTCGAGTCGCGGTTCGCGTGGAAGTCGCGGTTCACGGCGGCGTCGTCGCACCGTCCACACGGACGAAGACTAAAACCCGCGCCCACGGGCGCTAAGGCATAGTGAACTCCCCGAATGTTTCCGGACGTTCGGGGAGTTTGCGTAACTATCCAGAAAAGTATTCCCATGATGTATAGCGAACTGCCCCTTCCGCTTAACGCGGGCGCCAGTCTCAATATTGACGACGACGGCGCACTCCTACGCCGCACCGTCCTCCCCGGCGGGCTCCGTGTCCTCAGCTACCGCCTGCCCCATATTCACTCCACCTACGTCAGCATGTGGGTGGGCGCCGGGTCTCGCGACGAAGTAGCCGAGACCCAAGGATCCACCCATTTCCTTGAGCACCTGCTGTTCAAAGGAACGAAGCGTCGCAGTTCCCTCGATATTTCGCGAGAAACGGACTACCTGGGCGGGGGATTCAACGCGGCCACCTCGAAGCAATACACCCACTATCACGGCCATATTTTTGACGAGGACCTGCCCCAGGCCATCGATATCCTCGCCGATATGCTCACCAGCGCGACCCTCAGCGCCGAAGATTTCGCGGTGGAACGCGGCGTTATCCTCGAGGAGCTCGCCATGTATGCCGACGACGCTACCGATACCGCCATGGAAAAAATCCCGCAGTTGGTCTTCGGGGATCACCCGCTGGCGCGCCCCGTCGGGGGGACGGCGCAGACGGTGCGGGCCCTCCAGCACGAGGCACTCCTCGAGCACTACCACGGGGTCTACCATCCCGATGAAGTGGTGGTGGTTGCCGCGGGCGCCGTTGATCACGAGAAACTATGCGAACTTGCGGTGGAGGCGCTGAGCGCTGGGGGCTGGGATTTGAGCACGGAGCGCGACGCCCACCCGCGCCGTATCGCCCCGCCCATCGTCTACCAGGAAGCACGGGAGCTGCACGTTCCGAAAGAAGTGGAGCAGGCGGCGGTTATCGTGGGGATGCCGGGGCTGAGCTTGACCAGTGAGGACCTGCCCACCTTGCTCGCCCTCAATGCGATTCTGGGCGGGGGAACTTCCTCGCGGCTCTTCCAGGAAATTCGGGAACGGCGCGCCCTAGCCTACTCGACCTATTCCTTCCCGATCAGCTACCGCGAAGGTGGCATGTTCTGCCTGGCGGCCGGCTGCGCCCCGCATAATGTGGGCACCGTGCGCGAGCTCATGATGACCGAATTGGATCGCCTCGCCCGCGACGGCGTGAGCGAAGAAGAAACGGAATCCGCCTTCCGGCGCCTGCGCGCCGATATTGTGTTCGACGCCGAACGGGTGGGAACCGCCATGACCCGGCTCGGTACCTCGGAGCTGGTGCGGGGCAGCCTCATTTCGCATGAGGAACACCTGCGCCGGGCCCGCGCCGTGCGCGCCGCAGATATAAACGAGCTGGCCCGCCGCATCGCGGCAGGCCAGCGTTCGTGCGTAACCGTCGGACCGGAGAACTAGCGGGCGCTCCGCTGGGCCACTAATTCTCCGGTCGGTTTCCGGCTATTCGGCATCCTCCGGGCTGGGCGCGGATGGGGTGCTTTCGACCGATGGTGCGGACGGGGCACTGGGTGCGGATCCCGCACTTGGTGTCGACGGTGCGGACGCCCCAGCCTCCGCGCCGTCCGCCTCCTTCTCGTCCGTTTCTGGCTCGTCCGCGGCCGGCTCGCCCGCGGCCGGCTCGCCTACCGGAGCGTGCACCACCTTGAGGGTGCGATAGCGGTTGAGCGCCGCGGCAATATCCACCGCGCGCGGCCGGGCCAGGAAGGCCGGTTTTTCGCCGGCACCCAGGGCATCCAGGCCGTGCGTGGCAATGGTATCCTCCAGGCGTGCAATACCTTCCGGAACGGTGTATCTGCCACGCAGGCACAAGGCGCGGGTGGGGTCGGTCAGGGAACGGATCGCCCAGGCAATTGCGGCGGTCTGGCCCGGATCCACAATCTGGGGCACATCGCTGAGATCAATATCAGCGCGATCTAGAGAAATAAGATCCACCCCGCGCGACTTCGTTTTCGCCTTGACCCCGTGGGCCTTGAGGGGGAGCGGGTAGCGCGGTGCCGGGTGCGTAAACTCGGCAATATCGTTGCGCTCCCGCGGGTGTGCCGCGGCAACCTCGCGGGCCTGTTCCGTGACATCGTGGCACACATAGTGGTCCATAAGGAGTACCCGATCCGCGGCATCCAAGTAATCGCCCGAGCCACCCATGACCATAATGGTGGAGATACCGGCGCGCGCCATACCTGCCACCCGATCCACGAAAGGTGTAATCGGTTCCTGGTTTGCCGGCACCAGGGCACGCATCCGTTCATCACGAATCATAAGATTCGTGGCCGAGGTGTCCTCGTCAATAAGCAAGACCCGCGAACCGGCCTCAATGGCCTCGGCAATCGCTGCGGCCTGCGAAGTAGAGCCCGACGCATTTTCGGTGGAAAAATCAGTGGTATCCGTGCCATCGGGCAGGGAATTGATGAAAGCTGAGACATCCACACCGGTTACCCAGCGCCCATCGGCCGCACGCACCTTCATCGCGCTGGGATCCATGGCGACCAGCTCGCGCCCATCCCCGGGAATATGCGGGTAAACGCTGCGTTCGAGCGCGGAGAGCAGCGTGGACTTACCGTGGTAGCCCCCGCCGACGATCACCGTAATACCCGGAATAACCGGCATGCCGGTCACCTCGCCGGCGTGGGGCAGCTGCACGCTTTCGCGCAAATTCTCCGGGCTGGAGAAAGCAATGGCATCACTCAAAGGCAGATCGGAAATACCCGACCGGCGCACCAGTACTGCGCCGTCGTTAATAAAACCAATCCAGCCGCGTTCCCGAATCACGTCCTGAAGGGCGAGATAATCCTCATACGTTTCCACATGTTTACGTAACGCGTCCCGGTGAGCTGCGAATTCTTCCCCCTCGGAGGAGAAATTGAGCGTGGCTTCGATGATCTCGGGAAGGTACTCATCGGCGGTTTGGGCCATGGCATGCCCGAGGATTGTGCGCCCCTGCGCGGGGAAATGGCATTGGAAACGCAGCTCTATGTGATTGGCGAAAACGGTAGCGCTGGAGCGCTCCAAAATTTCTTGCCCCACTTTCGCGATGGAAATATCGCGAGAATGGCGGGCGTGCTCCGCAAAAGTACGGGCCAGGAAATCAGCAACAGCCAGGCGCTGCTCCGGGGTGGTGAGCAGATCAGCGGGGATCCCTACCTTCGCCGGATCGGCCGTCACCCGCAGCGCGGAGGGCGGGGCGTAGGGATCGGATTGCACCCGATCAATATGCACCGTGTACATGCCGTAGTCGTAATCGCCGATAACAGACTTGTAGGCAGGGTAATTGCGTCCGTCCAGTTCGTGGAGGCGGTCGATAAGGTCGACGTCGTCCCCTTCGACCCGCGCAAATTCGCGCCGTTCGCGCGGCGCCCCGCCCCGCCTATCCCGACGGTCGAATTGGCGATCCCGGCCCCCGCGCGGGCCCCGGCCTCCCCGGTAGTCCCGCCCGCCGCGGGCATCGTAACGTTCCGAGCTGTGCTCATATCCAAAACTCATAACACCTAGTCTATCCAGGCCACGTAGCATGGACGGTATGACTATCAACGTAGCTGTGGTGGGAGCGGCGGGACGGATGGGGAGCACCGTGTGCACCGCCGTCACCTCCGCCCCCGATATGAACCTGACCGCCCGGATCACCAAGGACGATCCCATCAACGCCCAGACCCTGGCGGGTGCCACCGTGGGAGTGGATTTCACCGTTCCTGACGCCACGGAAGATACCGTGCGAGCCCTCCTGACCAACGGCTGCCATGCCGTCGTCGGGGCAACGGGATGGACCCCGGAAAAAATCGCGCGTATTGAGGCGGTGGCCAAGGAGACGGGGCGCCATGTGCTCATCGCCCCGAATTTCGGTTTGAGCGCCGTGCTCACCATGATGTTCGCGGAAATGGCCGCCCCGTATTTCGAATCCGTCGAAGTGGTGGAAATGCACCATCCCGATAAAGTGGATGCTCCCTCGGGAACGGCGCGCGCCACCGCGGAGAAAATCGCGGCGGCCCGCGCGGCGGCCGGATGCGCTCCCGCCCCCGATGCGACCTGCGGGCCGGCGCCCGCCCGCGGGGAGAAAATTGCCGGCATCCCGGTGCACGCGGTGCGCCTACGGGGCCTGAACGCCCACGAAACGGTGCTGCTGGGCAACCCGGGCGAACAGCTCACCTTGCGCCAGGATTCTTTCACCCGCGAATCTTTTATGCCCGGGGTGCTTCTCGCTATCCGCGGCATTGACCAGCATCCGGGCGTGCAGGTGGGATTAGAGCAGTACATGAGCTGGGGACGATAGGCTGAGCCCATGGACGAGCACACTTTGCCTTCACGCAGTTTCGGATCCGTCAGCGTCGCTATGGTGACCCCCTTCCACGCCGACGGCTCCTTGGATGTTGATGCCGCGGTGGCGCTGGCCACCACCCTCGTGGACCAGGGCTGCGATGCCCTGCTCCTCTCGGGCACTACCGGGGAATCTCCCACCACGCACCAGCCTGAAAAAGACGTACTGGTGCGGGAAGTGTGCGCGGCGGTGGGGAATCGCGCCATGGTTATCGCCGGCGCCGGTTCTAATGACACCGCCCACGCCGTGCGCATTGCCCGCGGTGCCGAAAAAAGTGGAGCGCAGGGGCTGCTCGTCGTCGCCCCGTATTACAACCGGCCCTCCCAAGAGGGCGTGTACCAGCATATTTTGAACGTGACGGAAGCAACCGATCTGCCCGTGATGGTTTACGACATCCCGGGGCGCACCGGGGTGCGGCTCGAACTGGATACGCTGCTACGGCTAGCGGAGCATCCGCGCATCCTCGCCGTCAAAGACGCAACCGGGGACGTGGCGGGCGGTTTCGTGAAAATGGCGCGCACCGGCCTGGAATACTACTCCGGGGACGACGCCCTCAATTTCGCCTGGCTCGCCCACGGTGCCTCCGGGGTGATTTCGGTGGCCGGGCACGTTATCGCGGCGCGCTTGCGGGCCCTGGTGGAGCAGGTCGATGCCGGGGATCTGCCCGCCGCCCGCCGGGAAGCCGCCGCGCAGCGCCACATTATTTCCGCGATTATGGGCAGCGGCCAGGGCGCCGTTATGGCCAAAGAAGCGCTTAAACTCCTCGGGGTTATCCCCTCGGCAACCCTGCGGCTACCGCTGGTGGGGGCCTCCACGGCGCAGATCGCGGAACTGGCGGAGGCGTTGCGCGCCGAAGGGCTCCTCGCGGATTAGCCGGTGCGGGCACGGCGGCAACGGCGGCGGGCGCCCCGTGCCGCGCCGTGCCGCCGCAACAGGGTGGCGGGACCCGTGCCGCGCCGTGCCGCAACGAGGTGGGGCTCCCCGTGCCGCGCCGTGCCCCGCCGTCACGGACTAGCAGGCCGCCAGTTTTACGCCCGGGCATGAAGCACCTATGGAAGCGCCCCGCTTCGTGAGAGAATACAGGGGTGAGTGATGAAGTGAAGAAATCTGTACCACCGCTGCGGAACGCCGTTCGTATCGTTCCCCTAGGTGGGCTCGGTGAAGTTGGCCGCAATTGCAATGTTCTTGAATACCAGGGAAAACTGGTGGTTGCCGATTGTGGCGTGCTGTTCCCCGAAGAAGCCCAACCCGGTGTTGATCTTATTCTCCCCAATCTTGACTACCTGGAAGACCGCCTCGAGGATATTGCCGCCATCGTGCTCACCCACGGGCATGAGGATCACATCGGAGCGGTGCCCTATCTGCTGAAAATGCGCCCGGATATCCCGGTGATCGGCTCCCAATTGACCATTGCTTTCGTGGAGGCGAAACTCCAGGAGCACCACATCACCCCGAATGTCACCGTGGTGGCCGAAGGGGATTCCATGAGCATCGCGGGCATGGAATTTGAGTTCATTGCCGTCAACCATTCCATTCCGGATGCGCTGGCCCTGTTCATCCGCACCCCGGAGGGCAATATTCTCATCACCGGTGATTTCAAGATGGATCAGCTCCCGTTGGACGGGCGCCTCACCGACCTGCGTGCTTTCGCGGCGGCCGGGGATGAAGGCGTGGACCTGTTCATGTGCGATTCCACCAACGCGGAAATCCCCGGTTTTGTGCATTCCGAATCAGAAATTCAGCCGGTGATCGATTCGGTGATCGGCGGGGCCACCGGGCAGATCGTCGTCGCATCCTTTGCCTCGCACGTGCACCGGGTCCAGCAGGTCCTCAACGCCGCGGCCCACAACGGGCGCAAGGTTGCCTTCGTGGGCCGCTCCATGGTGCGCAATATGAAGATCGCGGAGGACCTGGGGTATTTGGACGTGCCAGAGGGCACCGTCGTCGATCTTAAAAATATGAAGGACCTGCCCGAAAACCGCCGCATCTACATGTCCACCGGCTCCCAGGGTGAACCCATGGCGGTGCTTTCCCGCATCGCGAATCGTTCCCACCCCAAGGTGGCGATTAATCCCGGGGATACGGTGCTGCTGGCCTCCTCGCTCATTCCCGGAAACGAAAATTCGGTGTTCCGGGTGATCAACGGGCTTATCAAGCTCGGCGCGAATGTTATCCACCAGGGAAATGCGCGGGTGCACGTGTCCGGGCACGCCGCCCAGGGCGAATTGCTCTACTGCTACAACATTTTGCAGCCGGCCTACGCCATGCCCATTCACGGGGAGGTGCGCCACCAGGTCGCTAATGCCGGTGTCGCGGTGAAAACCGGGGTGCCTGCCGATAATGTGATTCTGGCGGAAAACGGTTCGGTTATCGATATGATCGACGGCGAAGTTCGCCTCGTCGGCTCGGTTCCTTTCCAGAATATTTATGTGGACGGTTCCTCGGTCGGGGATATTACCGAATCCGAACTCAAGGACCGCCAAATTCTCTCCAACGAAGGCTTTATTGCTATTTTCGCGGTGGTGGATACCAATGCGCGGCGCATCGTTACCGGCCCGCACCTCCAGGCGCGTGCCATGGCCGAAGATGAAACCGTCTTTGACAGCATCACTCCGGAAGTCACGCGTGCCCTGGAAGAAGCCGTGGCGAAGGGCTCGGATAGCTACGGGATGCAGCAGGCCATGCGGCGCGTGGTGGGGCGCTGGGTGTCGCGCAAATTGCGCCGTTCGCCCATGATTATTCCGACCGTCGTGGAGGTGTAGTCCCCCTCGCATGCGGCGCGCCGGGAGGGGCAAGTTTTTGCACAAAGGCTAGGCTTTTGATGTGAAGTTTCAGCGACGTGTAAAAAAAACCGAGAAAGAGACGACGGCGCCCGCGCGCCGCCCGTCCCGCCGTACCGCACCGTCCGCTAACGGTGCGGGTACGGAGCGGGCAGAGGGCCGCCAGTTGACGGGGAACGTGCGCAACGCCCTCGTGGCGACCTTCCTCGGTCTCGCGGTTATCGTGGCACTGCGCGAATGGTTCAATATTTCCGGGGTGCTCGGCGGGGTTATTCACCACGCCACCGCCGGTATCTTCGGGCTACTCTCCGTTCTTATTCCCGCCGTTTTCCTGGCCCTGGCTATCAGACTGGTGGTTCCGGCGCGCGGGAACGAACACCGGCGGGTGCTGCTCGGCGTGTTGATGATCGTGGTGTGCCTGGCCGGCATTATTCACGTCGTGAAACAACCGCGCAGCCCAGCCGACCACTTCGCGGACGTGGAAAACGCCGGCGGCCTGATCGGCTGGCTTGGCGGGGGCGTCCTCGAAATGCTGTTCTCCCCGTGGGGCGCCGTTCCTATCCTCGTCATTATTATTTTGTGGGCGGGGCTCTATATTGCCGACGTCTCCATGGCGGATATTGCCGCCACCATTCGGGACCGGCGCGAACAGCGCCAGCTTGATGCGGGGGAGGAGATCGCCAACCGCGGGCATTCCGCCTCGGTGCCCTACGATTCCCCGCATGATATTGATGCGGCGGAGAACACCACTCGGCTCCCCAGCGCCGGGCGCACGTCGCGGCGCGGCAAGAAATCCGCGCGCAGCTACTTGGATGCGGCACTGTCCGGGGCTTCTTCTGAGCACGACGACGCCGCTACCGATCCCGCCTCCAGTAACGGCGGGAATGGCGCGGACGGGGCGGCGGGGGTCGCCTGGGCAGACGGTGCCAATGGTGCCAGTGGGCCCAATGGTGCGCAGACCCAGGGCGCCACCACGGTGCTGCCGCAAGCCACGGCGGGAAGCGGGGCGGCGGGCCGGGCGGCGTCGTCGCCGAAAAAAACGGTGCGCACCAAGAAAAGTGGCAGCGCGGCAGAGACCGAGGATGCGGCGGCCACGGCGCCCGATCTTCCCGCACCCGATACCGGGGCACCGTTCACCCGCACCCAGCAGCTAGTCCTCGACCCGAGTATTTTGTATGAGCTGCCCTCCCCGGATCTGCTCAAACGCGGGGCGGTGCATCCCGAACGCACCGAGGCAAATGACCGCGTTGTTGCTGCGCTCACCCAGGTCTTCACCGATTTCGGGGTGGATGCGCAGGTGGTCGGCTTTTCGCGCGGACCGACGGTTACCCAGTACGAAGTGGAACTGGGGCCGGGCGTCAAAGTCGAGCGCATCACCCAGCTCTCGAAAAATATTGCTTATGCGGTGGCGAGCGCCGATGTACGTATTCTTTCGCCCATTCCCGGCAAATCCGCGATCGGTATTGAGATTCCCAATGCGGACCGCGAAGTGGTGCAGCTGGGCGACGTTTTGGCTTCCGACGTGGCGCGCCGTGACCACCATCCCCTCACCGTGGCGGTGGGGAAGAATGTGCGCGGGCAGTTCGTGGTGACCAACCTGGCGAAAATGCCGCACCTGCTGGTGGCAGGAGCCACCGGTGCGGGGAAGTCGTCGTTCATCAACTCGATGATTACCTCGGTACTTATGCGCTGCACCCCGGACGAAGTGCGGATGATCCTCGTGGATCCCAAGCGCGTGGAGCTGACGATTTACGCGGGTATTCCCCATCTCATCACACCGATTATTACCAACCCGAAGAAGGCCGCCGAGGCGCTGGAATGGGTGGTCAAGGAGATGGATGCGCGCTACGACGATATGCAGTCCTACCGCTTCAAGAACATCACCGATTTCAACGAGGCGATCCGGGCGGGCACCGTTAAGGCACACGATCCGCACCGTACCCTCCAGCCCTACCCCTACCTGCTGGTCGTGGTGGACGAATTGGCTGACATGATGATGGTGGCGCCGCGCGACGTGGAATCCTCCATCCAGCGCATCACCCAGCTGGCGCGCGCCGCCGGTATTCACCTGGTGCTCGCCACTCAGCGCCCCTCCGTGGACGTGGTTACCGGCCTCATTAAAGCCAATATTCCCTCCCGCCTGGCCTTTATGACGTCCTCGCTGGCCGATTCGCGCACCATCCTCGACCAGGGTGGGGCGGAGAAACTCATTGGCCAGGGCGACGCCCTCTTCATGCCGGGCGGTGCCCAGCCAATTCGCCTCCAGGGTGCCTGGGTGGACGAGGCAGAAATCGAGCGCGTTGTCGAGCACGTGAAAACGCAGCTGCGTCCCCAGTATCGCGAGGATTTCCAAGAAACGGTGGAGGCCGCCGGGCGTGAAAAGAAGCAGCGCGAAGAAATCGGTGAGGATCTCGATATTCTGCTCCAGGCCGCGGAAATCGTGATCACCACACAATTCGGATCCACCTCCATGCTGCAACGTAAATTGCGCATTGGCTTCGCCAAGGCGGGGCGGATGATGGATCTGCTCGAACAATACGAAATCGTGGGGCCCTCCGAAGGCTCCAAGGCCCGCGACGTGCTGGTGGCACCGGAACTGGTGGAGGATGCCCTCGCCATGCTGCGCGGAGAACGCGACTCTATTTACGAGGACGAACCGGGGCAGGCGGAAGCCGGGGCCGGGGCAGCTGGCGCCGGTGCGCCGGGAACTGGAGCGCCCGACGGGGCGAACGGCGCGGCAACGGCGCACGGTGCGGGCGGCGGGAATGCCGGGAACGGTGCGAATGGCGCCTACGTTGGAAACGGGGCGAACGGTGCCGGTGCTGGCGCCGCGCCCGCGAACCGCTACGCCGAAGATCCACTGGCACACGACCCGGAGGACGCCGCCCCCACCTGGTACGACGACGATGATCCCGCCGGCGAATCCGGGGAGGACGCCTGGCAGCTCACGGGGCGGTAAAGTAGGGCCATGTCTCACACGAACGCTCCGGAGGCGAGCGAGCCGCCCCTCCTCAATATTGCTAATGCTTTGACGGTCGCGCGGATCATCCTCATCCCCGTTTTTGTCTGGGTGTTCTGGGAGCCCACCGCTACCCGCAGTTTCTGGGCCTGGGTAGTTTTCGCCGTCGCCGCGTTTACTGACCGCCTCGACGGGCAGCTGGCGCGTTCGCGGGGCCTCATCACGAACTTCGGGAAACTCGCCGATTCCATCGCCGATAAAGGCCTCATCGCGGCGGCGCTCATTATGCTTTCGCTCCATGACCGGCTGTGGTGGTGGGTCACCATTCTCATGATCGCCCGTGAAATTTTCATCACCCTGGTGCGGATGCTCGTGGTGACCAAACAGGTCATGGCGGCCGGCTGGATCGGCAAACTCAAAATGTTTGCCCAGTCCATCGGCGCCGGCATCCTCATGCTGCCGTGGATCGCGTGGCTCGGGCACCCGGGCGGAGATATTTTCCAATGGCTCGGGTGGATCACCCTCGGGGTGGCACTTGTGCTTTCAGTATGGTCCGCCGTCGGATACGTCGGCGACGCGGTGCGTATCGCCCGCGGTGGTGGCCACGAGGCGCACTCATGATGACGGCGCAGCCAAGTGGTGCCGCGGACCTCGCCGCGCTCACGGAAACTTGCGTGAGGCACTTGCGAGAACGCGGCCTCAGCCTCGCCTGCGCGGAATCCCTCACCGGCGGGCTACTCACCGCACAATTCGTCACCATTCCCGGGGTTTCTGCGGTGCTGCGCGGGGGAGTGGTCAGCTATGCCACCGACCTCAAAGCCAGCATCCTCGGAGTATCCAGCGAGCGTTTGGCCAGCCACGGGCCGGTAGACCGGGAAGTCGCGCTCCAGATGGCCCGGGGCGTATGCGACGTCGCCGGAGCGGATATCGGCATGGCCACCACCGGGGTAGCTGGGCCCGGCCCGCATGATGGACACCCGGCGGGAACCGTGTGGATTGCGGTGAGCACGCGGAGCGGTGCACACCTGGCGCGCGAACTCCATATTGCCGGGGGCCGGAGCGACGTACGGAGCGGGGCGGTGCGCGGCGCCGTCGAACTTCTTGGAACGTTTTTGCACGACGGCGCAACCGATCAGTGCGCCAATTCGGCTGTGTCCGGACTAACTCCTGTTCGCTCCCAGTAAATCTTCAGATTTGCCTGGCTTAATATTTGTGGAACCTTTTGATGGCCTCGTGCCACGAGCCTGGCACCGGAGGCGATGAAGATGTTTCGCTCTGTGGGGAATAAAAACAGGAAGTAGGCGTTGAGGTTAGTGATGACAATTGATACCCGTACCGGCGTAACCCGGAAGAATGATTTCGTAGTGCGTCCTGAACAGCGCCAACCCGCTCTCCTTCGCGAAGAGATTGGCGAGGTTTTGCGGGCCTACCGGCAGCGGCAAGGGCGTACCCTGCGGGAAGTTTCCTCCGATGCACGTGTTTCCCTCGGATACCTCTCCGAAGTTGAACGCGGTCAGAAAGAAGCTTCCTCGGAACTCCTCGCCTCGATTTGCCGGGCGCTCAACGTGCCCATGAGTCACGTGCTGCGCTTGGTTGCTGATCGGATTGACCTGGTTGAAGGTCGCATCCCGGCTCACCTGCGTGTGCCGGAAAGCCCGGCGGAACTCATGCGCGGGGAACTTTCCACTACGAAGTAATCCCTGTACACCACGTCGCAAACGGCGCGGTCAAGGTAGCGCCCCGCTCGCGAAGCGGGAGTGCTCGGAGCTAGCTACCTAGCTTCAGTTTCCCTTGATACGCGCCGTTATGCTGTGTCGAGCGCTTCTCACCAGGCGCCCTAATCGAGGCCCCACACCAGCAAAGGAATGCAAAGCACCGGTGCGTGAATCTGAATTCTGGCTCAATATTGATCGTGCTTTCCCGCACGGGCGCGGGAGAAGTGCAGCCCAAGATCTTATTCTTTCCGCCCTGGGGGACCGCAGCCCGGTCCAAGCCCTCGAAGCGGGGGAAGATCCGCAGCGGATCTGGGATGCCGTGTGCGAGACGATGGGATTCCCAGATTACTACCATTACCTCCACCGGCTCAGCCCGGAAGATTTCGCGGCCCGTGAGTAGCTGCGTGAATGCAGTGGGTGACACACCCTCTCGATGCGGTACCGAACAACCGTTCGTATTAGAATAGTCCACAGATCCTCAAGCGTCAGCGTTATCCACAGGAATTTCGCGGCGCCTAAGTATGTCGTAGGCCGGATATACAGTGATCTCGAGCCTCTCGGAGAGGGAGTGTCTCGCCTAGGCCTGATCTGTAGGAAACGTGAGTAAGGATGGGATATGGCCGCAGCTAAAACTAGTGCCCGCACCAAAACGGTCGGGCGCCCCGCAGTGGATGATCGCAAACAGGCAATTGATACCGCTCTGGCGCAAATTGATAAGCAATTCGGTAAGGGCTCCGTAATGCGGCTGGGTGACCATGTCCGTCCGCGGGTGGAAGTCATTCCTACCGGATCTATCGCCCTGGATATTGCCCTTGGCATTGGTGGTTTGCCGCGCGGGCGCGTGGTAGAGATTTACGGCCCGGAATCTTCGGGTAAAACCACGGTTGCGCTCCACGCTGTTGCCAGTGCGCAGCGCAATGGCGGGATTGCCGCGTTTATCGACGCAGAACACGCACTTGATCCAATCTACGCGCGGGCTTTGGGTGTTGATACTGATTCGCTGATTGTCTCCCAGCCGGATACCGGGGAACAGGGCCTGGAAATTGCCGATATGCTCATTCGCTCCGGCGCGATTGACATCATCGTCATCGATTCCGTGGCTGCCCTCGTTCCCAAGGCCGAAATTGAAGGCGATATGGGTGATTCCCACGTTGGTTTGCAGGCACGCCTCATGAGCCAAGCGCTGCGGAAAATGACCGGTGCGCTCTCCGCCTCGGGCACCACCGCCATTTTCATTAACCAGCTGCGTGAAAAAATCGGGGTGATGTTTGGCAACCCGGAAACCACCACCGGCGGAAAGGCCCTCAAGTTCTATGCCTCGGTGCGCATGGACGTGCGGCGCATTGAGACCCTCAAAAACGGTAGTGAACCCGTGGGGAACCGCTGCCGCGTCAAGATCGTCAAGAACAAGATGGCACCGCCTTTCAAGCAGGCGGAATTTGACCTCATCTACGGTGAAGGGATTTCCCGGGAGGGAAGCCTCCTCGATGTTGGGGTGGAACTGAATATTATCCGTAAGGCTGGCGCCTGGTTCACATATGAAAGTGACCAATTAGGCCAAGGTAAAGAAAAGGCCCGCCAGTTCCTCATGGATAATCCGGATTTGCGCGATGAAATTGAGGATAAAATTCTCCGCAAGGCCGGCCTGCGTGAGGACCCGGAGGAAGCTGAAGCAAGCGAAACTGAAGCTAAGGCCGGAGCAGATAGCGCTACCGCGGGAGCGGGCAGTGCCAAGCAGGCCGCATCCGCGAAAAACACCGGGAACGCCGCGGAAACCGTTGAATTCTAAGTAGGTGGTTGCGGTGGCACACTACTCGGATACCGATATCGATACCGACGGCGGTCGATCACGCGGTGCTAGCTACACACGCCGCGGTGGCCGTTCACAACGCGGTGCTAGTAGAGATGGGCGCGGCGCTCGGAGAGGTCCTGATCTCGAGTCCTTGAGTGAAGAGGAACACCTGCATCGGGCTCGGGATATTGTTTATCGCCAGCTTGGAATGATGGATCGTTCCCGCTATCAACTCAGTCAGGCGCTCCACACCCGCCAGGTGCCGGAAGCCGTGGCTGAGCGGGTACTTCACGAATTCGAGGCGGCCGGTTATATTGACGATGCCAAGTTTGCGCGCACGCTCACCGCGGCCCGCCGGCGTGATAAGAACGCCTCCCGGCGTGCTATCGCAGCGGAACTTCGCCGCAAAGGCGTAGACGCAAGCATTATCGAGGAAGTGCTTGCTGATATCGAACCGGAAGCGGAACTCGATTCGGCGGTGGCGCTTGCTCTCAAGAAGCTACGCAGCGCCTCCGGGAAACCGGAAACGCTCGCCCAACGCACATACGCCATGCTGGCTCGGCGCGGCTTCACTGCCGAACAATGCGCCCAGGCGCTCCGCCAAGCCAGAGCGGTGCTCCTAGAAGAACGCGCTGCGGAGGAACTCGCCGCGGAAGAACACACCGCGGAGCTAACTGATGATACTCAGTACGGTTACGCGGCAGATGAGGCGGTGGCCGGGTGATTATCGCAGTGGTGGGTCCCACCGCGAGCGGAAAAACATCCGTCTCGCTCGAGTTGGCGGAGCTTCTGGGTGGGCCGCAAAAAGTGGAGATCATCTCCGCCGATGCCATGCAGCTCTACCGCGGCTTGGATATTGGTACCGCTAAGCTCCCGGTGTCCCAGCGGCGCGGAATCCGCCACCATCAAATTGATGAGTTAGATATCGCGGAAGAAGCCTCGGTTGCGGCCTACCAAAAGCATGCCCGGCAGGATCTCGCGGCTATCACCACGGCGGGGAAAATCCCCCTAGTGGTGGGAGGCTCGGGGCTCTATGTGTCTGCGCTTCTCGATGAATTACAGTTCCCTGGAACTGATCCCGAGTTGCGAGCCGCGATTGCGGAGGAAGCGCGCCGTGATTATCCCCGGCTCCTGCGGGAGCTAGAGGAACGCGATCCGCAGGCATATGCCACCATCGATACGCATAATGAACGCCGCGTCATTCGTGCCGTGGAAGTTATTCGACTGACGGGAAAGCCCTACACCCCGCGTTTCCCGCGCCATACCTCCCACTATCAGGATGTGCATATCTTCGCGATCCACCGGGAATCAGCCGATCTTCACGCCGCAATTAACGAGCGGGTTGATGAGATGATGCGGGACGGACTCTTGGAAGAAACCGCCGGCTTGCTACGCCGCGGCTTGCGGGAAGCACCCACCGCATCACGGGCAACCGGCTACCCCCAAGCCATGGCCATCCTGGACGGCACCCTGGGCCTCGCTGAAGGAACCGAAGAAATCCGTATCGCCACCCGGAAGCTCGCGCGCCGGCAACGCTCGTGGTTCCGAGCTGATCCGCGCATCACCTGGCTGGACGCAGGTACGGACACGCCATCCCAGCTAGCCGCGCAGATCCTCACGAAACTCACCCGGTGAGTCCGCGGAACGGCGCGGCGGTTACTGAAGGAGCGCCTCTGTAAGTATCGAGTTAGCTCCCGTGTTACTACCGGCGTACGTACAAGACCCGGAATCCCTTAGAGGAACCGATCTTCTCGCACTGATACCCCTCGTTTACCAGCCAGGAAGCAAGGGAATCAGCCCCCAGATTCTTCTGCACAACCAGATACGCTTCCCCGTCATCACTCAGACGGCCCAACCACGTGCTAAGCAGCTCATGCAGGGCAGCTTTCCCGATACGAATAGGAGGATTCGACCACAGCAACCGAATCGACTTCTCACCCAAGCGTTCCAGAGCCGCATCCGGAGCCAACACCTCGCCTCGCAAGCCATTCGCGTCAAGATTGACGCGGGTCAATTCGCGCGCCCGCTCATTCACATCCACCGCGATAACCTGAGGTGCCTCGGTGGCCAAAGCCAAGGTGATCGGCCCCCAGCCACACCCGAGATCCACCGCGATATCGCCCGGATCCAGCTCCGGCTCGGGCACTTTTCGTAAGAGCACCGCGGTGCCTTTATCGAGGCCACCGCCGGAAAAGACGCCGTCGTCAACCGTAACGGAATAGTCCCGTTCGCGGATTGTAACCTCGAGGGTGCGCGCATTACTCGCGGTATCCGGATGCTCTGAAAAGTAGTGCGAAGTCATAACACCAGCTTAAAGGAGCGCGCAGCGGCGCGGAAACTGTCGCGCAAACTTTCGTGAAAACCACCGTGGAAACCGTCTCGAAGAATCCCGCGCACATACCCGAAGCACGCGCCACTTCCCGGTAGGAAACTCCGGCACAACGTGAGAAAATAAAAGCGAATACAAAGGAGAACGTGGCCATTAGCAACGAAGTACATGAACACAACCACCACGTCGGTGATGTCGATATCTCCACCCGCCGCGGCACGGTACTCCAAGCCGATACCGCCTGGCAGGCCAATGCCGATAGCATCCACCGTGACCACACCGGCCTCCAAGAAGTGGAAGGCCTAGCGCGCGGTATCGAACGCGAACAAGGCATCGATGTCGAATACCGCCAGGTTCGCCTCGAACGGGTCATCCTCGTGGGAGTCTTTTCTGAGGATCGCCCCCGCGCCGAAGAATCCCTGCGCGAGCTCGCCGCACTGGCGGATACCGCCGGCTCAACGGTACTGGCCGGAGTGATCCAGCGGCGCGCGCTACCCGACCGTGCCACCTACCTGGGCGCCGGAAAGGCACGCGAACTCGCCGCGATGGTCGAAGCCCAGGAAGCCGATACCGTTATCGTCGATACTGAGCTCGCGCCCTCCCAGCGGCGTGCCCTCGAAGATATCGTCAATGTCAAAGTGATTGACCGCACCGCGCTCATCCTCGATATTTTTGCGCGGCATGCCCAATCGAAAGAGGGCAAAGCCCAGGTCGAGCTCGCACAGCTCGAATATCTCCTCCCGCGCCTGCGCGGGTGGGGCGAATCGATGTCGCGGCAGGCCGGTGGGCAGGTGGCTGGCGGTGCCGGCATCGGGTCGCGCGGCCCGGGTGAAACCCAGCTCGAATTGGATCGACGCCGCATCCGCCAACGCATGGCAAAACTCCGCCGCGATATCAAAAAGATGGCACCGGCCCGCTCCACCCGGCGTGCCGAACGGCGCCGTACCGGGATTCCCTCCGTGGTGGTGGTTGGCTACACCAACGCCGGGAAATCCTCACTGCTCAACCGGCTGACAGGCGCCAATGTTCTGGTGGAAAACGCGCTTTTTGCTACTCTCGATCCCACGGTCCGCAAAGCCCTCACCCCGGAAGGCCGCGAATTCACGCTTTCGGATACCGTGGGATTCGTGCGGAATCTTCCCACCCAGCTAGTTGAAGCTTTCCGCTCCACCCTTGAGGAAGTGGACGGGGCGGATGTTCTCCTCCACGTCGTCGATGCCTCCAACGCTGATCCGGTTGCCCAGGTCACCGCCGTGCACGAGGTGCTCGCGGATGTGCCCGGGGCCCGCGATATCCCGGAAATTATTGTGCTCTCCAAAGCCGATATTGCTGATCCGGTGGATCTGACCGCGCTGCGTTCGCGCTACCCGTCCGCTATCGCGGTGTCTTCCCACACCGGGGCGGGTATCGATGAGCTTCTGGCGCGCATCGAAGAAGAACTGCCTCACCCGAATATTGAAATAGATGCGGTCATTCCTTTCGAGCGCGGCGATCTTGTTTCACGGATCCTGGAAGAGGGCGAACTCTTGGAGGAACTTGAGTATCTGCCCACCGGAACTCGCATCCACGCGCGGGTGCGAGCAAATATCGCAGGCCAGATTGAGGACCGCTGGGGTGCCCAAACAGATATGCCCACCGGGACGCGGGCATGAGGAAAGAACTAACCGAGATCCTCGAGCTGGTGGTCGCGGATCTCGGGGGAGCAGTCCGCGAGGGCCAGAATCGCATGGTCGAGGAGACGGCCACCGCACTCGAGGACTCCTCCCACCTGCTGATTCAGGCCGGGACGGGCACCGGGAAATCTATCGGCTACCTGGTCCCGCTCATGGAATGGTCGGTGCGCACCGGCCAGCGCGCGGCCGTTTCCACCGCCACCCTCGCCTTGCAGCGCCAAATCGTGGGGCAGGACGCACCGCGAGTGGCGCGGGCCGTCAGCGCCGTGACCGGCCACGAACCGCATATTGCCCTGCTTAAAGGCTGGAATAATTACGTATGTTTACGTAAAGTCCACGGCGGCTACCCCGAAGACGATGCCCTGGTCAGCCGCGCCGAAGGGGAATACGGCGCGAGCGCAACCGGCGAAGAAGTGATGCGCTTGCGCGAATGGGCCTCGGAAACCGAGACCGGGGACCGTGATGATCTTGTTCCCGGGGTCTCGGAGCGGGCGTGGCGGCAAGTTTCTTTGAGTAAACCCGAATGTGTGGGCGTGAAGTGCCCGCTGCGCGAGGTGTGTTTCCCGGTGCGCGCCCGCACCGAGGCCGCGGAGGCGGATATCGTTATTACGAACCACGCGATGCTGGGCGTGCATAGCTCGGGCACCCCGGTGCTCCCGGACGTGGATGCTTTTGTCGTGGACGAAGCCCATGACCTGGCCGATCGGGTCACCAGCCAACTCACCTTCGCGCTCTCCCACGGTGAAATCACGGGATTGGCGCGCCTGCTGCGCCGCGAAAAAATCTTGGCTGATGGGATCGAACGGGCCCGTAACGGCGTCGTCGATATTCTTGATGAGCTAGAGGAAGGGCGCCTCACGTCTCTTCCGGCGCCCCTGCAGGACGCTCTTATGTTGTTGCTACGTGAATTGCAGCTGGTGGAGAACGACGTCGCAGCTCTGCCTGGTAGTACCGAATCTGATGCCGCAACGAAAGCGGTAGTGCGCCACCGGCTTTCTACCTGCGTCGATATGGTGAGCGCGATGGTCAGTGACGAGGTGGCGAACGGCTCCCTCGTCGTGTGGGTATCCCGCGACCTGGAGGGACGGTCGAGTTTGTGCGCGGCGCCGCTCGACGTGTCCGCGCCGCTGGCGGATACCCTTTTCGAGGCGCGCCCCGCGATCCTCACCTCCGCCACGCTCGCTATTGGCGGGCGTTTCGACCTGGCCGCTCGGCAGATTGGTTTTTCGTATCCGAGTCAGGGGCCGTGGCGGGGAATCGACGTCGGCTCTCCTTTTACCTACCACCAGCAGGGCATTCTCTATATTGCGCGCCACCTGCCCGTGCCGGGAAAGGACGGGTACGGGGAGGAGACGCTGCGCGAACTCGTGGAGCTGGTCGAGGCGTCCCGGGGTGGGGCGCTGTGCCTTTTCACTTCCCGCAAGGCGGCGAATGAGGCCGCGGCTTACGCTCGTGAGCACCTTGAGCTGCCGATTTTCGTGCAGGGCGAAGACCAGCTGCCCACGCTTGTTAAGGACTTCGCGGCGGACCCGCATGCCTCGCTTTTTGGCACGCTTTCGCTGTGGCAGGGCGTGGATGTGCCCGGCCTGACGTGCCGTCTGGTGACGATTGATCGGATTCCTTTCCCGCGGCCCAATGACGCATTGGTGCAGGCGCGTTCGCGGCGGGCTAACGAGCGTGGATTTAACGGGTTTATGGATGTCTCCGCCGCGCATGCTGCCCTGCTGCTGGCGCAGGGGGCTGGGCGCCTTATCCGTAGCGAGGGGGATCGGGGCGTGGTGGCGATTCTGGATCCGCGGCTTGTAACGGCGCGTTACGGCGGGTTCTTGCGTGCCTCCCTCCCGCGTATGTGGGGTACGGTCGACGGCACCGTGGTGCGTGCGGCCCTGGGCCGGCTCGCGGAACAGCTGGGGTAACGGGAAGTAGTACGACGACGCCGCCTCCGGGCGGCAGGCTGACCTGCCACAAGTGTGGGCTTGGCCGTGGTTGGGCCCGGGGCCTTAGCCTGGAGGTAGCTCCGGGCTAGGACTTAGCCGAAGCTGGCTGACCCAGAGGATGCTTAGAGGGTGCGCAGCACCATGACGACGCGGCCGAGCACTTCGCTATCATCTGCGGGGATAGGGGAGTAGGCGGGGTTGCACGGGAGTAGCGTGACATGGCCATCGCGGCGTTGGAGGACTTTGACCGTGGCTTCGCCATCGATCATGGCGGCAACGATTTCCCCGTTTTCCGCGGTGGGCTGGCGGCGCACCACAACCCAGTCCCCATCGCAAATCGCGGCGTCAATCATTGATTCGCCCTGCACCTTGAGCGTGAAAAGCTCACCCGTTCCGGTCAATTGGCGCGGGAGTGGGAAAACATCTTCAATAAGTTCTTCGGCGAGAATCGGAGCCCCAGCCGCAATCTTCCCAACGACGGGAACATTGATTGCCTCGCTAATATCCACCGGCACATCGGATTCCAGGCTGCTCTGAGCGGGTTCACCCACGGGGAACAGGGTGCTTTCCCACGCCGAATCACTACGAGAACTGCGAGCATGGGCGATCCCTGCTTCCGTGAGCTCAATCATGCGCGGCCGACGCGGGTTACGGGAGATATAGCCCTTTTCTTCCAGTGCATCGAGCTGGTATTTCACCGAGGAAGGGGAGGACATTCCTACTTCTTCGCCGATTTCCCGCACCGTTGGGGGGACGCGGTGGGTGACGATCCCATTAATAACAACGTCCAGTATCTCTGCCTGGCGAGCTGTGAGCTGAGGACGATCCATATGCACTCCCGAGAGTTCGTGCCGATTTTTATGTCGTAAGGGCGGGTTTGAATAGTTCTATGAGGGCGAGGCCCGGAACGTTAGCGAAGCGAACGGAATCGAACGAACGTTCTAGACAAACCCTCACTGTCGTACTAGTCTAACATACAGATGTTCGGCGAACGGATGTTCGAGGAGTGGAAAATGAGTGTCGCATACCAGGAGATACCGCGGGAAACTAGCCGTGCTCACACCAGCCGGCGGCACCCGAAACTGCGGGTGGTGGCTGAGCGCCCGGCTGCTGTACACCGTGAGCTGCGCGGGGGAGAAGTGCGCTGCGGGGATGACCGTGGGGATATCCGCGGAGGTGCCCTAGGGGATGCCCGCGGGGGAGCTTCAGTCACCGCGCTGCGAGTAGCGCAGGCGCGTCGGCGCTGGAATACTCCGGCCCTGGGCGCGGTGCGCCGTCCAGTTACTTTCGCTCCACAGCCGGTTGCCCGGCCAGCCGCTCAACGCACAGGGTCGGTGGCGTCATCGCTCGCCCTAGGGGTAGAACGATCAGCTAGTCACGTGCCAGCGGTAGCGGCAGTCCGCTCGCGTACCGCTCCGGCTTCGCTGGATGCCATCGTTCGCATGGGGATGCGGGTGGCGCTGACCATCGCTGTCACTCTTCTGCTGGCTAGCTTTGCCATGATCGTAGGCACCACTTTCCTGGAAACGGGAATGGCCACGGTAACGGTGCAAGGCGGGGATACTCTGGCCAGCATTGCTGCCAGCATCCCGGGCGTTCCGGATATTTCCACCGGGGTGGCGGATATCGTGAACCTCAACGGACTCGCTTCTCATGACCTGGTTCCCGGCCAAGTGCTTGAGATTCCAGGCTATTAGTCCCGCGTTACCGGCTGTGCGTGGGCGGCACGGTCGGTGCGGATAGTGCCACGGGTAGCGCTAGCGGATCCGTCATAGTTATGCGGTTGGCGTATTATAGCTGAGACATTTAGAATGATTAATGTGCATTGCCCATTTTGTCGCAACCCTGATTCACGGGTGATTGATTCTCGTACCGCTGATGACGGTCTGTCCATTCGCCGTCGTCGTGAATGCCCGAACTGCCACCGGCGCTTCTCCACGCTGGAAACAGCCAGCCTCGTGGTCGTCAAACGCTCGGGTGCTACCGAACCATTCTCGCGCCAGAAAATCATTAGCGGGGTGGGGAAAGCCTGCCAGGGGCGCCCGGTTACCGAAGATCAACTTGCGCTGCTCGGAGCCCAAGTGGAAGAAAAAGTCCGCTCCTCGGGAAGCTCGCAGATCGATGCGCATGATATTGGTCTTGCCATTCTTGAACCGCTCAAGGCTCTTGACCTGGTCGCGTACCTGCGTTTCGCCTCGGTCTACTCGAATTACGATTCTATTGATGACTTCGAGCGAGCCATCGCAGATCTACGCCAAGATCCGGATGTCCCGGTAGCATCCGAATCGCCGGATTTCTCGAAACCCCAATCCTGAGGGTTCCACGCGCAAAGAGCTGTGCCAGGGCCGGGTGCTTCCGGTGGTCCCGGGTGCTACCGGTCGCCGGGGCTATGCGGTTTCCTCGGACTTGGCGCGGCCTTCCTGATCGATCGCGTTGTCTCCAGTGGCACCCTTGTCTTCCGTGGTGGGTGCGACGGATCGTGTAGCACCAGCAACCAGCTCGTGACCGGAACGCACCACCCAGGTGGCAAAAGACTCCAGCGTGGCTCCCGCGGAGCGGACAAAAGCTGCAATAGTTTCGCCGCTGGGGGCCGTTTTATCAACCCACTGGCGTACCGCATCGCCACTTTCCGCAGCGGATTTTGTGACACTAGACGCCCAGCTTTGAATCTGATCAACAGTCAGGTTATAGGTGGTCTCCAACCCGGCCAAGACCCGCTCGAAAGTCTCACGGGTCATATCACTCACCGCGGCAGTAGCACTACCCGCAACCACGCCGGCTTTCTTCACCCACACGCCGGCTTTCAGCTCGAAATTATCCAGCTGTTCGCGCACCGAACGGCGCATCACCTTCCCTAACTGAGACGTAGGAAGCGCATCAAAAAGAGCAATGGAGGAGGGCATCGCGTAATGGGCGAGCTTACCCTCCGCCCAGCGTCGCACCGTCGCCACATCAACCGTTGATCCCGGCTCCAAAACAAGAGCCGCCACCACAGACTCGCCACGCTCCGCAGCGGGAATTCCCACAACAGCCACATCGCGCACCTCCGGCATCCCGCGCAGGACCTCCTCCACCTCGGAAGGATAAATATTGAAACCGGAAGAATTAATCATTTCCTTTGCGCGATCCGCCATAACAACGAAAGGCCCATCCCAGCGCCCCAGGTCACCGGTGCGCAGCCAATCCTCGAACATCGCTTGCGCGGTTTCCTCCGGCTCACCCAGATACCCAGCGAACACCTGCGGGCCGCGCACCAAAATCTCACCCACATCCTCGGCGTCCTCCGCCAAATTGTCGGGATTGGCGATACGAACCTCGGTGCCGGGGAACGGAACACCCAAGGTGGACGGGCGCCGATCTTGACTCATCGGAGACCCGGAAACCACCGGAGAAGATTCCGTCATTCCGTATCCCTCAATGAGGAAGCCCCCGGTGCGTTCCTCCCAGCGGCGCGCCACCTCATCCGGCAACGCCATTGCGCCGGACACCCCGAACCGAATCGAGGACAGATCAATAGTTTCCCCGGCTGCTTCCCGCTTCTCCACCTCGGCAAGAATGCGGGAGAACATAGGAGTCACCCCGGGCAGCACCGTAATCGGCCGGCGTTTCTGAGCAGCCAAGAGGGACGGAATATCGAAATTCGGCAAGAAGATAGCGGTAGCCGCCAGATCCAGGGCGCACATCATCATGAGGGTAAAACCGAAGGCATGGAAAAGGGGAAGTACCCCCGCGATTACCTCGTGATGATCAGCCTCAAAAGGCACCCAAGCAATGATCTGCTTACGATTGGATACCAAATTCCGGTGGGTGAGCATAACAGCTTTCGGCTTTCCCGTGGTACCCCCGGTAAACATATAGAGAGCGACGTCGTCCGCCTGCGGTTTACGGAACGTTGCAAGATCCATCGGGGCCGCCTTCCGCCACTCCCGATCAAAAGAAGCCACATGAGGGGGAACCTCCCCGCGCAAACGAGCGCGCTGGGTGCGGGCCTGGGCCACCGGAAGCTTGAGAAGCATCCGCGACGTCAGTGGCAAATCACGGGAAAGATCAACCGCGAAATAATGGCGCGGGTCATCAGCGGCCGGCGCCATCGTGGCAATGGTCTTCTCCCACGCGATAACAACCCGCGCATCAACCATCGCGATCTGGCGGTGCAATTCCGGTTGCGGGGCCAGCGGATTCATCTCCGCCACGGTTGCCCCCGTCAAGATCGCACCCCACAGGGCATACATATGTTGCGGGCAATTCGGCAAAGCCAGAGCAACAGTATCCCCGCGCTGCACCCCCAAATTACGTAGCAGCGTAGCAACCTTGCGAGCACGCTCAACAAGTTCGCGGTAACTCGTTGTTGCCCCGAGGAAATCCAAGGCCACCCGATTGGGGTACCGGTCAGCAGCGCGCAGGAGCGACTCTTCTAAAGTCTCCTCATCCACCGTGATATCGGAAGGCACCCACTCCGGGTAAATATCCAGCCAAGGTTTCACGGTCATTCCTACTCCTTTACCCACCCGAACGGCAGCCTCACAGCATTGACTAATCAATCATAGTGGTAGCAATTGGGAACTGCGGCCCACGTCCGCCGAGCCTACGCCCTACGAACCTACGCCCTACGAACCTACGCTCACCGGCGCTCCACGGTGCAGCTAGACTCCTGTATCCGCCGCGCTCGCGGTGAGCCCGGCAGGGAGATCCCCTTCAGAAACCACGGAGAGAAGCTGGGTGGGGCGCGTCATCGCCACGTAAATATTGCCCGGCCCTTCGGCTAAAATCTCAGCCGGTTCCAGCAACACAACAGCGTCAAATTCCAAGCCCTTGGACTGAACCGCCGTGAGAACCTGGATACGCGCCGTGACATCGCGCCCCGTCACATCCACAGTCCATTCGGCCAGCTCCGGAGCCGCGCCGATATCCGCCGCCACCTGCGCTAGCCGAGCTTCCGGCACGATAACCCCGAGGGTACCGGCTTGCCCGTAGCGCGCATCCAAGCGCTGACACACCTGCGACGTCGCCGCAATAGCGCCCGCACCGAGAGTGCCCGGCGCGCAACGTTTAGCGATCTCCACGGCGCCGCCCTCGGTACGCGCCGCACGCACGGGGCGTACCTTCACACCGGCGGCGCGCTGCACCGCACCGGCAGTATCCAAAATAACGGCCGGTGTTCGGTAGGAAACCGTGAGTTCTTCCACTCGCACCCGATCAGCCAGGCGGCCCAGCAGCCCTTCCCACCCGGCGCGCGGGGAACCATCGGGGCGCTGGTCCAGGTCACCGACCACCGTCATGGAACGCGAGGGATTGCGCCGAATGAGCATCTCCCACTGCATGGGGGAGAGCTCCTGCGCCTCATCAACCACCACGTGCCCGTACGTCCAGGTGCGATCCGCGGCGGCCCGCTCGGCCAGCGAACTGCCGTCCCCGCGCCCGCCCATGCGTTCGGCCAGCAGCTCCGCGCTCACGATCCCGCCGCCCACGCCCAGGGCCTCCATCGTTTCCCCGGCGTAGCTAAGCCGATTGCGCTCGGCCGCATCGCGGGCCGCCCGCGCGTGGCGCTCCGCATCGGTGGCAAAAGGCCCAAGGACCTCAGCGAATTCATCGATGAGGGCAATATCGGCGATAGTAATGCCGTGCCCGGCCGGGCGCGCGAGTGCGGCCCGCTCGGCAGCGCTGAGCTCGGGGGCTACCTCGGCAAGGAGATGCGGCTTAGTGAGCAGGCGCTCGAGTAGCGCCACCGCGGAGGACGGCATCCAACGCAAATTAATCTCACGGCGCGCGTCAATACTCTCCGCCACGTCCGCAATAATCCACGGATTTTCCGAAAGTTCAACGTCCTGGCCCGCGGCAACCTGGCGGGCTAACACATCCACGAGGTATTTCGCGTAGGTATCGCGGGCCTCATTATGGCGCTTACCGGTACGGCGAGCCCGCCGCTGCGCATTCTCCACATCCTGCTGGGTCAACCGCACATCAACCCCGCTGATGCGCATGCGTACGGGGCGGAGGAGCGGACGCTCCAGGAGGGTGCGCACCGCCCGCGGGGCAATGGTGCGCCACACGAGGCGCCCCTTAATCTCCGCGGCTGGGGCAGTGTCAACGGCGCTGACCGTCACGCCGGGCACCAGCCCGGCGAGCGTCGTCGACACCACATCCGATTCGCCCAGCGAAGGCAACACCTGGTCGATATAGCGCAAAAAGACCGGCGAGGGGCCCACAATGAGCACGCCGGAACGCGCCAGGCGCTCGCGGTGGGTGTAGAGAAGATAGGCCGCCCGGTGGAGGGCCACCGCCGTTTTCCCGGTGCCTGGCCCGCCCTGAACCACGAGCACATTATTGGAATCGGCGCGAATAATACGGTCCTGTTCGGCCTGAATCGTCGCGACGATATCGTTCATTTTCCCGTCGCGCGCCGCGTTCATCGCCGCCATGAGGGCGCCCTCACCCGTCAAATTGAGATCCGAGGAGGCCTGCGAGGAATCGAGAAGTTCATCTTCCACGCCGGTCACGGTGCGCAGGCGCGTCTGAATATGGCGCCGGCGGCGCACCTTCCCGGGGTGTGCCGCGGTGGCCCGATAAAACGGTTCGGATTGCGGGGCGCGCCAATCCAGAAGCAGGATGTCCCCGGCCTCGTCTTTCAAGCCGATACGCCCGATATGGTCCGTTTCGCCCTCGCGGGTATCGAGCCGCCCAAGAACCAAGCGGTTTTCCACCCGCCGCAATCGGGTGAGATTATCTTCGTAATGGGTGGCGAAGGAATCGCGCTCGGTCATTTCACCGGCGCTTTCCTGACCGCTCTGACTGCGAACCGCGGCCAGACGCTGGGCGTAAGCCTCGCGCTGGCGGTCAAGGGCACGGTACGCAGTGTCCACGAAAAGCTGTTCTTCCCGTATCGCGTCCTCGCGCGCGCTGTGAGGATCGTTAACCACGAGCGGCTCCTCCTGATGACCGAAAATTATCGGGTGGCGTCCTGCAAAAAAGTAACAATCAATTATTACGGAAAACACCGGGGCGCGCTATAGTGCGGTGACGGGAACGACAGTGATCAGCCGGTGGCGAATACCGGAACCGTGTGCGCTTACGTCTCGTTGTAGAGATTGCCGTTATGGAGGTACGACGGCGCCCAGGGTACTCGGCCAGGCCGGTAGTCTAGGCTGGAGGGGAAGCTAGCGAGCTGGAGAGGGAGGAGGATCACGGTGAACTATTTCGTTTACCCCTGCGAGGGGAAACATGAAGATTCCTGGGCGAACGGGGAGCGTTTCGAGAGCGTCGTCGTTCATCTCACCGATCCCATCAATGACATCGGTTCGGTTTCCGAACTTATTGCCTCCCAGCTCTACACCCTGGATCTCAGCCCGGTGGCCGATATTAATGTGGATGGGCTGGTTGATTACCGGGCGCAGCGCCCGCGGGTGCACTACCTCAACGGTGCTCTGGAGGATATCGCTATCCCGGCGCTCGGACTCTTCCACGCGAAGGATATTGAAGGTACCTCGTTTTTGCTCCTGCTCGGTACCGAACCCGATTTTTGCTGGCAGGGTCTTAATTCGGAGCTCATGGCGGTATTCGCGCAACTGGGGGTGAAACGGCTTTACCGGGCCGGATCGGTTGCCGGTGCGCTGCCCCATACCCGCCAGCCGGATATGCTCATCCGCACGCGCAATGCCGATCCGGTGGCTCCCGCCCTGGAAGCCGATGTGTGGTACCCGGCTTCTTTCTCTGATTTTTTGGAATACAGCCTCGGGCAAATGGGCGTGGCAACGTTCTCGGTAACGGTGCGGGTGCCCATGTATATCGCGGGGCACCATTACGCGGCCGGGGCGGCTAGCGCGCTGTCCATGCTCGCGAAAACGGCCGGGCTGAGCTTGCCACTGGGAGATTTGGAAGCCAGTGCCGCTGAAGAATCCGAGCAGCTTGCCCAGCTCACCGAGCAGAATGAGCAGCTCGCGGACATCGTGGCGGCCCTGGAACACGAATATGATCGCGCGGAAGGGCACCCCGGGCTTATCCAGGCCCCGCAGCATACCCTCACTGTTCCCAGCGCCGATGAAATTGGGCGGGCCGCGGAAAGTTTCCTCGCCCGAGTGGATGCCTCGATGGTCAAGCGTAAGGAGCACGCGGATAACGAGCAGGCGCAGCTGACGGAACGCCTAGAAAATATGCGGGCCGCCTGGCAGCACGCCAGCAGCGGGCACCAGCCCGGCACCGAGGCGCAGACCGGAGGCGAGGCTCAAACCGGAGCGGAGGGGGATGCCCACGGTGAGGACGGCGGGGGAGAGGCGCCGCAGCGCCCGCGCGGCCGGCACGCCGCGGATTAGTTTTTAGGCCCGGATGAGTCTTTGGGCTCGGATTAACTGTCGGTCACGGCCCCGGGCGCGGGAGCACCCGCAGGCACGTAGCCAATATCGGCATCGCTCTCGAGGATGGCGCCGCGGGCTCGGCGGCGTAAATCCGCCCGCCCCACCATGCGCGCCGGGAGCGGGAGACGGCGCACCAGCCTCTCGATCTGCGCGAAAGCAAATTCCCGCTGGGAGGCAGCCAACACAATATTGCCGAAACGGCGCCCGCGCAGCACCGCCGGATCCATAATTGCCAGCACGTGCTCGAAATGCTCGAGGAGAGCCCGTGACTCATTCGCGAAGCGGGTCAGGCCGGTGGAGGCCACCGAGTTGAGGAGATACACGCCCTCCGGTTGCAAAACCTGGGCGACCCGCGCAGCGGCGTCGCCGGTACGTAAATGGGACGGGACGTCGCGGTCGGCGAAAGCATCCCGCACCACCACATCCCAGCGCGCCGCCGTGGTATCCAAGGTGACGCGCGCATCCTGGACCCGGATGCGCAAACGCGGAGACGGGGGCAGATCGAACCATTCACGCACGTACGTGGCGAGTTTCCCGTCAATTTCTGCAGCGAGCTGGCGCGAGCCGGGGCGGGCGGCATCCAGGGCGCGCGGGAACGCACATCCGGCCGCACCCAGGTGGAGCACGCGCAGCGGCTCGCGCTTGGGGTACATGGCCTCGAGAATGCACCTAAACTGTTGCATATACTCGAATTCCAGATACGTGGGATCGTCAAGGTCCAGGGCGGAAGATTCCACCCCGTCCAGGTAGAGCGTCACGAGGGAGGGGCGATCCGAGCGCCGATCCAGTTCGGCGAGGGCATAATCAGTTCGCACGGGTTCTGTAGGCACACTCACAGCTCCAGCCTAATGGAGAGCGCGCCCTCGCGAGGGGAACTCAGGAAACGAAACCGCGCGCGAGAGTGCGCGAGCGTAGCGGAGCGAGTAGAAACCGGGCGCCCGGAAACCGGGTGAACGACCCCGGGCGCACGGACACCGCACCCGAGGAAATGGAGCGAGAGGGAACGGAGGGCTCATGTCACGCGCACCGCGATCACGCGCCGCCCGCCATTCCTGGGGCGATGACGATTCGGGAACACCCATCCTCCATATTGATATGGACGCCTTTTTCGTATCGGTGGAGCTCCTCGACCACCCGGAGCTGCGCGGGCGCCCCGTCGCGGTGGGCGGCCAGGAACGGGGCGTCGTGGCGGCGGCATCCTACGAGGCGCGCGCCTTCGGGGTGAATTCCGCGATGCCGGTGGGGCAGGCGCGGCGGCGCTGCCCGAATCTCATTATGCTCACCCCGCGCCTGGGGCTCTATCGGAATGTTTCAGAGAAAATCATGGCGATTTTACGGGAGGTCACCCCGCTGGTGGAGCAGCTCTCCGTGGACGAAGCTTTTCTGGACGTCGGGGGAGCGCGCCGGCTGTTCGGCTCACCTGTACAAATCGGCCAGCAGCTGCGTGCCCGTATCCGCGCCGAGGTTGGGGTGCCGGCCTCCGTGGGGATCGCCGCGACCAAACACGTGGCCAAAATTGCCTCCGCGCACGCCAAGCCGGATGGGCTGCTCCTCATTCCCGCCGCGGCTACCCTCGAGTTTTTGCATGACTTACCGGCCGGAGCGCTCTGGGGTGTGGGCGGGCGCACCGAAGAACGGTTGCGTTTGCACGGGATCGAAACGGTGGGCGACGTCGCAGCTGCCGGCCCGGACCAGCTCCGCCGCCTCCTCGGCACCGCTGCCGGAGATCACCTCTTCCAGCTGGCCAGCGGCGTCGACTCGCGCCCCGTCACCCCGAGCCGCGAGGAAAAATCCATCGGACGCGAAGAAACCTTTTTCGACCCCCTGGCTGACCGGGACGAACTCCACCGTATTCTACTTTTCCAGGCGCATGACACCGCCACTCGGCTGCGTGCAAAAGGCCTGGTGGGGCGCACCGTCGCCATTAAAGTGCGCTTCCCGGATTTCACCACCATCACCCGCTCGGCAACACTGCCGCAAGCCACCCAGGTTGCCGCCGAGATCTACGAACGCGCCCGCGAGCTCCTGGACGGGGTGGAGATGACCGCCGCCGGCTTGCGGCTCCTGGGCTTGCGCGTGGAGAACCTGAGCGAGCAAGGCGGCTACCAGCAGCTCGCTTTCGATGATGATCCGCGCCGCGGGGAAGCTGAGAGCGCCATGGATGCGGTGCGCTCGCGCTTCGGGGTCGGGGCGCTCGGCCCGGCAAGTCTCTTACACCGGCCGGCGACGGTGCGCGGCGGCGGGGCTAAACGTGCCGGCGACGGTGCGCGGCGGCGGGGCTAAACGTGCCGGAACGGAGCACGACGGCGGGGCTGGATGGACCGGCACGGGGCGCGACGGCGGGGCTGGATGGACCGGCACGGGGCGCGACGGCGCGGCGCCGGGAAGCTCCGCGCCGGGCGGACACACGGGGCACCAGAGCGGTGTATCGTGACACAACATATCGTGACGCTGGCGCGCCGCGCACGGTAGACTGGCAGCAGTACATTAACAAGGAGGCACAGTGGCCCTATCGGACTACGAGAAGAAGATGCTCGCGGAGCTGGAAGCACAGCTCACCAACGAGGATCCCAGCTTCGCACGTAATATGAAGCCCGCTGCGCCGGAAGTGGAAGCCATCAGTCGGCAACTGTCCGTGCGCAATCTCGTACTGGGGATTCTCGGGCTGGTCGCGGGCATCGCCATTCTTATCGGCGGGATTTCCGCACCGAAGATGTGGTGGCTCGGTTTGCTCGGTGTCATTATCATGTTCGCCTCGGTGTGGTACGCGCTCGCGGGCGTGCACACGGAGAAAGTGGCGGTGCCTGCCGGCGTTGGCGGGGCGCCAACGTCGTCCGGGCCGGGCGGTGTATCGTCCTTTATGCGGCGCCAGCAAGAAATCTGGGAAAAGCGCCGCCGCGGCGAACACTAGAAAAGCGGTAGCGCCGGCCCGGTCGGCTGGTAGCTCAAACTCAGCACCCACAACGGTGGGAGGATATCGATCCTCTCACCGTTTTTCTTTTCTTTTTAGGTACGACGGCGCCGCCGGGCAAGGGCGCGCCGGGCCATCCACGGTGCTCCACGAAGCGAACCAACCGCCCCGCGCCCTCCAGGCTCCACCGTTCTGGCGTCCCACACCACGGATTATCCGCCACTGATCTCCCCACCACACTCCACCAGCCCTCCACTCGTTTTTCCGTGTTCTGGCGCGCTTTTCTAGGGATCACTAGCGCGACATACCCCTGCCGTGGCAAACTGGTGGAGGAAAGTGGAGTAAAGTGGAGGCAAGCGCCACGAGAGGGGGTGCGGTAGATGTTCCTCGGCACGTATGAGCCCAAATTGGACGACAAAGGCCGAATCATCCTGCCCGCCAAATTTCGTGACCAGCTCCAGGGCGGGCTGGTGATGACGCGCGGTCAGGAACACTGCATCTACGTTTTCCCGCTCGCGGATTTTGTGGAATTGCAGCAGACCCTGGCTAAAGCCCCCTTGACGTCCAAAGAGGCGCGGTCGTATACCCGCGTGCTGCTCTCCGGCGCTGTGGATGACATCCCTGATAAGCAGGGGCGAATCACCATCCCGGCCATGCTGCGCAGCTACGCGAACCTGGATCGCAACCTCGCGGTTATCGGCACGGGCAACCGGGTCGAAATCTGGGATAGCGCCGCGTGGGCGGCCTACCTGGAGGATCAAGAATCGGCTTTCGCCGATAGGGAGGAAGAGGTCATTCCCGGCCTCTTCTAGGAATCGCGTGATCGCGGTGGCGGTCTTTCGCGAGAGCTCTGAGGCACTTCCCCAGCTTCAGATCGCTCGCGGGGGATCACTATCGCGGGCGCCGTAATGAGAAGGGCACAGGATGGAGACAGCACGCACCCCGGGCGCGCCGCGCGCCGCTGGGAACGCGTTGCATGCCCCGGTGCTCGTGGACACCTGCATCGAGCTTCTCGCTCCCGCCTTCCAGGTTCCCGCTCCGGTCCTCGTTGACTGCACCCTCGGGATGGGCGGGCACACCGAAGCTTTCCTCGAGCGTTTCGAGAACCTCACCGTTATCGGAATCGACCGCGACCCGGCCGCCATCGCCTTGGCGGGGGAGCGCCTGGCCCGTTTCGGGCAGCGGTTCCGCCCCGTCCAAACTACGTACGACGACGTGGCCGCGGCAGCGGGCAATCGCCCCGTGGATGGAATCCTCATGGATTTGGGAGTGTCCTCCCTGCAATTGGATGAAACCGAGCGCGGGTTCTCCTACTCCCATGACGCTCCGCTCGATATGCGCATGAACGCCCAGGTCGGGCGCACCGCTGCGGATATCCTCGCGAGCGCATCGGTGCGGGAACTCACCCGGATTCTGCGCGAGTACGGGGAGGAAAAATTCGCCCACCGTATTGCCACCGCCATTGTGGAACGGCGCGCCAGTGCCCCGCTCACCCGTACCGGTGAACTGGTGGAGATCGTGCGCTCCTCGATTCCCGCCCCGGCACGGCGCACCGGCGGGAATCCCGCCAAGCGCACCTTCCAAGCACTACGCATCGCGGTCAATGACGAACTTGGAACGCTCGAACGAGCCCTGCCGGCAGCCCTCACCACGTTGCGAGTGGGTGGGCGCATCGTCGTCGAAGCGTACCAGTCCCTCGAGGACCGCTTGGTGAAACGGGCCTTCGCCGCCGGTGCTACCTCCCGGGCTCCCAAGGGTTTGCCCGTTGAACTTGAAGAACATAAACCCTGGCTGGAGCTCCTCACCCGAGGAGCTATCCAAGCCAATGAAGAAGAAATTACCCGCAATTCTCGCTCCGCGTCCGTTCGCTTACGCGCGGCCGAGAAAATCCGCCCCGGAGGTCAGCTATGAGCGCACAGCCCCACGTTGTTGCAGCGCCGCGTACCCGTCCCGTCATCTCGGGGCGTCCCGAGCTGACGCTTATTCCCACTCCGGCGGCGCACCGTGGCTGCCTCGGCACCGTGATCATCTGCCTGGCGCTCTTCTTCGGCGCGTTTGCCACAGTTTTCGCGCTTAATACGCGTATGGTAGGCACGGCGTACGAAATCCGCTCCGTCAAGCAGGAGCTGGCGGTCGCGCAATCGGTGGAGTCCACCCTCACGGATGAAGTGGTGGGGGCCTCCACTCCGCAAGGCCTCAAGGAACGCGCGCAGGCCCTCGGCCTCGTCCCCGCCACGGACGTTCAGCATATGGACCTGGGGTCCGCTACAATTCTTGCTCCGATTCCGGGGGAGTGACACGAAGGACAAGCGCATGAAGGAACTAGCCCGCCGCTGGAAGGCCGCGCAGCCGCACGTACGGCGCGTGCGCACCATGGCGATTATCTTCTTCTTCGCGCTGGGGATCCTCGGGGTACGGCTCATCGACTTGCAATTCATTCGCGCCGATGCCCTGGCTGCCTCGGCGGATGCTTTCCGCACCCGTACCTACACCCTGCAGGCCAAACGGGGCGATATCGTGGACGCTAACGGGGCGGTTCTCGCCACCTCCGTGGAGCGCTATAACGTGGGCGTCAACCAGAATCTCATCGGCTCCTATCGGCACTACCAAACCGATGAGAACGGTGACTACGTTCTGGATGCCAATGACCAGCTCATCGTGGAAGGCACCGGGGCAGCAGAAGCCGCGAAAGTACTCGCCCCCCTGCTCGGCGTGGATCGGGCGGAACTGGGAGGCACCCTCCTGGGCGGTGAGAAGAAATCCACTTTCGTGTATATTGCCCGGGATATTTCGCCAGAGAAGTGGCGGGAAATCAACGCGCTGGGAATTCCGGGAATCGAACCCGAACAGTTCATGAAACGCGAGTACCCCAATGGTTCGGTGGCCGGAAATGTGCTCGGCTACGTGGGGGAAACCGCGGACAACCCGGTGCCCACCGGCCAGGCCGGGATTGAGCGCACCCTCAATGATGCCCTTTCTGGCACGGATGGGCGCCTGACGGTGCAAACCGCCGGAGGCGGCGCCGTCGTACCGAATGGGAAAACGGAACGCGTGGATCCGGTCAATGGTGCGAGCGTGAAACTCACCATCGACCGTGATCTGCAAAACGCCCTCATGGAGTCTCTCGACGCTTCGGTGGACGCCAATGCCGCGGACTGGGGCGCCGCCGTTGTTATCGAAGTGGGGACGGGGCGGGTGCTTGCCCTGGCTGATTCCCATGCCCCTGATCCTTCGCGCCTCCAGGAAGCGAATCCGGATTCCTGGGGTTCGCGCGCCGTGCAGGCGCCGGTCGAGCCGGGCTCCTCCGGTAAGCTCCCCACCTTCACGGCGGCCATCGATACTGGCACCGTCACCCCGCTCACCCAGTTCACGGTGCCGGACACCATCACCATGCCCAATGGTGAAAGCATTTCCGATAACGACCCGCATCCCACCCAGGGCATGACGGTGGCGGGGATTCTGGCCCAGTCCTATAACACCGGGCTCGTCCAGATCGGTGACACCGTGGACGATAACGTGCGCTATGACTATATGCGCAGCTACGGGCTGGGAAGCCCCACCGGGATCGAATTACCGGCCGAATCGAGCGGAATTTTGCGCCCGCCGGAGCAATGGGGCCAGCGTGACCGCTACACCACCATGTTCGGGCAGGGCTGGGCGGCCACCACCGTGCAACTCGCTCAGATCGGGGCCACCATCGCCAACGGGGGAGTTTATATCCCGCTCCATGTGGTGGACTCGACCACCGACGCCAGTGGACGCACCACTCCCACCGTTCCCGGGGAAAGCCACCGCGTCATGAGCGAGGAATCCTCGCGCACCATGATGAATATGATGCAGGCGGTCACCAATAACCAATCCACCGGATGGCGCGGTAAAGTCCCTGGCTACAACGTGGCTGGCAAAACCGGTACCGCCCAGGTTCCGGACGCTAACGGAAACCTCACCCGCCGCGTAGGTACCTTTATTGCGGCCATCCCGGCTGAAGACCCGCAGATAGCGGTGGCGATAGCGGTCTACGGCGGGGCCGGGGCCGGGTACGGTGGGGATACGGCGGTGCCCGTTTTCGCGAACTTCGCACCCTTCGCGATGCGGCACCTGGGCGTCCCGCCCAGCACCGTTCCCCTCTTCAAATATCCGTGGTTCTCATCGGAGGTAGGCAACTAGTGAGTGACGAATTCCCTCTTCCGCAGGTGCGTCCGGTGGCGCTTAGTGAGCTTCCCGAGCTTCTCGAGGTGGATGGCGCCGGTTGCGAGGCCCCGCAGACCACCGTGACTTCCGTGACCGCCGTTAGTTCCGTGACCGCCGATTCGCGCGCGGTGCAGGACGGGGCGCTTTTCGCCGCGCTGCCCGGCGCCCACGCCCACGGGGCGCGCTTTGCCCCCCAGGCGGCGCAACGGGGCGCACGCGCCATCCTCACCGACGCTGCCGGGGCCGCTCTCATCGCGCAGGCCGGGGTGGAGCTTCCGCTCCTCGTGGTGGAGGATCCGGCCGCGCACCTGGGCGCGATTGCGGCCCGCATTTACGGGGAACCGGCCGAACACCTGCGGAGTTTCGCGGTGACCGGCACCAACGGAAAAACGACGACGACGTACCTCCTGGACGGCCTGCTTACCGCGCTGGATCGCACTACCGGGCTAGTGGGAACCGTGGAAACAAAAATTGCGGACCTGTGCGCCCCGGCGCATTTGACCACGCCCATGCCCGCGGATCTGCAAGCATTGCTCGCCCTCCTGGTGGAACGGGGCGGGACGGATGTATCCATGGAAGTCTCCTCCCACGCGCTGGCCCAGCACCGTACCAGCCCCGTGGTCTTCAGCGTGGCCGGATTTACTAACCTCACCCGGGACCACCTCGATTACCACCGCACCATGGAAAACTACTACCAGGCCAAACGCAGCCTCTTCACCTCGGAGTGCTCACGGCGGGCGGTTATTACCGTTGATGATGAGTGGGGCAGGCGCCTGGCGGGTGAAACCGAGGTTCCCACCGTGGCCCTCGCCGTGTTCTCTCAGCTTGAGGGTAGGAGTGGGTACCAGGTGCGCGATATCGAGCGCGGCCCGGTCACCTCCTTCACCCTGGCCCATAGCGACGGCTGGGAGATGACGGTGCGCACCGGCCTGCCCGGAGATTTCAATATCGCCAATACGGCGCTTGCCGTGGCCATGGTGCTGGAAAGCGGGGCGGATCGCGGCGCCGTTGGCGCCGTAGTAAGTGCCGGGCTCACACCGCAAGTTCCCGGTCGTATGGAAGTGGTGGGGGCCGCGCCGCGCGTCGTCGTTGATTTTGCGCATAATACCGCGGCGCTGCGCCTAGCGATCAATGCCCTGCGCCCCACCACCAGCGGTCAGCTCATCGTGGTGACCGGAAGCGCCGGGGAACGCGATGTGGACAAACGCCCCGAGATGGGGAGGGCGGTGGCCGAACTGGCCGACGTCGTTTACATCACGGACGACGATCCGCATGAAGAAGATCCCGCACCGATCCGCGCCGCACTCCTGGACGGGGCCCGCAGCGCGCACAGCCCCGCCCGCATCGTGGAGATAGCTGATCGCGCCACCGCCATGCGCACCGCTATCAGAGATGCGGCAGCGGAAGATACCGTGCTGCTGGCCGGGCGCGGGCACGAAACTTATCAACCGGTGGCCGGGGGGCGTAACATTCCGCTGGACGACCGCGAGGTAGCGCGGGCGGCGCTCGCTGAGCGCGCTCGGAGCGTTGGCCGGGGGAGCCGTGCCGACAGCGCTGACTGGGCTGACCGCGCTGACCGGGGCGATTGCTCCGACCGCACTAACCGGATCGCCCTCGACAAAAACACGCAAGAAGAGAAAGACACGCAATGATTTCCATGTCCTCCGCGGAGGTTATCGCCGCCGTCGGCGGGACCGCGCTCGTACCGTTGTGCGATACCGAGGTCACCGCGGCGGTTATCGATACCCGCGCCATCACGCCCGGTGCGCTTTTTGCCGCCGTGAAAGGCGCGCGCGTGGACGCGAATACCCTGAGCGGCCAGGCGCGCGCGGCAGGGGCCAGCCTCATTCTCACCGAAGATGGCCAGGCCGCCCGCGCCGGCGGCGCCGAAGCTGAGCGCATTATCGTGGTCGATGATATTCCCGCGGCACTCGGACGCCTGGCCCGGCACAACCTTGAGCTGGCCCGCCAAATCAACCCCGACTTGCGAGTTATCGCGGTGACCGGCAGCGTCGGGAAAACCACTACCAAGGATCTTCTCGCCGCCATATGCCGGGAACGGGGGGACGTGGTTGCCCCACCCGGATCGCTCAATAACGAAATTGGCTTGCCGCTCACGGTGCTCCGTGTGGGAGCGAACACCGCCACCCTGGTGGCGGAAATGGGCGCCGACCATATTGGCAACCTCGCCTACCTCACCTCCATCGCACCCCCGGATATCGCCGTGGTGCTGGTGGTTGCCCGCGCGCACCTGGGCGAATTTGGTGGCATCGAGAACGTGGCGCGCGCCAAGGCAGAACTCGTGGAAGGCCTGCGCGAGGACGGCATCGCTATCCTCAACGCCGATGATCCGCGAGTGGCCGCCATGGCCGGGCAGGTCGCGAGCGGCCGGGTACGCACCTTTGGGCGCGTGCACCCGGCAGACGTGACAGCAAGCGACATCACCCTCGGAAGTGACGGTCGGGCCAGTTTCACGCTCCACATGAACGACGGCGCAGCTAGCCCCGCGCCATCCGCGCCGTACACGTTGCCCGCGCCGTCCGCCCCGTCGGACCTGTCTGCGCCGTCCGCCCCGTGCACCTCAACTATCAACCTTGGACTCGTGGGAGAACACCAGGTCATGAACGCGCTCGCGGCGGCCACCGCCGCGGCCGCCGCAGGGGTCAGCCTGCCCGCCATTGTGGCCGGACTATCCAGCGGACCCGTCAGCGCCCACCGTATGGATGTATTCCGCCGCGGTTCCACCCTCATCATCGACGACTCCTACAATGCCAACCCGGATTCCATGCGCGCCGGCATCGCCGCGCTCGGGCAGCTCGGAAGCGGGCGCAAAGCCGCAATTCTCGGCGATATGCTCGAACTCGGCGATGCTTCACGCGAAGAACACCTCGCCCTCCTTCCGGCCCTGGAAGACGCCGGGGTGAGCCTCCTCATCGCGGTAGGTCCCCAGATGGCGGCACTCGCGGAAGCAGCCCGTGACGCCGGTATCACCGCCCGCGCCGTCGGCGCGTGGGAGGAAGCCGAGGCGGCGCTCTTCGATATGCTCAGTGAGGATGGGGCACTCCTCATCAAAGGTTCGCACGGTTCGGGCGTGTGGCATATCGCCACGCGCCTCAAGGGGGAATAGTGCTCGCGCTTATTATCGCTTTTGCGGTCTCGCTTCTCGTCACCCTATTCGGGACCCCGCTTCTCATCCGTTTCCTCGTGCGCAAGCAATTCGGCCAATTCATCCGCCAGGACGGCCCCACCTCGCACCTCGTCAAGCGCGGCACCCCCACCATGGGAGGCCTGGCCATCGTGGCAGCGGTTGTTATCGGTTACCTGGTGGGCAATATCGGGGCGGGGCGCAGCCCGGGAATGTCCGGAATCCTCCTCCTCGGCCTAATGATCGGCATGGCGGGTGTGGGCTTCGCCGATGATTTCACCAAGATATCCCGCAAACAAAGCCTGGGGCTCACCCCCTGGGCGAAAATCGCCGGTCTGGGGATTGTCGGCGTCGCCTTCGCGGTGCTTTCCCTCATGTTCGCGGATGAAAACAACCGAACCCCGGCATCCATGCGCATTTCCCACGTGCGCGATACCGGCCTGAGTCTCGCCTTCGCCGGTACCGCCGTCGGCATTATTCTCTTCATTATCTGGGCGAATTTCCTTATCACCGCCTGGTCCAATGCCGTTAACCTCACCGATGGTCTCGACGGCCTATCCACCGGTGCCTCCATCATCGCCTTCGGGGTCTACACCCTCATCACCATGTGGCAAAGCAACCACCCCTGCTACGGGCTCGTGGACGCCGCCCCCGGGTGCTACCCCATCCGTGACCCGCGCGATCTCAATATCATCGCGGTGGCCCTCGTCGGGGCACTGATCGGATTCCTCTGGTGGAACACTTCGCCGGCCCAGATCTTCATGGGGGATACCGGTTCCCTCGCCCTGGGCGGCGTCTTCGCGGGAATGTCCATCTACACCCACACCGAATTCCTCGCCGTGCTCATCGGCGGTCTCTACCTCCTGGAAGTCATCTCCGACGTAGTCCAAGTGGGCGTCTTCAAAATGACACGAAAACGGGTATTCCGCATGGCACCCATCCACCACCATTTCGAACTCAAAGGGTGGAACGAAGTCACGGTTGTGGTGCGCTTCTGGGTGATCCAAGCCCTGTGCGGCTTTATCGCCCTGGGTATTTTTTACGCTGAGTGGTTGATGCAAAGATGAGTGAGTGGCAACATCCGGGCGCGGCGGAACTGGCAGGGCGCCGTATCGCCGTCGTCGGTTTAGGGAAATCAGGGCGGGCCTGCGCGCGGGCACTGACCGAGCTCACCGAGGCGCGCGTGAGCGTATGGGACGCCGATATCACTAAGCTCGGGGCCGTCACCGCGCTCCCCGTGGACACCGGCGGGAGCGACCCGACGCCGGCCGAACTGGCACGCAAAGTGCTGGCCTGGCGGCCCGACGTCATCATCCCCGCACCCGCCATACCCGAAATCGGCCCGCTTTTTGCCACGGCCGCCGACCACGGTATCGAATTGTGGTCAGAAATTGAACTTGCCTGGCGCCTGCGCACCCATGACGGTGCGGGGCACGCCGCCCCGTGGCTCGCCGTCACAGGCACCAATGGCAAAACCACCACGGTGACCATGGCGGCCCATATTTTGCGCGCCGCGCACCTAGGAGCCGAACCCATCGGGAACGTCGGCAATCCCGCCGTCACCGCCGTGAGCGCCACCGGCCCGGACGCCCCGCGTGCCTTCGCCCTGGAGCTTTCCTCCTTCCAGCTGCGCACCACTCACACCATGGAGCCGGCCGCCAGCATCTGCCTCAATATCGCCGACGACCACCTCGAATGGCACGGCAGCCGCGCCGCCTACGCCGCCGCGAAAGCCCGTATTTACGAACATGTGCGCACCGCCGCGGTGTACCCGGTGGGCGATAGCACCGTCCACAGCATGGTCGATAACGCGGACGTGCGCGAAGGAGCGCGCGCCATCGGCATCACCACCGGCATTCCCGCCGTCGGGCAGATCGGTATCGTGGACGGCCTCATTGTGGACCGTGCCTACGGAAAGCAACGGTGGACTAGCGCCGTGGAGATTGCTTCGTTGCACGACGTCGCCCAACTGGCTCCCACGACTGCGGCGCTGCCGCGCCACCTCATCTGGGACGCCCTGGCTGCCGTGGCGCTCACTCGGGCCATTGATATTCCCGCGGAGGTGGTGCGCGCCGGCCTCCAGCATATGCGCCCGGGCCACCACCGTATCGAAACGGTGAGTGAACGCGCCGGGGTGCGCTACGTGGACGATTCCAAAGCCACCAATGCCCACGCCGCCCTCGCCTCCGTCTCCGCGCTGGCCGAAGGTACCTGCGTGTGGATTGTGGGTGGGCAACCCAAGGGCGCCCGCTTTGAATCCCTCGTGGCACAGGTGCGGGACAAGCTGCGCGCCGTCGTCGTTATTGGCGTGAACCAAGAACCCTGGCACGCGGCCCTGGACGGAGCTAACCTCCCCGTCACCTATATCGATCCGGCGGCTTCCGAACCCATGGCGCGCGCGGTGCTGGCTGCCTCGCGCTACGCACAGGCGGGAGACACCGTTATGCTGGCTCCCGCCAGTGCCTCCATGGACCAATTCACCTCCTACGCGGATCGCGGCGACCGCTTCGCCGCGGCCGTGCGCGCCCTGCCCGCCCCGTCGGAAGGTAGTGCTGTAACGGGGGATGCTGCCCCGGAAGCGGGCAGCACTTCGGCGGGCGCCGGTGCCCCGACGGAGGCGACGGTGCAGGATAACGGTGCACCGGATAGCTCCACGGAGGCGCGTCATGCGTGAGCGGACCGAGAAGCCGCAGGCACCGAGCGTCCCGGAGGAACGCGTGCGCAATGTCATGCACCGTTCCATCCTCCTCCTCGTGGTGGCCACCGCGATTCTCACCCTCCTCGGGCTCCTCATGGTGTTTTCCGCCATTACTCCCGGGGCGGTGCGGGCCGAATACGAAGACGGCCCCAACCTGTTCCGCTCCGCCTACCTCCAGATGGCCTACGCCGCCATTGGCACCGTTTTGGCGGTGATCTGCGCGCGTATTCCCCTCGCTGTTTTCCAGCGCCTGTGGGGCCTGGCCCTCGGCTTCGGGATCCTTTTGCAGCTCCTCGTGCTCAGCCCGCTGGGTGCCTCCGTTGCCGGTAACCGCAACTGGATTGCCTTCGGCCCCATCCGGCTCCAGCCCTCCGAATTCCTCAAACTCGCCATGGTGGTGGCCCTGGCCGCGGTGCTCGGGCGCATGGTGCAAGGCGCCCACTTCCAGCTCTCCGATTGGAGCGGCCCCATTGCCATCACCGGCGCGTCCATCGGCGCGGTGCTCGTGGGTGGCGATATGGGAACCGCTCTCATCTTCCTCCTCATCGGCGTGGGAATGTTATGGATGGCCGGCTTCCCGGGCCGCTATTTCCTTATCAGCGGGGCGCTGGGCTTCTTCCTCGTCGTCGTGCTTATTTTCTCCAGCCGGTCGCGCATCACCCGCATCCAAGACTTCTTCCAAAATCTCTTCACGCTTCCCACCGGGCAAACACCCTCCCAGGCTGATTACGCGCTCTGGGCTTTCGGCTCCGGGGGGCCGGGCGGCTCCGGCCTGGGCACCGGAATTGAAAAATGGCCCGGGAACCTCGCCGAAGCACATACCGACTTCATCTTCGCGGTGGTGGGAGAAGAACTCGGCTTCTTCGGATGCGCCGTCGTCATCGTGCTGCTCGGCACCATCGGCTACGCTCTTCTCACCATTTGCATGTACCACCCGCACCGTTTCGGCCGTTTCGTTGCCGGGGGAGCTACCCTGTGGCTATGCGGACAGGCCGTGGCAAATATGTTCGTCGTCACAGGCCTGCTGCCCGTTTTCGGAGTGCCGCTGCCCTTCATGAGCCAGGGCGGCTCCTCCGTGATCTCCTGCCTCATGGCGGTGGGAGTTTGCGTGGCCGCAGCCCTGGCGGTTCCGGGCGTGAAAGAATCGTTCCGGCGCTCCAGCTCACTCGCGGGCCGGGTGCGCGCAGTTATCAGGAGGACCTCGTGACACTAGTGCTCGCCGGCGGGGGAACCGCCGGGCACGTCAATCCACTACTGGCCACCGCCCACGAACTCGCCGGGCGCGGGCACCGTATCCTCGTGGTCGGCACCGCCACCGGTATGGAAAAAGACCTCGTTCCCGCCAGCGGCTTCGATTTCGCCACCGTGGAACGCGCACCGTTCCCGCGCCGTCCCGATAAGGACGCGCTACGTTTCCCCTTGGCTTTCCCGCGGGCGGTGCGCCAAGCCCGCCGTATCCTCACCGCGGCCAGAGCCGAGCTGGCAGTTGGTTTCGGAGGTTTCGCCTCCACCCCCATCTACGCCGCTGCGCGCCGGGCCGACATCCCGGTAGTGGTGCACGAACAAAACGCACTGCCGGGCCTGGCCAACAAACTCGGGGCACGGGGCGCGGCCGCCGTCGCCCTCACCTTCCCCTCCACACCGCTGCGCGCCACGCGCGGCATCACCCGCACCGTCGGTCTGCCGCTACGCCCCGCCATCGCGGCCCTGGCCAGCGCCGATAGGGCAGCAGCACGCACCGCCGCCGCGGCGCGCCTCGGCCTGGATCCCGGGCTTCCCACCCTCGTGGTCACCGGGGGTTCCCTGGGCGCCGCCCACCTCAATGACGTGATGACCGCAGCCGCCCCCCGCTGCGCCGCCACCGGCGTGCAGGTACTCCACCTCACCGGTCGGGGTAAAGCCGCCGCGGCCCAGCGCACCGCATCCACCATCCCCAGCTATCACGTGCTTGAATACCTGGAAGAAATGGAACTCGCTTACGCGGTGGCTGACACCGTGGTGTGCCGCGCCGGGGCCGGTACCGTCGCGGAAGTTTCGGCCTTGGGTATCCCCGCCGTCTTCGTTCCGCTCCCCATCGGGAACGGGGAACAGGCGCGCAACGCCGCGGACGTGGTGGCTGCCGGCGGGGCGTTGCTCATCCCCAATGCCCAGTTCAACGCGGATTCGGTGAGCACCGTATTGGACATCGTCACCGATGCGTCCACCCGCACCCGCATGGCCCAAGCCTCGCGCGCCATCTGCCCGGCCGACGGCGCGGCCCGGCTCGCCGATCTTATCGAGGAGGTTCTCAGGTGACACATATCCATCTCATCGGCATCGGCGGGGCGGGCATGAGCGTGATCGCCGATCTGCTCCACGCCGAAGGCTGGACCGTGACCGGCTCCGACGCCCGCGCCTCGGCCACCACGGAGCGCCTGGCGGATTCCGGCATCACCCTGTGGATCGGAACGGAACCGGAGCGCCTCAGCGCCGATACCCTCGTGGCGGTCTCTTCCGCCATCCGGGAAGATAACCCCGAGCTCGCGCGGGCCCGCCAGCTCGGTGCTCGCGTCATCCACCGTTCTCAAGCCCTCGCCCTCGCGAGCGGGGATCGTGATTTTGTGGCGGTGGCCGGCGCGCACGGGAAAACCACCACGTCGGCGATGCTGGCGGTGGCACTGGAGGAAGCCGGCCAGGCACCGTCTTGGGCGATTGGCGGGAGCGTGCGCGGGCACGGCTCCGGAGGCCACCTGGGCACCGGGAAGGTTCTCGTTGCCGAAGCCGATGAATCCGATGCTTCCTTCCTCAACTACCGACCCCGTATCGCCCTGGTCACCAACGTCGAACCCGATCACCTCGACCATTACGGCAGCCGGGAAGCTTTCGAAGAAGCCTTCGCGGAATTCGCGCGCTGCATCGTCCCCGGCGGGCTCCTCATCGTGTGCGGCGACGACGCAGGTGCGGCCCGCCTGGGCGCTCAAGCGGTAAGCGAAGGTATCCGGGTGGTCAGCTACGGGCGTGGCGCCGCGCTCTCCGGCGTGGAAGCTCACGTGGCGCTCGAGGACGGGGCACTACGGTGCGGGGAAAGCCGCGCCCCGCTCTCCCTCCAGGTTCCCGGATCCCACAACGAACTCAACGCGGCCGGAGCGGCCGCCGCCGGCATGGAGCTGGGCGTGAGCCTGGCGGATATGGCGCGCGGCCTGGCGGCTTTTACCGGAACGGGGCGGCGTTTTGAGCTGCGCGGCGAGGCTGGGGGAGTGCGACTCTTCGATGATTACGCCCACCATCCCACCGAAGTGGAAGCCACCTTGCGCGCCGCCCGCGCCGAGGCCGGGCAGGGCAGCGTGCGAGTTCTCTTCCAACCGCACCTGTATTCGCGCACCCGCAATTTCGCGGATCGTTTCGCCACCGCTCTCGAACTGGCCGATACCGCCATTGTTACCGCCGTATACGGGGCCCGCGAAACGCCCTTCGACGGTATCGAAGGCGATATGATCACCTCCCGCATGGGAAACGCCGGGCATTTTATAGCCGATAAACACGAGGCCGCGCGGGCGCTCGCAAAAAGCGCGAAGCCGGGAGATCTGCTCCTCACCATGGGCGCCGGCGACGTGACCGCGCTGGGCCCCGAAATTCTGGCGGCGCTAGGGGAGGGGACGGCGCGGTGAAAGAACCATCCCGGCGCCGCTCCGCGCGCGATATCAATCCGCACGCGGAGATCACCTACGTTCCCACCGCAGCCACCGCCCCGGTGGTGTACGACGACGGCGACGCCCCGCTAGCCGACCTAGGGAGCACCACCACGGTATCCCTGGACGAGCGCCTCGAAGAAAAAGCTTCCGAGAAACGCCGGGTACGCTGGCGGCGCCTCGGGGTGGTCGGTGCGGTACTCGCCGCGCTTGCCGCACTGGCCTGGGTGATTTTCTTTAGCCCGCTGCTGGCCTTGCGAGCCAGCGATATTACCGTCTCGGGTATCCCCGCGAACGCGGCGGTGACGGCGGAAGACGTCACCGCCGCCCTCGCCGAACGCTCGGGAATCCCGCTCCCACGCCTGGATACCGAAGTTCTCGCCACTGACCTGAGCACTCAATTCCCACCTATCAAAGAAGCGCAGCTGCACCGCAGCTACCTCCACGGACTCGAGGTCACCCTCACCGTACGTGAACCGGTGGCCTGCCTGGTGGGCAAAGGAGCATGCTCCGCCATGGATCGGGACGGTGTGAGCTTCCCGGTTCTCCCCGAGGTGGAAGCCAGTCTCCCGCGCGTGAGCCTGAGCCCCGGGCCGGCCACCCGCTCCGAGGATGGTAGTGACGGCCCTGGTATCCGCATCGCCCTTGATGTGCTGGCCAGCCTCAAGGACGATGTGCGGGCTCAGGTAGCCGGGGTGTCAGTGAGCGATAGCGGGCGGGTCGGACTCGATCTCAACTCCGGGCAGAAGGTGATCTGGGGGGATGCCCAGCGCTCCGATTTGAAAGCGGCAGCACTGGCCACTGTGATTACCGTTCCTGGCCAGGTGTACGACGTGTCAGAGCCCACCGCCGTCGTCGTTCATTAATCCTGAACCACTCGGCTACCGCACCGTTCCACGGCGCCGCTGTACCGTTCCGTACGAATCGCGCACCGTTCCACGCAATTCCCGCACCCCTCGACCTCGCCGCCGCACCGTTCCACCCGTTTTCCACTCGGCGGCGCACATCACTTCGCAACACACCAGCGCGGGGAATTGCACCGTTGTCATTCACCTACTATCTTTTCCGCGAAGTCAGGAACGAAAAACCTCAAGTTTTACTTGAGGTTCGGGAGGAAAACTCATGGCCGTAGTCAATAACGCCGCCAATATCAAAGTCATCGGGGTCGGCGGGGGCGGTGTCAACGCTGTTGACCGCATGATTCAAGACGGACTTGCCGGTGTGGAATTTATTGCCGTTAACACCGACGGGCAGTCCCTGGTGAAATCCGAAGCGGAAACCAAACTCGATATTGGCCGCGAGGTTTCTAAGGGTCTGGGTGCGGGTGCGGATCCCTCGGTGGGCAAGCGCGCCGCGGAAGAAAACGTGGAAGTTATCCAAAGCGCCCTCGAAGGTGCGGATATGGTGTTCGTCACTGCCGGTGAAGGTGGGGGAACCGGCACCGGTGCCGCCCCCGTGGTTGCCAAAGTGGCTCGGGATCTGGGAGCGCTGACTGTCGGCGTCGTGACCCGCCCCTTTGAATTTGAAGGCGCCCAGCGCGCCAATAACGCCTCTATGGGTATTGCGGAACTGCGCCAAGCGGTGGATACCCTCATTGTTATCCCCAATGATCGCCTCCTGGAGATCGCCGAAGAAGACCTCACCATTATTGAGGCCTACCACCTCGCCGATGAGGTGCTGCGCTCGGGCGTCAAGGGAATTTCGGATCTTATTACCATTCCGGGCCTGGTCAACCTCGACTTCGCGGACGTCAAGGCCATTATGAAGGACGCGGGCACCGCCCTCATGGGTATCGGCTCGGCCTCCGGTGAAGATCGGGCGGTGCGCGCCACCGAAAGCGCTATCTCCTCCCCGCTGCTGGAAGCCTCTATCGACGGTGCACACGGCGTACTTATTTCCTTCCTGGCCGGCGCGGACTTCGGCATGAAGGAACTTGCCTCCGCCTCCAAGATGGTCAAGGAAGCGGTGGATCCGAACGCGAATATTATCGTCGGCCAGATTATCGATGAATCCCTCGGCGACGAGGTGCGCGTGACGGTGATTGCCGCGGGCTTCGATGAGGCGCGCGACCACCTGCTGCAGATGGATGGCGTGCCCGCCGGGCACGATACCGTGGAACCTATTGAGGACCTGGCCACGGTGGAACCCGAACCGGAAGTTGAAGCTGTGGCGAGCCCGGCTCATCCGGTGGCCACCCCCACCTATGCGTCGGCTCAGCCTGAAGCGCAGCCGGCGGCGCAGCGCCCGGGAACCCACCGCGCCATCCCGCCGCGGGTGGAAGAACCCCAGCGCTCCGATCTGGATATCCCCTCCTTCCTCTTCGAGGAAAACTAGGGGAAACCGTGGGAAACTGCGGGAAACCCCGGAAAGCTCGAAAACTCAGGGAAGCATAGGGCATAGGAAACTCAGGCATCAATGACTCGTAGCGCGCTGGTGGAGTGGGTGGCGGATATCTCCGTGCCCGGTGGCCGCATCCGGGCGGGATTCACATCCCGCGCCGGTGGGGTATCCCGCGCTCCTTTTGCGGGCCTCAATGTGGCCCACCACGTCGGGGATGACCCCGCCGCCGTGGAGCGTAACCGAGCTCTCCTGGCAGAGCAGATCGGGCAGCGCCCCGTCTATATGGACCAGGTGCACGGGGACCACCTTGAAGATGCCGGCGTTCTGACTTCCGCCGGCACCTTCGTGGCCCCCGGCACCGACGGCCTCCTCATTGACATCCCGCTTAGCTCGGGCGCCGCACCGGTACCAAGGGGCGCTGCCGCGGTGGTCATGGTGGCCGATTGCCTCCCGCTGCTCCTGGTGGCGCAGGATCGCCCTGCCGGGGCAGCCGTCCATGTGGGCCGGCGCGGGCTGGAGGCCGGTATCGGGCCGGCCGCGGCGCGCGCCCTCGGGCCGGAGCACCTCATCGCCTACCTTGGCCCGTCCATCTGCGGGCGTTGCTACGAAGTGCCCGAGGAGCTCCGGGATAGCGTTTCCGCGCGCATCCCCGAAGCCGCCGGGCGCACCGCCTGGGGCACGCCCTCCCTCGATATCGCGGCCGGGCTCACCGCCCAGCTGCGCGCCGTCGGTGTGCGTGAGATTCACGTCAGTCCTCAGTGCACCCGCGAAGATCCAGATTTTTATTCTTACCGACGTGCGTCGCGCACCGGCCGCTTCGCCGGCGTCATCGCGGTGGACTGCGATACCCCCCGCGGCGCGCCGTGCTGACAAGGCCGGGCGCGTGGCCTAACGTAAAACGAGAACAGCGAGAAGGGTTGGCTGCTATGGGAATGTTCCAGCGTTTTGTCTCCAAGGCAACGCTTAACGACGACGAGTACCTGGATTACCAGGACGACGCCGATTACTACGAAGATGATTACGAGGCCGAAGCGGAAAGCCCCGTCAGCGAAATTCACGCTGTGGAGCAGCCCGTGGACATCGCCCGTATCATCACCGCCAAGCCGCGTTCCTTCACCGAGGTGCGAGGCTTCGCCGAACAATTCCGCGACGGCCTGCCCGTCATTATCAACCTGGCGGAAGCCGACGACGTTGCACGCAATCGCATTGTCGATTTCGCCACCGGGATCTGCTTCGGACTGCACGGGGATCTCAATAAGATTTCCGCGGATGTCCTGCTCATGACCCCGCGCACCGTCCGCATGGAAAACCAGCGCCCGGAGTCGCGTGATTCGTTCTAATGGCAGTACTTGGAATCATTCTTTCCACCCTCATCAGCATCTATCTTCTGGTGCTGCTCGCGCGGGTGATTATTGATCTGGTGACCATTGCGGCGCGTGATTGGCGCCCCAGTGGCGCCCTTCTCGTTATCGTTAATATCGTCTACGCACTTACGGACCCGATTCTCAATCTGGTGCGCAAAATCATCCCGCCCCTGCGGTTGGGAGGCATCGCGATTGACATCGGTTTCATCGTTGTTTTTATCGTGCTTCAAATCCTCAATGGGATAATTTTACGTATCTTTGTCTCGTAGTTCGCCCAGATGAGGTAGGCTTTATCCGAGAGCCGTGTGCTCATAACACAGCCGCGTGCTCTTAACACAGTTTCGTTACACTACTTGAGGTGAGAAATGGCAATGCTCACGGCACAGGATGTCATGGATGTCCGCTTTAAGCGCCCGGAAACCGCGGAGACCGGTTACGACGAGGTACAGGTCGATGAATTCCTTGACGCGATCTACGAAACCATCGTCGATTTGTCGAAGCAGCTCCAGGAAGCGGAGAATCGCGCCACCGTCGCCGAAGCGCGCGTGACCGAACTCCAGAACGGTTCGGGTGAAGAACCCGCAGCGCCGGACCAGGCCACAACCACCGCGTCCTTCGCTCAGCCCACCGGCACCGTTGGGGAACAGGCCGCCGCCGTGCTTCAGATGGCGCAGCAGACCTACGAAGAACTCGTGGCCCGCGGTGAAACCGAGAAGGCCCAGAAGATCCAGGATGCGGAAACCCGCAGCGCCAAGATCATCGAGGATGCCGAAGCCCAGTCCAACCGCACCCTGGCCCAGCTGGAGCAGGAACGCGGCCTGGTGGAGCGCAAGATCTCCGAGCTGCGTGACTTCGAGCGTGACTACCGCACGCGCCTGCACAGCTACCTGGAGACGCTGCTCGCCAACGTCGATTCTGGCGCGCAGGAACCCGAAGCTCGTAACTAGTGCGTATGGTGAGGCGAAGCACCTCGTGGTTCCTCATCCTCGTGGGGGCGCTGGCCGTGGTGGCCATCGACCAACTCACGAAGCAGTGGGCCATCGCTAACCTCAGCCAAACGGAGCGCATCGCCATTGTGGGGGATGCCCTCGGGCTGCACCTGGTCTTTAACCCGGGTGCAGCATTCTCACTGGGGGCAAATTCCACCCGCGTCATTACCGCCATCGCGCTTGTCGTGGTGCTTGCGGTTTTCCCCGTCCTCGCGGCACGGGTACGGCACCGTTGGATCGGCGTGGGCCTGGCCCTCATGTGGGGCGGCGCGGCCGGCAACCTCATCGACCGGATCTTCTTCGAGCCGGGTGGTTTCGCCGGGCACGTGGTCGATTTCATCGCCTACTTCGACTGGTTCGTGGGAAACGTGGCCGATATTGCACTGGTGGCCGGGGCCGTGATCATGATCGCTGTCGCGTTCTTTATGAACGACGGCGTAGCTCGGGCCAGCGCGGACTCTGGCTCCGTATCCGCATTAGGCTCCATGCCCGCACCCGGAAAGCCGGAGCGAGGCGAGTAGCATGTGGCGGACCTACCCGGTCACGGAAGAATTTAACGAGGCCCGTATCGACGCGGCCATCGCGCGACTGACCGGCCTCTCTCGCGCGGAAGTACAACGCCTCATCGATGCCGGGGATGTCCTCCTGGACGGCAGCCCGGTAGCGAAATCCCTCCGGCTGCACGCGCCGAGCATCCTGGAAATCAATATTCCTACCCCGCGCACCGTTGCCCCGCGCGGGGGAGATGTCACTATCCCCATCCTCTACGAAGATGCCGATCTGGTGGTGGTGGATAAACCGGCCGGCCTGGCGGCCCATCCCTCCCTCAATTTCACCGGCCCGGACGTGCTGGGCGCCCTCATGAATGCCGGGGTGCAGCTCTCCGCTTACGGTCCGTCCGAACGCAAGGGTATTGTGCACCGGCTGGATGTGGGCACCTCCGGGTGCATGGTGGTGGCGAAATCAGAACGCGCTTACGTGCTGCTCAAGGATGAGTTCCGCAACCGCGTTCCCGAAAAGATCTATCACGCCCTTGTGCAGGGGCATCCCGACCCGCTCTCCGGCACCGTGGACGCCCCCATCGGGCGCGATCCGCGCCACCAGTGGAAAATGGGGGTGCGGGCGGACGGGCGCCACTCCATCACCCACTACGACACCCTCGAAGCCATGGCCGGCGGCAGCCTCCTCCAGGTCCACCTGGAAACCGGGCGCACCCACCAGATCCGGGTGCATATGTCCGCCCTCGGCCACCCCTGCGTGGGGGACGCTACCTACGGGGCTGACCCGGGCCTGAGCGAAACCCTGGGGCTCACCCGCCAGTGGCTGCACGCCACCCGCCTCGGCTTCGAACACCCGGACGGCAGCTGGCGCGAATTCGAGGCACCCTACCCGGAAGACCTCGCCACAGCTCTCGAACGCATGCGTAAAGGAGTTTTTTCATGACGACGGCGCACGACGGCGCACCGCTGCACGGTGCGCCGCAACCCACCACCCCGCCGCCCGCCGCGCCAGATACCACCGTGCCGCAGCGCGGCGCCACCCAGCTGCGCTGGCTCGAGGGAGACCTGGAGCGGGCCCGCGCCCTGCGAGTGCAGGTCTTCTGCGGGGAACAGGGCGTGGAGCTTGAGGAAGAACTTGACGATATCGACGAACGCGCCCACCACGTCGTCGTCGAAAATAATGCTGGTGAAGCATTAGGTGCCGCGCGGGTATACGAAACCACTGAAGGCGTCGTACACCTGGGGCGGGTGTGCGTGACCAGTGCCGCGCGCGGGCTAGGCGTGGGGCGCTTCCTGTGCGAGGCGGCCGCCCAGGTGGCGCTGCGCGAATTTGGACACGCCGGGCAGGTGCGGATCGTCCTCGACGCCCAGGAGGACAAAATCGGCTTCTACCGGGCCCTCGGCTACGAACTTACCGCCCGCGCACCCTTCTTGGACGCGCGCATCTGGCACCGGGAAATGGCGCGGGTAGTGAGCGCTGGATAGACTAGGCCCCATGGCCGCTCCCTCAGATTTCGTTCACCTCCACACCCATACCGAATACTCCCTGCTGGACGGGGCGGCGAAAATCAAGCCGCTGGTGGCGCAGGCCGTCGCCCAAAACCAAAGCGCCCTGGCCATCACCGACCACGGCTACTGTTTCGGCGCCTACGAGTTTTACCGGGCCTGCAAGGATGCCGGCATCAAACCGATTATCGGGGTGGAAGCCTATATGACCCCGGGGACCTCGCGGTACTCGAGCAACCGGGTGCTGTGGGGGGATGAATCACAGCGCAGCGATGATGTCTCGGCGCGCGGGGCCTATACCCATATGACTTTGCTCGCCACCAATAACACCGGGATGCATAACCTCTTCCGGCTCGATTCGCGCGCTTCGCTGGAAGGCCAGATGGGCAAATGGCCCCGCATGGATATCGAGCTCCTTGAGGAGCTGCACGAAGGCCTTATCGGCACCGCCGGCTGCCCCTCCGGGGAAGTGCAAACCCGGTTGCGCCTGGGCCAGCATGCCGAAGCCCTTGAGGCCGCCGGGCGCATGCAGGAGATCTTCGGTAAAGAGAACTACTTCGTGGAAATCATGGACCACGATAATGAGATCGAGCGGCGCACCCGCAACGACCTGCTTGACCTTGCCAAGAAAATCAATGCGCCGCTGCTGGCCACCAATGATTCGCATTACGTGCGCGCGGAGGACCATTCCGTCCAGGACGCCATGCTCTGCATTAACTCCGGCTCCACCCTCCAGGATCCTAACCGTTTCAAATTCGATGGGCACGGTTATCACCTGCGCTCCACCGAAGAAATGTACAAGCTCTTCGGGGACCTGCCCGGGGCCATGGAAAACACCCTGCTGGTGGCCGAACGCTGCAATATCTCCTTCACCACCGCCGCCGAAGGCGCCAATTACATGCCGGTCTTCCCGGTGCCTGACGGGGAGGACATCACCTCCTGGTTCATTAAGGAAGTGGAACGCGGCCTGCATTCGCGCTACGGGGAACATATTCCCGATCACGTGCGCCAGCGCGCCAATTACGAGGTGGAAGTTATTGTCCAGATGGGCTTCCCCGGCTACTTCCTCGTGGTCTCCGATTACATCCTGTGGGCCAAACGCAATGGCATCCGGGTGGGGCCGGGGCGTGGCTCCGGGGCCGGCTCCATGGTGGCCTACGCGCTACATATCACCGAACTTGACCCCATCGAACACGGCCTCCTCTTCGAACGTTTCCTCAACCCGGAACGCGTATCCATGCCCGATATTGACGTGGACTTCGATGAACGCCGCCGCGGGGAAGTCATCGCCTACGTGGAAGATAAATACGGGCATGACAAAGTCTCCCAGGTGGTCACATTCGGCACCATTAAAACGAAGCAGGCCCTCAAGGACGCTTCCCGAGTACTCGGCTACCCCTTCGAAATGGGCGAACGCCTCACCAAGGCCCTCCCGCCCTCGGTCATGGGCAAAGACATCCCGCTTTCCGGCGTTTTCGATGAAAAGAATTCCCGCTATATGGAAGCCGGGGAATTCCGCGATATGGTCTCCACCGACGTGGATGCCAAACGCGTTTTCGACCTGGCCCAGGGCATCGAAGGCCTCACCCGCCAGTGGGGCGTGCACGCCTGCGCTATCCTCATGTCCTCCGTGCCCCTCACGGACGTGATCCCGGTGATGAAACGTCCGGCCGACGGCGCGGTCATCACCCAATTCGAATACCCCGAATGCGAGGACCTCGGCATCCTCAAAATGGACTTCCTGGGGCTTTCCAACCTCACCACCATTGAGGACGCCCTGGAAAATATCGTGGCGAATAATAAAGAGCCGCTCGATATTGATAATGTTCCCCTTGATGATGAGCGCACCTTCGAACTGCTCCAGCACGCCGATACCCTCGGTATTTTCCAGCTGGATGGCTCGGGAATGCGCACCCTGCTCAAGCAGATGAAACCCACCAACTTCGAGGACATTTCCGCCGTTTCGGCGCTCTATCGCCCCGGCCCCATGGGGATGAATTCCCACACCAATTACGCGCTGCGTAAGAACGGGCTGCAGAAAATCGAGGCGATCCACCCCGAGCTGGAGGAGATCCTCGAGCCGATTCTGGCCCCCACTTACGGCCTGATCGTCTATCAGGAACAGATCATGCAAATCGCCCGCACGGTGGCCGGCTTCACCATGGGCCAGGCAGATTCGCTGCGTAAAGCCATGGGCAAGAAGAAAAAAGACGTCATGGACAAGATGTACGTCGATTTCGAAGCCGGAATGGTGGCCCAGGGCTTTAGCAAGGACGCGGTGAAAACCCTGTGGGGCACCATGGAGCCCTTCGCGTCCTACGCGTTCAATAAATCCCATTCGGCCTGCTACGGCGTGATTTCCTACTGGACGGCCTACCTGAAAGCCCACTACCCGGTGGAATACATGGCGGCCCTCCTCACCTCCCGCAAAGACAATAAAGACAAAATGGCGGTCTACCTCGGGGAAGCCCGCCGCATGGGCATCAAAGTACTCGTGCCCGACGTCAACGAATCCCTGGCGAATTTCTCCGCCGTGGGGGAGGAGATCCGCTTCGGCCTCTCCGCGGTGCGTAACGTCGGCACGAAAGTTGTGGACGGCATTATTAGCGCCCGCGAAGAGAAGGGCGCTTTCACCTCCTTCCAGGACTTCCTCGACAAGGTCCCCCTCGAGGTCCTCAATAAGCGCAGCGTGGAATGCCTCGTGCGTGCCGGGGCTTTCGACTCCATGGGTTATACCCGCCGCGCCTTGCTCTCCAAAGTCGCCGAGGCGGTAGATGCCGTCGTCGCCCTAAAGAAAAATGAAGCGGTGGGGCAATTCGATTTGTTCGGCGGTTCGGAAATCGCCGGCGGGGTGGAAGTCGATATCCCCGAGCTTCCCGAATGGGATAAACGCGAAAAGCTCAACCTCGAGCGCGATATGCTCGGCCTGTATGTATCCGACCATCCGCTTTCGGGTATGGAACATATTTTGGACCGTGCGGCGGATACCACGGTGGTGCGTCTTTTGGACGACGACGCCGCAACGGACGGGCGGACTGTGACATTGGCCGGACTCGTGACAGCTGTCCAACCGCGCATCTCCAAGAAAAACGGGAAGATGTGGGCGACCATCGTCCTGGAAGATATGACGGGCAGTACCGAAATTAACTTCTTCCCGGCTACCTATCAGACCGTGGCCGGGCTGCTCGCCCCGGACCAGGTGGCGATTATTACCGCGCGCGTCTCGGATCGGGATGGCAATATCCAGCTTTCCGCCCAGGATATGAAAATCCCGAGCGGTGACCTGCTTCCGGATTCGCCCGTGGATGTGCAGCTGGCTGAACGTATCTGCACCCGCGATCTGCTCGGGCAGCTGAGTGACTTGCTGCGCACCTACCCGGGTAGCGCCCCGGTACGCCTCCATATCCAGCGCCCCGGGCGCACCTCGGTGGTGCAGGTGGGTCAGGAGTTTTACGTCAAACCCGAAGCGCGTTTCTTCTCCGATCTCAAGGTGCTCCTCGGGCGTAACTGCGTGGTGTCGTAGCGGCGCGACGGCGTTGCGAGGCGGGGCGCAGCGACTACGCGCCACCGGCGCGGCCGGTGGGCACGGTAGCTACGGGGTGGTGACGGCGCGGCTACGCGCTACTGGCGCGGGCCGCCGCGCCGCGCGGCCGGGCGCGTTGGGTAGACTGGGCGGGTGAAGAAAACTTTGACTCGTATGGTGGCGCTGCTGAGCTGCACGGCGCTGCTAGGATCCACCGCCCTGCTGGCCGGGTGCCAGCCCTCCTCAACCTCACCCGCGGATAGTGCTTCAAGCTCCGCAGCCGCATCAAGCGCGGATGCCGCGCGCATTGGCGTGACGGCATCCTTCACCCCGATCCGGTGGCTTGCCGAACAGATCGGCGGGGACTACGTGACGGTCACCTCCGCCACCCCCACCAATGTGGAACCCCACGATTACGAGTTTTCCCCTAAGCAGGTCGCGGAGCTGGAAAGCACGGATGTTATCTTCTACGTTTCCGGATTCCAGCCCTCCCTCGATGCGGCTATTTCCACTATTGGGGCCGGTAACGCTGTGAACCTGGCCGATGCCGCGAAGCTGGTCCACCACCGCGGCCTGGCCGATAATCACGGGGATGAAGCTACCGAAGCCGGGCGCGTTCTCGACCCGCATTTCTGGCTCGACCCGGTGCGCATGCAAGATGTAGCCGAAGCGATCACGGCGTCGCTCTCCTCCATGGATCCGGAGCACCGCGCTGATTTCGAGGCGAATTTCGCGCGACTCAAGCAAGAGCTCACCGATCTGAATTCGCGCTACACCACCGGCCTGGCCCAGTGCGCCACCACCACGGTGGTCTCCTCCCACGCGGCCTTCGGCTACCTGACCGACCGCTACAACCTCGTCCAGGTGGGGATCGCCGGCATTGACCCGGATCAAGATCCCTCCCCGCTCGATATTTCCGAAGTAAAACGCATTATGGCGGAAACCGGGACCCGCACCATCTTCGCGGAAGCCAATAGCCCGGCGAAAACCGCGGAGGCCATCGCCGCGGAAACCGGCGCGCAACTCTCCACGCTGAGCACCGCGGAAGCCGATCCGGAGGGCGCGGGCTACCTGGCCATTATGGACAGCAACCTCGCCCACCTGCGTGAGGGATTGCAGTGCCAGTAAGCCCGGCCCCGGCCCTCCTCGCCCGCGATCTGTGCATTACCTTGGGCGGGCGCGAAATCGTGCATTCGGCTCACCTGGAGATCGCAGCCGGGGAATCGGTGGGGATTTTCGGGCCCAATGGCTCGGGAAAATCCACCCTTGTCAAAGGGCTTCTCGGCGTCGTACCCCATACCGGAACCGCGCAGATATTCGGGGCGGATACGGCCCGGCCCCGCCAGGTACCCTGGCATCGGGTGGGCTACGTGCCCCAGTCGATGGTGCATGCCGGCAACCTGCCCGCCACCGCACTGGAAGTGGTGCGTTCCGGTTTGCTTTCCGGGCGCCATCTCTTCGCGGATAAAGGGAAAGCGGCCCGCGCCGCCGCCTATGAGGCCCTCGCGGCGGTGGGTTTGGAAAGCCGCGCCCAGGAACCGGTGCGGGTCTTTTCCGGCGGGCAGCAGCACCGCGTCATGATTGCCCGCGCGCTGGTGCGCCGCCCCGATCTGCTGGTGCTCGACGAACCGCTGGCCGGCATCGATGCCCGCGCCCGCGCCGATCTTGCCGAGATCCTCACCCGCCTGCACGGCTCGGGCCTCACCCTCGTCATGGTGCTCCACGAACGCGGGGAACTCGCCCACCTGGTGGGCCGCGATATTCAGGTATCCGATGGCTACGTGCACGGGGGAGTGGCGCAATGATCGCAGATATTCTTTCCTCGCCGCTTATGATGCGCTCGCTGCTGGTGGCGGTGCTCGTGGGGCTGGCCGCACCAATCGTGGGCAGCTACCTCGTCCAGCGCGGCATGGCCCTCATGGGCGACGGCATCGGCCACGTAGCCCTCACCGGGGTGGCCCTCGGCTGGCTGACCGGCACCTGGTTGCACGGGCAACCCGAACGGTTCGCAGTACCCGGCGCCCTCATCATCGCGGTGCTCGGCGCGCTCATTATCGAATGGGTGCGCTCCTCGGGAATCACCTCGGGCGATACTGCGCTCGCGATTCTGTTTTACGGCGGTATTGCGTGCGGGGTACTACTTATTTCCCTCGCGGGTGGTACGACGGCGAACCTCAACTACTACCTCTTTGGCTCGGTTACCACGGTCACGGGGCAGGACGTGTGGTACACCGTGGCCCTCACCGTGGTCATCCTCGCGGTGGGTATCGGGCTGCGCGGCCCGCTCTTCTCCGTAACCAATGATGAAGACTTCGCGCGGGCCTCGGGCCTGCCGGTACGGGCTTTTAATATTCTCATCGCGGTTACGGCAGCCCTCACGGTGGCGGTCTCCATGCGGGTGGTGGGAATTCTGCTGGTCTCGGCCATGATGATCGTTCCGGTGGCCACCGCCCAGCTGGTGTGCTCCTCCCTGGCGCACACCCAGCGCCTGGCCATGGGGCTCGGATGCGGGGCCGCACTTGTCGGATTGGTCATTACCCGCTATGTTTCTGCCTCTCCCGGGGCTATGATCGCGGTGATTCTCATTGCCGGGTACGCAGTTGTGGCAATCATGTCCACACTGGTACGGCGCAACCACAGGAGGGTTCATGAACGCGTCTAAACCGCGGGTAACTGCCCAGCGGATCGCCATTTCGAAGATGGTGGAGACGATCCCGGAATTCGTTTCCGCCCAGGAGCTCCACGAAAAGCTTTCTCGGGAAGGCCAGCGCATCGGCCTGGCCACCGTGTACCGCACCTTGCAGGCGATGGCGGACGAAGGGATTCTTGACACCATGCAGGAGGGCACCGAGACCCTCTACCGTTATTGCGAAACCGAAGAGCACCACCATCACCTCATGTGCCGGCGCTGCGGGAAAACCGTGGAAATCGCGCTTGAAGGGGCTGAAGATTGGGTGCGTTCCATCGCCACCGCCAACGGCTTCTCGGATGTGGACCACACCCTCGAGCTCATCGGGGTCTGCGCCGATTGCGCCGGGCAGCAAACCGCCCGCACTGCGCAGCACACTGGTCGCGCCGGGCAGCGCGGCGACAACCCGGGCCGTACCGGAGAAAGCGCGGGCCGCTAAGCATGGATTCCTTCTCCTTCCTGGCCGGGCGTTCCTTCGCCTTTGTTTACCTTTTCTTTTTCCTCGTGGTGTCCTTGCGTTCCAGCGCTACTTTCTGGCTGGGCCGCTATGCCGCCTACCTGGTAGCCCGGCAGCGCGAACCGCGCAACCGCCTTGCCCACCGGGCCTGGGCCTGGGCGCATGACGAGCGCGTGATCGCGGCCTCGCAGCGGGTGGCGCGGCGCGGCTGGCCCCTCGTTACTCTCTGCTTCTTCACCATCGGGGTGCAAACCGTCATCCTCATCGGTGCCGGGCTCACCCGCATGAGCGGCTGGCGTTTCACCCTGGCCGCGCTGCCCGGCTGGCTGGGCTGGGCGGCGATCTACTCCACGGTTGGCATGCTCGCCCTGCGAGCGGTCTGGGCCGCTATTTTCGGCAACCCGTGGGGAATTGCCGCAGTGGTGGTACTGGGCGTCGTCGTCGCATATTTCCTTTTCGTTTTCCGCACCGGCCGGGACCGCGCGGAAACGGGCGCGGCGGTAGACTAGACGGGCCACGCATCATCCGGATGCGCGCAATAGAAAGGAACAACGTTGGCTAAGCCTGCTCCCTCCCGTCTCGATAACGTTATTTCTTTGGCCAAGCGCCGCGGTTTCGTCTTCCCCGCCGGGGAAATATACGGCGGTACCCGCTCGGCCTGGGATTACGGCCCGCTGGGAACCGAGCTGAAAGAAAATATTAAGCGCCAGTGGTGGCGTTACATGGTGCAAAGTCGCGATAACGTTGTGGGTATCGACTCCTCCATTATTTTGCCGCGGGAAGTGTGGGTTGCCTCCGGGCACGTCGGCGTGTTCAACGACCCGCTTATCGAATGCCTCAACTGCCACAAGCGCCTGCGCATGGACCAGCTCCAGGAAGCGCTGGCCGCCAAGAAACATATTGACGACCCGGATTCCATTCCCACCGCGGAGCTGGGCTGCCCGCATTGCGGGGTGAAGGGCCAGTGGACCGAGCCGCGCGATTTTAATATGATGCTGAAAACCACCCTCGGCCCGGTGGAAGACGAATCCGGCCTGCACTACCTGCGTCCGGAAACCGCGCAGGGTATTTTCGTGAATTTCGCGAATGTGCAAACCACCTCGCGTAAGAAGCCGCCTTTCGGCATCGGTCAGATCGGCAAGTCGTTCCGCAACGAAATCACCCCCGGAAACTTCATTTTCCGCACCCGCGAATTCGAGCAGATGGAACTGGAATTCTTCGTCAAGCCGGGGGAGGACGAAGAATGGCACCAGTACTGGATTGATCAGCGCCTGGACTGGTACAAGGACCTGGGCATCAACCCGGAGCACCTGCGCCTGTACGAACACCCCAAGGAAAAGCTCTCCCACTACTCCAAGCGCACCGTGGATATCGAGTACAAATTCGGTTTCCAAGGTTCGGATTGGGGCGAGCTGGAAGGCATTGCCAACCGTACCGATTTCGACCTCACCACCCATATCAAGCATTCGGGCAAGGACCTGTCCTACTTCGACCAGGCCAGCGGGGAGCGCTACGTTCCCTACGTGATTGAGCCTTCGGCCGGGCTGACTCGCTCGCTTATGGCCTTCCTCGTGGACGCCTACGTGGAGGACGAAGCCCCCAATACCAAGGGCGGGGTGGATAAGCGCACCGTGCTGCGCCTGGATCCGCGCCTGGCGCCCGTCAAGGCCGCGGTGCTCCCGCTCTCGCGTAATGAGAAGCTCACGCCCCTGGCGGCGGATCTTGCTGCGCGCTTGCGGGCCTCGTGGAATGTTGATTTCGACGACGCAGGAGCGGTCGGGCGCCGCTACCGCCGCCAGGATGAAATTGGCACCCCGTACTGCGTGACCGTGGACTTCGACACCCTCGAAGACCAGGCGGTGACGGTCCGCGACCGTGACACCATGGAGCAGGTCCGGATCCCGCTGGAGAAGGTGGAGGGCTTCCTGGCCCAGAAACTGGTGGGCTGCTAGGGCTGTGGGTGCGGCCCGCGGCTGGCGTTTCGCTGTGTGCGGCCGCCGGCCGCCGGGCTGCTAGAGACTAGCTACTAGAGGCTAGCTACCCGCACGCGCAAGGCACCGCGCGGCTGGGCGAGGGCAACCACATCGCCGTCGCTCAGCGCGCTGCCGCGCCGGGTTTCCACCTGGCCGTTCACGCTAATATCGCCCGCTTCAATAAGTTCGCGGGCTTCGGCGCCCGAGGCGGCCAGCGATGCTAATTTCACGAACTGGCCGAGCTTAATCGGCAAACGAACCTCAATGCTGGGGATATCGGCTTCGGTCACGATGGTCCTTTCACGCGGGCGGAGTGCTGCCTTCTACTTTAGCGCGGCGCTGCTAGCATAATGACCATGCCCGCGGCCGGGCGCGGAGGGAGAACACGTATGGATGCACTGCCGGTGATCTTCGGTAATGAGGTGGAAGCCTATAGTTTCGCGCGGCTGTTCCACGAGACCTACGGGGTGACATCGCTCGTCGTCGCCGAATACCCGCGCGGGCATATTAATAATTCCTCTATTCTCTCGGTGCGCTACTGCGAACGCCATATTATGGAGGACGAAGAAAAATTCGTGACGCTGCTCAATTCTCTGGCCGCGGAGTTCGCGGATCGCCGCCTCATCTGCCTGGTCAATGTTGATGAGGGCGTGGACGTTATTGTGCGCAACCGGCACCGCCTCGCCTCCAACTGGTTCTTCCCCTTCGCCGCGCCGGATGTCGTGGATGTGGCGAATTCGAAAGAGGCGATGGCGCAGGTATACGAAAAGGTGGGGGAGGCGGCCCCGCGGCGCGCCGTCGTACATCTTTCCCAACCCGATACCTGGGACGCGGCACTCGCCACGCTACCTTTCCCCATCGTCGTCAAACCCGCGCGCGCGGATAACCCCACCTCGCTGTACGCCACCGGCCTGAAAAAAGTGGAGGTATTCGACGACGCCGCGCTGGCCCGCGCGAAATTTGCCACGCTTGCCGGCCGCCAGGTCGATATTGACCTCATCGCCCAGGAACTCATCCCGGGGGATGACACCACTCAGTGGGTTGTCAATGGGTATATCGATTCGCGCGGGCACCTGAGCGCGATTGGCTCGGGGAGGGTGCTCCTCGGGCTGCACGAGCCTTCGCTTATCGGTAATGCCGGGATTATCCTCACGGATCCGGAGGGGTTCCTCACCGACCGCGCCGAACGGATCGTGCGCGAGGTGGGCTTGCGCGGCTTCTTCTCCATGGACGTGAAAATTGATCCGCGTACCGGCCGGGCCTATTGGCTGGATCTCAACCCGCGGGCCGGGCGCGGGCACTACTACCTCAAGGTGGGCGGGGTGAATCTGGCGCGCGCCCTGGTGGCGGATATGGCCGGGGAAACCGCGCCGCTCCAGCGGGTCAATCGCGCCGGGATTTTCGCGATTATTCCCGCCTGGCTGGCGGGGCGCCGCTACCTGCGCGATCCGCAGCTGGCCGAGCAGGTGCGGCGGGTACGTAAGCGCGGCCCGGTGGTCAACCCGATCGCCTACAGCAAGGACCGCCACCCCAAGCGCACCATCTTCCGGATGCTTTCTGATATTCGCGCGGTACAGAAAATGCGGCGCTTCTACCCGCATCCCACCGAATCTGGATTCTAAGGCTAAGCTCAAAGCATGCGTTTCTTCCCCCCGCGCCGCCCCAGCGGACGGCATTTTGTGGCCGACGACCGCGCGGATGCCCGCCCGGATATAGCGGAAACCGCGGCCGCCACTCCCGAAACCTCGGCTGCCACCGGCCCCGAGTCCGCTACCTCCGGCGGCTCAAGCGCGAATAACGCGAGCGAAAAAAGCGCGAGCGCCGCGCGGGCCTCCATCATTATGTTCTTCGGCACGCTCGTCTCGCGTATCCTCGGCCTGGTGCGCTCCCCGATTCTGCTCGGCGCGGTGGTGGGCCTGACCTCGCCGGCCGGCAACGCTTTCGGGATCGCCAATAAACTCCCCAACCTTATCTACATGATTATTGTGGGGGGCCTGGTCAACGCGGTGCTGGTGCCGGCCATTGTGCGGGCCACCAAACGGGGGGAAAAAGAAGGCGCCGCTTTTATTAACAAGCTCCTCACCGTGGCGATTGTGGGCTTGGGTGCGGTGACCGTGCTCATCACCCTGGCCGCTCCCGCCGTGGTCAAAGTCATGGCGGCCACCATGTCCGAGGACTGGTATCGCCTCACGGTGGCCTGGGCCTACTGGTGCCTGCCCCAGATTTTCTTCTACGGCATGTACACCGTGATCGGGCAGATCCTCAACGCCCGCGAAAACTTCGGGCCCTATATGTGGGCGCCGGCTCTCAATAACGTGGTGGCGGTGCTCGGGATGCTCGCCATCCTCGCTCTTTTCGGTTCGGCCACCCCGGAAGACGCCCTGGAAGCGGGGCGCTGGACGGCCTCGCGGGTGGGCTGGCTCGGCGGTATTTCCACCCTGGGGATCGTCGCCCAAGCGCTTATTCTCATCTGGCCGTTACGCCGCCTGGGCATCCATTTCCGTTTCGATTTCCGGTGGCGCAATTCCGGGCTGGGGGCGGCCGGCCGAGCCTCCTGGTGGATGCTCCTCATGATGGTCACCTCCATTATTCCGACGGCGCTCATCTCCAATGCCGCCGCCGGGGCCTCTGACCGGGCCATTCGCATGGGAATGAACTCTGAGTACGTGGCGGGCAATTTCGCCTACGACACGGCGTACACGATCTACTCCCTGCCCACCTCGCTTTTCGTGGTTTCCATCGCCACCGCGGTCTTCACCCGCATCTCGCGCGCCGCGGCGGACGGCGACCGGGATCGGATGCGCCGCGATGTCTCCCGCACTCTGCGCATCGTCTCCACCATCATGTTCCTGGCCGCCATCGGCCTCATGGTTTTCGCGGTTCCCGTCTCCCGCCTCTTCGCCATTACTTCGAGCGCGGAGCAGGCCGTCACCCTCGGGAAAGTGGTGGCCTCCATGGCCCTCGGGCTTTTCGGCATCGGCGCGGTGAGCGTGCTCGACCGCGTCTACTACGCCTTCGAGGACACCCGCGGCGCCTTCCTCATCAGCTTGCCGTTCCAGGGAGCCTCCTGCGTGCTCACGGTTTTCTGCGCGCTACTCCCGCCCCAGCACGTGGTGTGGGCAGTGGGTATCGTGGGCTCACTCGCCAATATTTTTGCGGTCATCGTGATGCTGTGGCACCTCGCCCCGCGGATGGGTGGGGTCGACGGCGCAGTCCTGGCTTCCTTCCATCTCAAACTCCTGGGGATTTCCGGGCTGGCAGCCGCTGCCGGCTACGGGGCGGCCCGCCTGGTGGGCCCCGTCTTTAGCCCCATGAGCCCAGCGCAAGCCCTCCTGGCCCTCATTGTGGGGGGGAGCGTCATGGTGCTGGTCTACGTGGGTGGCATGAAGCTGGCAAAAATGGAAGAAATTGACGTGCTTTTCCGCCCCGTGGGTAGGATCCTGGCCCGCCTACGCCGCAGCTAATCAGCTTGGTAGCAGCTAGCCGGGCTGCGCCGGCGGCGCAGCCCGTCGTCGTACCCGCTGCGGCGCGGCGGCGTGCCGGAACCGCTAGATTAACGCTCCCGTGAGCTTGGCTTCCGGGCGCAGCGCCAGCGCGAAAGTGCCGATGAATTCCTCCACGTTCCCGTTGAGTTTGCGCTTGTACTCAAGCACCGGGTAATCGGGGCCGGTGGCGTCGAAAATACCGGAAATCCCGAGGGTGTTGTAGGTGGAAATATCGTGGGCGGCCGCCCAGCGCAGCAGGGTCGATTCCACCGGGTAATCACGGTTATAGGTGGTGAAATCCTTATTGAAACCGCGGAGCAACTGCACCAGCTCATCACCCCAGCGGAAAGCCAGAACCCCGGCAAAAGGCACATTATTGCCGTAACGCTGCGCTAAATCGCGGGCCTCGGTTTCCTGCTTGAGGAGGGAAGCGCGCTGGCTGCCGAGCTCCTTGAGGGCGCCCTCCTTTTTGCGGGTGCGCGGCTCGGTGGAATTCTGCGCGATCTGCTCATCGAGCCGGGCAATATTAGCGGTGATCTCCTCCAGGTAGGTGGCCGGATGCGCGTAGGCAATCGCGAGGAAAGCCCGCTCGGGGCCCAGCTTCTCCATCATCCCGGTATACAGCTGCGCGGAATAATCCGAGATCTCAGCCATCTCGGTGCGCTCGCGCGAGGATTCATAAAGCTGGTGGAAGGTATCCCATAATTCGACCCCGCCGGTATGCACCTCCACGCCGTAGCGCCCCACGTGCTTGACCTGGCGGCGCATCGTTTTCGTGAGGGAATCAGCGATCTCCTCGAAACTCTTCCCGGCAATATCCTTCGTATAAATAAAATGAATATCGGCCGGGTCATTGGGATCGACGGGAATATGCTGGAACCCGGCCGCGCGCAGCTGCTCGGTCACCCGCGCCCCCAGGGGCGAATCCGCAATTTTCGTGGTGTCCTCATAGAAAGCTGCGGGCACATTAGGGGTGATGCGCAGCGCAATCACCCGTTTCTTGGTGGCAAGATACGCGGCGAGCTGCGCGAAAAAGAACTCCACCAGCTCAGTATCCTCCCAATCCAGGGTGGGGCCATTGGTAATAATGGCGCGGGTAAAAAGCTTTTTCCACGGCTGGTAGGTAATAAGGGCGACGCCGCGCAGCTGTGCGCCATCACGCACCCCCACATAATCAACGGCGTCACCCTGCTCGGTGCGCCACTGGCCGTATTCGGGAAGCTGGGCGAGGAAGAGCCGCGGGCTGTGGCGGGTTGCGGAAGCGTATTCCTCGGCGGTCAAGGTGGTGAAATGCATGTATACAGTCTAGCGAGTGCGTATCGCGGAGGCGGGAGGAAACACCTGTTCCCAGGTGCGGTGGTACGGCGCGGGCGCCCCGTCCCGCCGCGCCGTCTCGCACCGTGCGCACCGTACGCGCGCAACCACGCCCCGTTGCACCAAGGCGCGCGCTTCTCGCACGCGCGGCGGCGGGCCGGTAGCCTGAAGGCGTGCATCATCATTCAGATATTGAGGTCCCGGCGCGGGTGCGCCGCAAGGTCGGGCGCGTACTTGCCGCAATTGTTGTCCCCCTCGCGCTTCTCACCGCGATTGCGCTGGCGGTGCTGTGGCCGCGCGGGGAGTCCCCGGTGGGCTCTATTCCGCTGAATTCCCCGGGCGTGCAGATGGTGAGCGGGCCGATTACCTCGGTGGGGCAGACGGATCCCCAGGGCCAGACCCCGGTGGAGATGGAGGTCGAGGGCGTGCCGGTTCCCGTGCACGTCCCCGCCGAGGTGGTGGCCTCCGGGTTGGAAGTGGGCGACGTGATCGAAGCCCGTTTCAACCCGGCTATGGTCACCTCGGGCACCGCCCATATTTTCGTTGATTTTGAGCGTGGGATGCGCCTGGCTCTGCTCGCCGGACTGTACGTGCTGGTCATTGTGGCGGTGGCACGCTGGAAGGGGCTGGCGGCGCTCGCGGGCCTGGGGGTGTCCCTCCTGGTGGTCGGCTTCTTTATTATTCCGGCGCTGGCCGGCGGCGGGAATGCTTTTGCGGTGGTGCTCACCGGGGCCTCGGCGATGATGTTCGCCTCTATTTATTTGGCTCACGGTATTTCTATCCGCACCACCACCGCGATTATCGGTACTTTCCTCGGGCTTCTTATCACCACGGCGGTGGCGGTGTGGGCGGTGGGCACCCAAAATCTCAGCGGTACGGGCGGGGAACAAACCGCGATGCTGTCCTGGAGCCTGGGCGGTATCAATATGCGCACGCTGCTGCTTGCGGGGATTATTTTGGCCGGGCTCGGGGCTCTCAATGACGTCACTATTACTCAGGTTTCCACCATTTGGGAGTTGCATGCCGAATCGCCGAGCACGCCGCGCCGCCGCCTCATCAGCCGCGGGATGGCCATCGGGCGCGACCATATTGCTTCAACCGTTTACACGCTGGCTTTTGCCTACGTGGGGGCCTCGCTACCCCTTCTTATTCTTGCCTCGATATACCAGCGGTCTTTCCTTGACCTCATGCAGGTGGAGCAGATCGCGGAGGAGATCACCCGCACCCTGGCCGCTTCTGTTGGTTTGGTATTAGCAATTCCTTTGACGACGGCGGTAGCCGCGCTCCTCGCACCTGTGGCACCCGGGCGGGATCGGGTGAGCGCCTAGCTTGTGGCTCAACACTGTGGCCAAGCAGCGGTGAGATGCGCTGGTGACCGGGCTCCTTTGGATATCTGGTTCCTGCGGAGAGCAAGTTTCCGTGGAGAGCTGGTTCCCGGTGGAGAACAGGTTCCTAAGCCTCGGTACCGTGCTCTTTGCCGTCGGCAATATCGGTGAGGGCGAAATGTTCGTAAATACGCTGCTGTTGATCCTCGGTCAGGCCGTCCTCCACCGACCAGGCCGGAGCGTTGGCCACCGCTTCTGCGGAAACAGAGAGGATGAGCTTGCCTTCCACCAGGCGCGAACCGCGCAGCGGAACCAGGGCGGAGCGAAGATTGAATAATCCCCGCCCGATGAGGGCAAAGGTGGGTTGCCCGCTGGCATCATCGAGGAATACCTCGCGCACCGGCCCAATCTCCGCTTCGGAGCGGTCATAAGCGGTGGCATCCATAATATCGCGGACGGTTACCTCAGCCATTCTTCCTCTTTTCCTAGCTTCGCTGCGCGGCTGACGTGCCCGCGCGGCTCACGTTCCTGTGCGGCTCACGTTCCTGCCTGGCCGTGCCTAGCAGGCCAAGTTTCTCACGAGCCTACTACTTGGTGGAGCGGCCTGTTTCGTCTTCGATTTCGATCTGTTCCTTGGCTACATCTTCGGAAACCGTTTCGGTATCCTGCACGACATCCTTATGGAGAGAAACGCGCTCGACGGGTACGGTTTCTTTCTCCACATTCACGCGCTCTTCATGAAGGGTGACAGCGGCGCCCCCTTCAGAAATTTCACCAACGTACTCTTCACCTTCCTTGATAGGGGTACGTTCCACCCGTACTTCTTCGCGGGTCACGGGTACCTCCACCGTTTCGGTGTCATGCACAACGTACTTGTGCAGCCGCACGGTACCGGTCGCCACATTGTCCTTAGAAACATTGAGGCGCTCTTCAGAACGAACCACGGAATTATCATCCGCGTCAGTTACCGGGGCGGGATGCTCGGCCGCAGTGCGGGGCTCACCGGTACCTACCGGCGGAACCTCGGTGGCGTAGCGGTCGCCTTCGTGAGCATCCGTGAGATGGTAGTGGGCGAGCAGGCGGTCCTGCTCTTCGGGGGTGATGCCCTGTTCCACATCGAAATCAGGGGCATCCTTAATTGCATCTTTGACGAAAGCCAGGTGGAGTTCTTCACCCTCAAGGTGCGAACCGCGCAGCGGAACGAGGCTGGAGGACATACCGAAGAGCCCGTGGCCCACTTCCACGAAGAAGGGCTGGCCCGTTTCGGCGTCAAGGAATACCTCCTTAACTCCGCCGAGCTTATCGTTATGTGAATCAAATGCGGTGGCGTTCAGGAGATCCTGAACATTCTTGTTCTCGGCCATATGTGGTGTGCCTTCCTGATAGAAAATGTAGAACCGAGGCCAGGTAGCCGAAGCTAACTGCTCACGTGTGGTGGTGACACCTACTTCCCAGCCACGGCCGGAGAGCATGGCCCCACGCGGCGTGGGCGGTGCGGGAAGAACGCAATCTGCCTGGGAACTCTGGCGAGTTCACTTGTAGCCTACCGTGATGCAGGTCATATAGCCGGGTGTTTAGCTCACGGAATAACTCTCGCTCCTGGCTGTGCGGTACCCTCATCCATGACGCAGGACGGGAAGAAGGGAAGCGTATGGCGGAGAATGCCGCATGGCCGGCGATTCAGCTGGGTGATCTAACTCTGGCTACGCCGGTCATGCTCGCGCCGATGGCCGGGGTGACCAACCCACCTTTCCGCCAGCTCTGCCGTGAAGAAGCCGAAGCGGGAATCCGGTGCGCGATGGGCGCGAAAGACGCGACGGGCACAAAAAACGCGACGGGCGCCAGCGATGCCCCGGGCGCGCCCGCCAGCAGTGCAGCGGATATGCCCTCCCCGGAACCCCACGCACCCGGATCCTACGCCCCGGCCGGTCTGTGGGTGTGCGAAATGATTACCTCCCGGGCGTTGCTGGAACGCACCCCGGAAACCATGACCATGATCCAGCCCGATCCGAGCGATCCGGTGCGATCCATCCAGCTCTACGGGGTAGAACCGAAAGTGGTGGCCGCGGCGGTGCGGCTCCTTATTGATGAAAACCGCGCGGACCATATCGATATCAACTTCGGCTGCCCGGCCCCCAAAGTTACCCGCAAAGGCGGCGGTTCGGCCCTGCCGTGGAAACTGGATTTGTACGAGGACCTGGTGCGCCAGGCCACCGCAGCAGCGAGCGCCGCGAACCGCGGGCGCGATCACGCCGTACCGATCACGGTGAAATTCCGGATCGGGATCGACGCCGCCCACGAAACTTTCCGGGACGTGGCCCGCATCTCCGAAGATTACGGGGTCGCCGGGCTCACCTTGCACGCGCGCACCACCGCGCAGCATTACGCCGGCCATGCGAACTGGGATTTTATTGCGGAGCTCGTAGACTCCACGGACCTGCCCGTCTTTGGTAACGGTGATGTTTTCGACGCCGCAGATGCCGCCGCGCTGCGCGCCCATACCGGCTGCGCCGGGGTAGCTGTCGGGCGCGGATGCCAGGGCCGGCCCTGGATTTTCTATGATCTGGCTGCCCTCATGCACGGGGCCAGCGCCCAGCGCCGCCCCACGCTGCGCGAAGTCACCGCGATGATCGAGCGCCACGCACACCTCTCGGTGGAGCATTTCGGAAGCGAAAACAAGGCGATGCGGGAGCTGCGCAAGCACATCACCTGGTATCTCAAGGGCTTCGCGGTGGGTGGGGAAACCCGCCACTCGCTGGGGCTGGTCTCCACCCTGGAGGAACTCCACGAACGCCTCCAGACCCTGGACTTGGATCAGCCTTATCCGGCGGCCGCGGAGGGTAAACGCGGGCGCGCCGGCGGGGAAAAGCGCCCGCATCTACCCGATGGCTGGCTCGATTCGCGCGAGCTGACCCCGGAGCAAGCCGCCCGAATCCACGAAGCCGAGCTCGATATTTCCGGCGGTTAAACGGGCAACGGCGTGGCGACCGCGCCGGCCACGGTGCGCTGGCTGCCCCAGCCCCGGCGCGGCGCTTGCCTCAGGCGCGGTGCCCCGCCCGTCACGACCGCCTTGCCCGTCACGACCGCACCGCTCGCCGCCACCGCACCGCCCGCGGGCTTGGTACCCTCTAGCTGTGACGGATTTATTTGGGGCGGCCGAAGTTTACGGGCCGGATGATCGCGAGCGCTGGGTGCATGAACCACCCAAATCCCGTTCGCGTACCGATTTTGAACGCGACCGCGCGCGGGTACTGCATTCTTCGGCGCTGCGCCGCCTGGGCGCGAAAACCCAGGTGCTCGGGCCTGAATCGGATGATTTTGTGCGCACCCGCCTCACCCACTCGCTCGAAGTGGCCCAAATCGGGCGCTCGCTGGCAAAAAACTTCGGCTGTGACCCGGATATTGTGGAAACCGCGTGTTTGTGCCATGACCTCGGGCACCCGCCTTTCGGGCATAACGGGGAGCGGGCCCTCGCGGAAGTGGGGGAGGAGATCGGCGGCTTTGAGGGCAATGCCCAAACCCTGCGCATCCTCACCCGGCTGGAACCGAAACGCACCACCCGCACCGGGCGCCCGGCCGGCCTCAACCTCACCCGTGCCACCCTGGATGCCGTCATCAAATACCCGTGGGGTAATAACGAAGGCCCGGGCGGCACCCCGAAGTTCAATTACTATCGCGATGACGCCGATATTTTCGAGTGGATCCACGGCGAACACGGCCACAACCGCTGCGTCGAAGCCCAAATCATGGATTTGGCCGATGATATTGCCTATAGCGTCCACGATGTTGAGGATGCGATCGCCCGCGGTTTCTTCGACCCGTCCTGCCTGACCGACCCGGGGGAGCGCCAGAAAGTCGTGGAGGATACCCTGGCCTGGTACGGCGAACCGAGCGCGGGGGAGCTTTCCGATGCCCTTGACCGCCTGCTGCGCGAAGAAGCCTGGCCGGTGCACTTCGGTGGCAATTACCGTGATTTTGCCCGCATGAAGGACCTCACTTCCGACCTCATCGGCCGGTTTGTTTCCGCTGTGTGCCAGGCAACCTGGGCGCAGTCCGGGCACGGCAAATTGGTGCGCTACAACGGTAACGTCGTCGTACCACCAGAAACTTTTGCCGAAATTACGGTCCTGAAAGGGATCGCGGTGGCCTATGTTATGGCTCCGCGCGAACACGAACCGCATTACGTGGAGCAGCGCGCCATTATTTTCGACCTCGTCGAGGCGCTCTTGGAGAATCCGGATGAATTGGAGCCGCACCTGGCGGAATTGTGGGCGAGTAGCGATAAGGACGCGCGGCTGCGTTTGGTGATTGACCAGGTTGCTTCGCTCACCGATCTCTCGGCGCGGCAGTGGCACGCGCATCTGTGCGGGATGCTGCGGCACTGATGTTGCGGCACTGATCTTCCGGAGCGTCGCGGCCCCGGCGTGCGCTGCGGCCCCGCGTGCGCAGAACGCGGTGCGCGCGTGCGGAACGCGCTGCGTGCGTGAAACGGTTCGAGCGTGCGCTGCGCGGCGGGCTCGCTTAGACTAGGCGGCATGGCCGGGCTCATCAAAAGGGAAGACATCGATCGGGTGCGCGCCGCGGTGCGGATCGACGACGTCGCCTCCCAGTACGTGGCCCTGCGCCCCGGTGGGGTGGACTCCCTCAAAGGCCTGTGCCCCTTCCATGACGAGAAAACTCCGTCCTTCCACGTGCGCCCGAACCTGGGGCGCTGGCATTGCTTCGGCTGCGGGGAAGGCGGCGACGTTTTCGCTTTCGTGCAGCGGGCCGAAAGTATTGATTTTGTGGAGGCGGTTGAGCTGCTGGCGCGGCGCGCCGGAATCGAGCTGCATTACGAGGGCGCGCGTGAACGGCGGCCAGGGGAGCCGTCCAAGCGGCGGCTCATCGATGCGCACCGGGTTGCCGTGCAGTTCTATCGCGCCCAATTCGATACCCCGGCGGCGGCCCCGGCCCGCACGCTCCTGGCCGAACGCGGTTTTGAGCGGGCGGCCGTTGATCATTTTGAATGCGGCTACGCCCCGGACTCCTGGGACGCGCTCTACACGCACCTGCGCAGCCACGGCTTTTCCGACCGGGAAATCGAAACGGCGGGCCTGGCCACCCGGGGCAACCGCGGGCTCTACGACCGTTTCCGCGGGCGGCTCATGTGGCCGATTTTCTCCATTACCGGCGAACCTATCGGCTTCGGGGCGCGCCGCCTCGGGGAGGATGACCGCGGCCCGAAATACCTCAATACCCCCGAAACACCGATCTACAAGAAATCGCAGGTGCTGTACGGCCTCAACCTCGCGAAAAAGGAGATCGCGACCTCGCGTTCCGTGGTGATCGTGGAGGGCTATACGGACGTCATGGCCGCGCACCTGGCCGGAATCACCACGGCGGTAGCAACGTGCGGTACAGCTTTCGGGGCGGAGCACGTGAAAATTGTGCGGCGGCTTTTGGGCGACGGCGCCAACCCGGCCGCCGGGGTGGTGCTCTCCTCCGGGAAGGCTTATGGCGGCGAAGTTATTTTTACGTTCGACGGCGATAGCGCCGGCCAGAAGGCAGCTTTGCGCGCCTTCGGGGAAGATCAGGCTTTCGCCACCCAAACTTATGTGGCAATTGCGCCGGATAATCTGGATCCCTGCGATGTGCGGCTCCAGCGCGGGGATGAGGCGCTGCGCGAGGTAATTGCCGGGCGGCGCCCCCTTTTCGAATTCGCGATTCGCTCCCTGATCGAGGACCTTCCGCTCACCACCGCTGAGGGCCGCAGCGCCGGGCTACGGGTGAGCGCGCCGATTGTGGCGGGGATTAGAGATCGGGTACTGCGCGGGGAATACACCCGGAATCTTGCCGGCTGGCTCGGCATGGATGAGCACGTGGTGCGCCAGGCGGTGGCGGAAGCGGGGCGCCAGGGTCGGGCCCAGGCGCGCGCCGTGCTGGAGGCAGCCAGCGAGCATACCCCGGGGGCGCTAGCGGCGGGAGCTACGCAGCAGGCGGGAGTCGCGGTGCAGCCGGGGAATGCGCCGTCGTACCAGGCGGCAGCGCAAACGACGGGTACAGCGCAGGGGAGTGCGGCCGATGCCGGTACCCACCGGGCGGCGACCTTGCCGCCAGTGTCGCAGCTGCGTGACCCTACCGAAAAAGTGGAGCGGGCCGCGCTGGAGATTTATCTTCAGCTTCCGGCTTTTGCGGCGCGGGCGGAGATGGATAATCTGCCTCCGCATACGTTCACCCATCCGGTGCACCACGCCATTCACTCGGCGATTCGGGCGGCGGGCGGAACCCGGGTCTTTGCCGAGCGGTTCGCACAGCTGACCGGCGCGGGTATGGACGTAGAACACGCCGAGCCCCAGGCGAGCGCCGCCTACGTGGAGGCGGTGATTGCGGCCGGTGGCCCGGAGCTAGCCGGGGTGATTTCTCAGCTCGCCGCCGAGCCGCTCCCGGAGACCGATGTGCAGCGCCTCCCGCATTATGTGTGGGGGATTGCTCTCGCGCTCATTCGGCTAGGCGTGCTACGCCAAATCGAGGACGTGCGCTCCGCGCTTCAGCGCACCAACCCGGAAGATGCCGCCTACCAGCAGCACTTCGCTCGCCTCATGGAACTCGAGGCGCAGCGCCGCACATGTGAGGAGCGCATGGAGCTGGGGTAACTAAGAGTTGGGGTAGCTAACCCCCGCAGGTCTGCGGTTAAGCTCCTGCTGCGAAGTTAGTCCTTGCCGAGCAGTTAATTCCCGTCGCTCATTCCCGCCACGGAATTAATCCCAGTAGCCCAGCGAGCGGGAAATCTTTCCGGCTGTCTCCACCACGAAGGGAACCAGCTCAATTACTTCGTCCATGGTTTTTTCCAAAGCGAGGGTAGTAATTGACATGGCGTGATCCACCCGCCCCATATGGTTACGGATGGGAACCGCGACGCAGCGAATGCCGGGCACGTTTTCTTCGTCGTCCACGGCGTAGCCGCAATCGCGCACCTGATAAAGCTCCGCGAAAAGCGCATTGGCCGTGGAGATCGTGCGCGGAGTTTTACGGGGCAAGCCTACATCGGCAATATATTTCCGTACGGTGTCATCACTTTGCGCGGCAAGCAAGCACTTCCCAATCGAGGTGCAGTGCAGCGGAAGCCTATCCCCGATATCGGAGGGAATGCGGTAGGGCATCTCCGATTCTTCAATGGCCACATATACCGCTTCATTACGGGTGCGCGCCCCCACGTGCACCTGGCATTTCACCTTGCGGGCCAATTCGCGCATAAAAGGCTGAGCACGCTCGGAAATATCAATATTTTTAAAAGCGTGGCTGGCCAGGGCCATCGCAGCCGGGCCCGCTAAATAATTACCCTCCTCGTTGACCGTCACAAACTCGTAGTCAACAAGGCTTTGCAAGAGTCGATGCACGCTGGATTTCGCCAGCCCGGAGGCCTCCACGATATCGGTAAAACGCGAATGCTCCAGAGTGGCCCGCAAAACAATAAGTGTTTTATCCGCCGCTCCGGGATTCTTAGGACTTTTGGAAGGCTGCGCCACAGGGAACCTCTTTTCTCATCGACTGTTCGCGACGCCGCGCACGGTCGTAACGATGTCATATTTTAGCGCGCGGGCCTGGGGAAAGGAACAATCTCAAGAATCTTAAGGAACCGTGTTCCAGTATGTGGAATTATTTTGATGTTCTTCAACGATAACCGCCGCGGCGGTAACTTTCGTCTCGCGACCCATAATCGTCCGTAGTGAAGCTCACGAAGAAAATGCAGCTAGGTCCTAGCTTCTTTCGCATAGAGAGGAGTAGAGCGCCGGTGTGTACACGAAAAATCAAATATGGAACTCAAGTCCATAGGGTGGAACAAATGGAAAAATGGGGTTATGCTAAGTCACAGCGACGGTGGTGTGAAGGTCTGAGCCGATCTTGACATTGCCGAGCAGCTACGCGAAAGCGGCAGGTGCTTGCGCGTATCGATGGATCTGAGGCTCGATGGGAGGCTGATTTACCCTCGCTAGCGCGGAAATACGATGGCACATTCACGCAGGGTGCGGCGGCGGTGAAGCTGGCGAATCCCGGAAGGGCCGGAGTGCTACCGAGCTAGCGTTCCTTGCCGGGGGAGAAAGGAACCCCCACTTCCCATGACTTTCAATGATGAAAATGTCGTTCGTGTAAAGAAAGTAACATCTATGTCTAATCAGGATTCGGTTGCGGTCCCTTCGGCTCACGGTGAAGTGGCTGCCGGAACGAAAAAGAAAGCGCCATTTGTGTGGCCGGGAATGTTGGTTCCCTTCGTGCTCCTCGTCTCGTGCTTCGCGGCCTGGGGTATTTCCACGGACTTGACCGCACCGCTGGTCAACGTATTCTCCTCGGTGTTCCATATGTCGGCGTTCCAGTCCTCGCTGGTGCAATTCGCCTACTTTGGTGCCTACTTCCTCCTCGCCATTCCCGCGGCGTACATTAACTCGAAGTTGGGATACAAGGGCGGCGTCGTTATTGGCCTGAGCCTGGCGGCCGCCGGTGCACTCCTCTTCTTCCCAGCTTCTAAGCTCATGACCTTCGGGGCCTTCATCGCTGCCCTCTTCATCCTGGCGGGCGGCCTGTCCATCGTGGAAACCTCCGCGAACCCCTTCGTCATGGCGATGGGTCCGGAAAAGACGGCTACCCGCCGCCTCAACCTGGCCCAGGCTTTCAACCCGATCGGATCCAACCTGGGTGTGCTGGCCGCAACCCTCTTCATCCTGCCGAATATCCACGTGGCAACCGCTGAAGAACGCGCCAGCATGCCGGAAGCTGAGCTTCTGGCTACCCGTTCCGATGAACTCCAGGCTGTTATGGCCCCCTACATCGCTCTCGGTTGCCTCTATGCTTTCCTCGCGATCAGCATCGCTTTCGTGAAGATCCAGAAGCGCCGCACGATGATCTCCGATTCGGCTGCCGGTGTGAAGCGCCGGAAGGGCACCTTCATGCGCCTCATGCGCAATAAGCTCTACAGCTTCGGTGTGGTTGCCCAGTTCTGCAATATCGCCGCTCAGACCTGCATCTGGACCTACATCATCTTCTACGTCATGGAAACCCTCGGGGTGGATCGCCCGACCGCCGGCTGGTGGCTGCAGGGCTCGCTCATTTCCTTCCTTATCATGCGCTTCCTCATGGTGTGGATCATGGGTCGCGTTGATCCCCGCGTCCTCATGACGGTGATGGCCTCCCTCGGCCTTATCTTCACCGCGACCGGTATGCTTTCGGGCAATATCGTCGGTGCGATTGGTGTCGCCCTGCTCTCCGGCTGCATCTCCCTCATGTTCCCGACCATCTACGGCCTGGCGCTGACCGGCCTGGGTGATGACACTAAGTTCGGTTCCGCCGGCCTGGTCATGGCGATTATCGGTGGCGCGGTTGTGCCTCCGCTCCAGGGCCTCATCCTCGACCACACCAGCGCCCAGTTCTCCTTCATTGTGGTTCTGGTGTGCTTCGCGGTCATGCTCGGCTACGCGCTCTACGCTCGCCGGCAGGATCTGGACGCCCTCGCCGCGGCTGATGATGCCAACGCGCAAATCATCGCTGACTAATTATTCCCTCTCTAACGCACGGGTGCCGGGTCGCCTGGACGCGGCCCGGCACCCGAAAGTGAGAACACCATGCTCAAGAATATTTCTCCGGTTATTAGCCCGGAACTCCTTTACACGCTGACCAGTATGGGACACGGCGATGAGATCGTGCTCGCCGATGCAAACTTCCCCTCTGAGTCCACCAATGACACCGTGATTCGCGCTGATGGCATCACCATCCCGGTGCTGCTGGACGCGATTTTGAACCTTATTCCTCTGGATCGTTACAACGAGTGGCAGATCGCCCTCATGGAACCGGTTCCCGGCGATGAAGCCCCCGAGGTCTGGAACGAATACGCTCGGATTATCTCCGCTCATGAGGGGGATTACCAGCAGCATCTCTTCGAGCGCTTTGATTTTTACGAGCACGCTCGCACAACTTTCGCCGTCGTCGCAACCGGCGAAACCGCATCCTACGGAAATATCATCCTCAAGAAGGGCGTCCTGTAAAACGGGCGTCCCGTAAAACGGACGGAACGGGCCGTCCGCGGGTAGTACGGGTAGTTGCAGTGCTACCCACCGCACAATGGAAGTGAGAAAATAATGGATCTGCATCTGCAAGGCAAAGTTATTATCGTGACCGGTGGTATGCGCGGAATCGGTAAGGGAATCGTTGTGGAACTCGCCAAGGAAGGCGCGATCCCGGTTGTTATCAACCGTTCCCAGATTCTCGATGAGTACCGCGATGAAATGAATTCGCTAACCGATACCTGGGATTTCTATTCGCTCGACCTCAACGAAACCGATGGCATCGCGCCCATCGTCGAGGAAACCTACAAGAAGTACGGGCATATCGACGGCATCGTCAATAACGCCGGCGCCAATGACAACCTCGACCTGGAATCCACCGGCTGGCGTGAATTTGAGAAGTCCCTGCACGGCAACCTCACCCACTACTACGAGCTCGTCCACCAGGCGGTTCCCTACCTCAAGGAATCCCAGGGTGCCGTGGTCAATATCGGTTCGAAGACGGCCATCACCGGCCAGGGCAAGACCAGCGCCTACGCCGCAGCCAAGGGCGCAATCCTGGGCCTGACCCGCGAATGGGCCGCCGCGCTCGCCAAGGACAATGTGCGCGTCAATACCATCGTGGTGGCCGAAGCCTGGACCCCGCTCTACGCCAAGTGGATCAAGACCTTCGGCGACGAAGAAGCCCAGAAGGCCCGCCTGGCCCTTATCGAGGATAAGATCCCGCTCGGTAAGCGCATGACCCGCGTGGAAGAAATCGGTGCGCTCGCGGCCTTCCTGCTCTCGGATCGCTCCAGCCACACCACCGGCCAGTGGCTCTTCCCGGATGGCGGCTACGTCCACCTCGACCGGGCCCTGAGCTAAATTCGCCGCGCAAAACGGAACGCTGACAGGAAGAGAGGAAGGTCAGGACCGTGCTAGAACTTATTGATACCCATTTCCACGTTTGGGATCTGGACACCCAGGATCTGCCGTGGTTGGCCACAACGGATGGGAGCATCACCCGCACGTGGACATTCGATCAACTCCTGGAGGCGTACCGGCAGCAGGAAGATATCAACTTCCGGGGCGCCGTCGTCGTCGAAGCAGATACGGCCGATGCCGCCCAAGAAGTTGAGCTCACCAAAGAGCGCCGGGCCGCCCATCCCGAGATCCTCGGGGCGGTGCTGCGCACCGATCTGACGGAGAATACCCAGCTCCCCGAAGGGATTGTGGGAATTCGCGAACCTCTGCATATCGATTCGCAGCCCCGCGGGCGTTGCCTGGAGGAGGGCTTCCTGGCCGGGCTCGCTCAGCTTGCCCAGCACGGACTCACCTTCGATGCGTGCATCCGTGTGGGAGAACTGAGCGATCTGTACCAGGCAGCCGCGCAGGTGCCCGAAGCCCGTATCGTCATCGACCACCTGGGGAATGTCGAAAGCCTCGATACCCCCTACCGGGACGCGATGACGCAACTCGCTTCGCTGCCCAATGTGTTCTGCAAGGTCTCCGGGCTGCCGAATACCGATAACACGGCAAACGAGGGTATTTTGAGTTTCGTCACCGAGCTGTTCGGAACAACGCGCCTCATGTACGCCTCGAATTGGCCGGTAGTTTCGCTGTACTCCAGTTTTGTGGAGAACCTCGCGCTCCTGCGTGGTTTTTATGGCGACGACGCCGACATCTTCCACCGCACCGCCCAACGCTGTTACGGACTCTAAGGACGGTGTGACAACGAAATAAACAATTTGCTGTTAACCGCTGTTCTCAAGGGTAGGAGCTGGCACGCGGCGCTGTTATGATAAAGCAGTTGCCCCCGTAGCTCAGCAGGTTAGAGCAGTGGACTCATAATCCATCGGTCGCGGGTTCAAGTCCTGCCGGGGGCACCGCTCGTCTGCGGCGCCGCCGCCGTCCCTACCGCCCTGTTTCAACGTATAGGTTTATCCATCGCGCTTGGCCCACGGGCCGGCACGTCAAGGAGCTTTCATGTCAAAAATTACCGGCGTAACAACGCATGATTTCCGTTTCCCCACCTCGAATACTCTCTCCGGTTCGGATGCCATGAACCCGGATCCGGATTACTCCTCGGCATACGTGGAAGTGAATACCGATGCCGATGACGGAATCATCGGTGTGGGCTTTGTTTTCACCATTGGCCGCGGCAATGACGTGGTGTGCAAGGCTATCGATTCTATGGCTCAGGCCCTCATCGGGCGCAATGTTGAGGAGCTCCTCGATAATATGCGCTTGGCCTGGGATCTGTTCGTCCACGATTCCCAGCTGCGCTGGCTCGGCCCGGAAAAGGGCGTGGAGCATATGGCCATCGGTGCCCTGCTCTCCGCACTCTGGGATATTAAGGCCAAGCGTGCGGGCAAGCCGCTATGGCGCCTCCTGGGTGAGATGGAACCCGAAGAACTCGTCTCTACCCTCGACTTCCGCTACATGACGGATGCGCTGCGTCCCGAAGAAGCTATCGAGATTCTGCGCGCCGGCCAGCGCGGTAAGGAAGAGCGCATCGCCAACCTCATCGCTAACGGTTATCCCGGGTACTCCACTGCGCCGGGCTGGTTGGGCTACTCCGATGAGAAGATGGTGGCCCTGGCCAAGGAAGAAACCGAGGTCAAGGGCTTCAAGCAGATCAAGCTCAAGGTGGGGCGCGATGTTGCCGAAGATATCCGCCGCCTCGGCCTGGCTCGCGACGCTATCGGCCCGGATGTCAAGCTTGCCGTGGACGCCAACCAGGTCTGGGATGTACCCCAGGCGATCTCCTGGATCAACGAATTCCACGAATTCGATCTGGCGTGGGTGGAAGAACCGACCTCACCGGACGATGTCCTCGGGCATGCCACCATCGCGCGGGCGATCAACCCGATTCCGGTGGCGACCGGCGAACAAATGCAGAGCCGTATTCTTTACAAGCAGTACCTGCAGATGAACGCTTTCGGCATTATGCAGATCGACGCGACGCGCGTGGCCGGCCCGCAGGAAATCGTTCTCGAATACCTGCTGGCGAAGAAGTTCAACAAGCCGGTGTGCCCGCACGCCGGCGGGGTGGGCCTGTGCGAAGCCGTGGCTCACTTCGCGATGTTCGACTACGTGGCCGTCTCGGGTACCACCGAGAACCGCGTAATCGAATACGTGGATAACCAGCACGAGCACTTCGTCCACCCGACCGTCATCAAGAACGGCAATTACATGCCGCAGATGGCACCGGGTAACGGCGCCGAAATGACGCTCGAAACTGCGCAGAAGTACACCTATCGCGGCTAGCATCGCAGCTAGGTTCTCAGCAGCATAAGGAAGCGGGGCGGCCATCATCATGGCCGCCCCGCTTTCGCGACACCTACAGCTTGAGCAATCATCGTGGACGCCTCTTTTCTTCGTGGAGCCGCGGGATTAAGGTGAATCCATGATCGATGACAATGCTCCACTTCCGCAATCTGATCGTCCCACCGCTACCGCCGCCGGGCACTGGGTACTCGCCCGCGCCGGCAAGCGGGTCTTGCGCCCCGGCGGGCTGCATTTGACGAAGGCCATGCTTGAGCATGCCCAGCTGGCCAGCGCGGACGTCGTGGAATTCGCCCCCGGCCTGGGCCGGACAGCGGAACTCATTATCTCCGAGCCCATTCACTCCTACACCGGAGTGGATCAAGACAAGAATGCGGTGACCCGCGTCAAGGGGATCGTGGAGAAAGTGGGCGGCGTCGTCGTTAATTCCACCGCGCAAAAATCTGGACTACCCGATGCCGGTGCCGATGTGGTCGTGGGCGAAGCGATGCTCACCATGCAGGGCGCGAGCTCCAAGGCCGCGATTGTGGGCGAGGCCTTCCGGCTGCTGCGCCCGGGCGGACGCTACGCCATCCACGAACTCAGCCTCACCCCGGATAGCATCGACCCGGCCATTGCCGATACCCTGCGCAAGGGCCTGGCGCAGACCATTCGCGTCAACGCGCGCCCGCTCACCCAGGCCGAATGGCGGCAGGTGCTCACCGATGCCGGTTTCGAGGTGGAATGGGTGGGGGATGCCCCCATGGCGCTGCTTTCCCTGCGCCGTAACCTGGCCGACGAAGGCCTGCGCGGGGTAGCGCGTATCCTCCGCAATGTGCTGCGCGATAAAGAGCTGCGGGCGCGAGTGTTGGCCATGCGCGCGCTCTTCCGCAAGTACCGCCACCACCTGGCCGGCGTGGCCATGGTGGCCCGCAAGCCTGTTGCATCTGCTGATGTTGCTGGCGCTGCCGAATCCACTGGCGCTGCCGGCTCCACCGATGCCGGCACTTCCGCTACCACCGCTAACTGAAAGGACAACCGATGAGTGAATACACCCCGCAACTTTCCTACCTGGAGGATCTGGGCGCCACGGTGGACTACGCCCCCGCCTCGACCGTTTCCACCACCGCGCTGCGCGTTGAAGGCGCGAATGTGGTGGTCTTCTCCTTCGATACCGGCGAGGAGCTCTCCGAGCACACCGCCGCCGTGCCCGTGCTCATCCAGGTGCTGGAAGGGGAAGTGGAGATGCGTACCGAGGGGCGCACGGTGCAGCTGCGCCCCGGCGGGCTCGTGCACCTGCCCACCCGCCTCCCGCACGCGGTGCGCGCCCTGGCTCCCACCAAGATGGTGCTGTTCATGCTCACCGGGCAGAGCGTGGGCTAGAGTAGCCCCATGTCAACACCCGAGAAACCGGAGCTGCCTGAAGGGCTCGAGGCGGCGGAAGGGCCCGAGGCGCAAGAATCCCGCGCCCTTGATGCCGCCCAGGCGGAAGAGATTCAGCGCATCGCACGCCGGCGTATGATCACCGCCGCGATTGTGGGAGTCATCCTGCTCATCGTCATGTTCTTCGCCGGGCGCGCCCTGCGCCAGCACCTGGCTGCGGCTGATGTCAGTACGGGGCAGCCGGTAGCTGCGGTGGTGGCGAACGGCGGCGGTGGTGACCAGCCCTAGCACGTGTAACAACGCCTGAGGCGCGCCTAGCAACGGCCGAGGTACCGCTGGGGCCCGGCGTAGCGGCGCTTTGAGGCGAGGGTGGCAGAGCGCACACCTCTCAAGTTGCTTCACGGCCCGCCATTGACTATTATCTTTTCTGTTGCAAATTCCCGCATAGCTCAATGGCAGAGCATTCGACTGTTAATCGAACGGTTGCTGGTTCGAGTCCAGCTGCGGGAGCGAACGAACGGCGGTGAGCGTAGGCTTACCGCCGTTCTGCTCTGTCCGGCACCCGCGGCGCGGCCCTGTAAGCCATAAGCCTAAACCGCGGCGCCTGGGCAATCCCAATGTGAGAAATCTTATAAAGGAGTTCACGATGGCATACCGGGAGATTCACGTGGTGGGGGACCCCGTCCTGCGCACCCCCTGCGATCCGATTCGGGAGATCACCCCGGGCATCGTGCGCCTGGTCGACGACCTCCTCGAAAACGTGAACGACGACGCCCGGGCGGGCCTAGCAGCCAACCAAATCGGGGTCTCCTTGCGCGCCTTCTCCTGGCATATCGACGGCGAGATCGATTACATCCTCAACCCCGTGATCGTGGCCCTCTCCGAAGATGAATACCAGGACGGCGATGAAGGCTGCCTGTCCGTCCCGGACCTGTACTACCCGACCAAGCGCGCCTGGTACGCCCGCGCAGAAGGTATCGACCTGGACGGCAAGAAGAAAATCGTGGAAGGGGAGGGGCTCCTCGGCCGCTGCATCCAGCACGAATGCGATCACCTGGACGGCCACCTCTACCTTGACCGCCTGGAGCGGGAGGTCCGTAAACAAGCGATGCGCGATATTCGCCAGCTGCGCGTCTCTTCTGCGCTACAATCGCTCTAGTAGTCCCTCCGCGTGGGTAGCACGGGGAAAGCCACCCAAGCGCAGGAGGAATGCTATGGCACACAAATACGCCACTCGCGGCGTCATATTCATTCACTCTGTTATGCCGGCCGTTCAACCCCACGTTGAATGGGCGGTTACAAGTGTGCTCGGATACGAACCGCATTTTGAGTGGACGAAACAACCCGCCGCCCCGCATATGAACCGGGCAGAAGCCTCGTGGACGGGAGAAGTGGGAACCGGAGCCATGCTAGCCTCCGCCCTCAACGGCTGGGAGCATTTGCGTTTTGAGATCACCGAGGATGCCAGCCCGGTATCCGAAGGAGGCCGCTGGTCCGCCACCCCCGGCCTCGGTATTTTCTACGCCCAAACAGATCTGACCGGCAATGTGGTGATTCCGGAAAACCGGGTGCGGGCCGCCCTGGAAAACGCGGGGAACGACGCCGCAGAAATGCGCCGGCTCCTCGATATTGCCCTCGGCCAAGCCTGGGATGATGAGCTCGAGCCCTTCCGCTATGCCGGTGCGGGCGCACCGGTGCGCTGGCTGCACCGCGTGGGCTAAAGCCCTAGAAAGGGCGGGTTAAAGCCCCAGCGCTGCCCGCAAATCCTCCGCGGACAGCGGGACGTTTTCATCCGGCGCATCCGGCACATCTGGCCGATTCGTCTCAGTCGGCGTCTCCGGCTTATCCCGCACATTCGTCTTATCCGACTGCTCCGGGCTAGGCCCCGCCGCCGCATTCGCGGTGGTGGCAGAAGCGGGGTGGGCCGCAGCTGCGCCGTCGTGCAGAGAAGAAGGGGCGAGGCTGAGGTCCATGCCCGGGCAGCTGAGCCGCACCAGCTCCCCGAGGGTGCGCGCCGCGCAGATCTCGCTATCGGGCACCACCACGCCGCTGGCGTCTTCCAAGGTGACCGCAATCGCCCAGCGTGTCACGCTATCCACGTGGCTCAGCTCGAAACTTTCGGTGGCATCCGGGTAGCCTTCGCGCTCCAGAACATCCGCGCCCAGCGACATGAGTTGCGCTACCTCCATCGCACGACCTCCCTATTTTCGGTACGCTCGCATCATGGCATTCCTCGATTTGATGCAGCAACTCTTCCAGCATACCCGGGCTCCGGAAGCCGGTACCGCCACCGCGCAGGCGCTGCGTGAGCGGCTTGCTGAGGACCCGAACGACGTCGAGGCTTTCACCCAGCTCGTCACCTTGGCACGCGAGGCCGAAGGTGAACTCCCGCCCGCCGATCCGCTCACCGCGGAGCTCACCGGAACCGGAAGCATCCTTTCCGCGGACCTGGCGATTTATGCCCTGGCCGAAGAACTCTCCAGCTCACCGGCTTCCTGGTACCCGCAGCTGCATATGGCTCGGCTCGCGGTGGACTCCGATCCCGAGCGGGCCCTGCGGCTCCTCACCACCGCCACGGATCGTAACCCGGATGGGCACATCCTCGCCCGGGCCATGGCAATTCTGCGCCAGGCCGGGCACCCAGATCAGGCCCTCAGTTTGGGGCTAGCCCATTGGGATCCGGCCACCCACAGTTTCGAGGCCGGGGAAGCGCTGGTGCGCACCGCACTGGCGGCCGGGCGCACCAACGAAGCCCGCGCCTACCTGCGAGAAATGGAACCCTACGCCAAGGCGGCCGAGCTCGCAGAGCTGCGGGAGGCGGTGAGCGCGGCGGAGTAGTCAAAACCGCCGCTTCTCCGTGTCGCGGCCTCGACTAGACTAGTGCCTATGGCTACCTTCATTGATATTCATCCTGAGGATCCGCAACCGCGGCTCGTCGCCAAAGTGGTGGAGCGGCTGCGCCGCGGTGAGGTGGTGGCCCTGCCCACCGATTCCGGTTACGCCATTGTGTGCCAGATGGGCAATAAGGAGGGCCTGGAGCGGATTCGCAGTATCCGGCAGGTGGGTGATAAACACCATTTCACTCTGCTGTGCCACGATTTCGCCCAGCTCGGCCAGCTCGTGATCGTAGATAATCCCGATTTTCGGCTCATCAAAAGCCTCACGCCCGGGCCCTACACCTTCATTCTCAAGGGCACCAAAGAAGTGCCGCGCATGACCCTCAACCCGAAGAAGCACACGGTGGGCGTGCGCATCCCCGACCACCGCATCACCCAAGCCGTGGTCACGGAAATGGGCGAACCGCTACTTTCCTCCACGCTTATTCTTCCCGGCGCGGAAGAACCCCTCGAAGAGGGCTGGATTGTAGAAGATGAACTGGGCCATGCCCTGGATGTGGTGGTGAACGGGCCCGTGGGGCGCGGTCCCACCACTGTACTTGACCTGGTAACTAACGAAATTGCGAGACAAGGAGCAGGCGATACCGCCGGACTTGACCTGTGAACCCTATCCTTATTGATCTGGACGGAACCTTCCACGATTCCGCCGCTATCGTCAAAGAAACTTTCCGGGCCACCCTGCGCGAAGAAATGGGGGAGGACCACCCCGAAGAATTCTTTGTGCAGTTCATTGGCCCGCCGCTCATCGATACCTTCACGAAGCTCGGCGCGGCCGACCCGGTAGAGATGGTGCGCCGCTACCGGGTGCGCTACGAACAGCGCATGCTCGATACTCCGATTTTCCCCGGGATGCGCGAATTGGTAGAGGAGCTGGATGCGGCCGGGGTGCCGCTGGCCATTGCGACGTCGAAAAACGAAAAGAATGCCCGCGCGATTCTGGAACACCAGGGCGTGGCGCAGCACTTCCGCTATATTGCCGGGGATCCCGAAGATATCCCCGGGTACGGAAAAGCCGAGGTGGTGGGGGCCGCGCTGCGCGAATTGCGGGCGCAGGGCATCGATACCTCGCGGGCCCTCATGGTGGGGGATCGTATTCACGATGTCGACGGCGCAGGCCAGCACGGCCTTCCCACGGTGCTCGTGGAGTGGGGGACTGCCCCGCGTTCCGAATGGGAGCTAGCTTGGCGGCACGTGGGAACCGCGCGCGAGCTCGGTGAGATCCTGTGGGATTTCGCCGGGGTGGAGCGGTCACAATCCCATTAACATCAGGCACGGGCATATTAACATAGGGTCACAGCAGTATTACCCCGGGATACAATTTGATTAAGATCTGAGCAGCGAGGCGTGCGGCCGTATACATCCACCCGAGGCGTCGTTAGACTCCCACATAAGATCGTCCCCACGGCGATTGACTATCTAGCTCAACGGAGGGATCTCATATGAACGCGTACACGGCTGGAAAGATCGCGGCGGGAGCTGCGGTTCTCGGCGGTTTTCTTGGTTATCCGCTCCTCTACATTAACGCCTTGGATATGTTGCAATGGGCCTCAGAATTTAGCCTCGCTATCTGGACCTGCACCTGTTTCGGCATGCTCTGGGTCGCGCTCGGCCAGGTTTATTTCCTAGGGGTCTACCAGTGGTTTGGGCTGCTGGAACAGCCCCGGCGCTCCGCACCGGCGTGGCTGCGCCCCACCATGCAGGCCATCCCGGTGATCGCGGCTGCCCTCGGAGTGATTCTCCTGGTCTTCCTCATTATTAAGGATGCCGGGCATCCGAGCATTCTCATTCTCATGGCTGCCCTGTGGGTGCTCAGCCTGGGCGCCAGCGCGGTAGCGCGGCTCATGTCCGAGTATCTTGCCAGCCGGGAAATCCCGGCGGAGGAGAAGCTCGCGGTCCCGGTCGCCTAGTCCCGCAGGTCTCAGGATCACGGTTAGCTTGGGCGCACCGCCGCTAGCATAGGCTCGCACCGGCGGCAGTATAGCCTCGCACCGCCAGTCGCTTAGGCCCACTGGCTTTCGTAGAGGCGGGCGTAGGCGCCGCCGGCGGCCAGCAGTTCCTCATGGGTGCCGCTTTCTACCACGTCCCCGGCTTCCATAACCAGGATCGTGGTGGCATTGCGGACGGTGGAGAGCCGGTGCGCAATAATGAAGGAGGTGCGCCCTTCGCGCAGCCGCTCCATCGCATCCTGGATAAGTGCCTCGGTGCGGGTATCCACCGAACTGGTGGCCTCGTCCAAAATAAGCACATCGGGATTGGCTAGGTAGGCCCGCGCGATGGTGATGAGCTGTTTCTCCCCGGCGGAAACATTCTCGCCCTCATCCCCAATATGGGTATCAAAACCGTGGGGGAGGGTCTCAAGAAGATCATCAATGCCCAGGGCGGCCGCGGCGGCAATGGCGTCGTCGCGCGTAGCACCGTCCTTCCCGAAAGCGATGTTTTCCCAGACCGTGCCGTCAAAAAGCCAGGTGTCTTGCAGGACCATCCCGAAATGTTCCCGCAGGGATTCCTTCGTGAAGGAATCGATGGGTGCGCCGTCCACGGTAATTGCCCCGCCGTCCACCTCATAGAAGCGCATGAGCAAATTGACGAGCGTGGTTTTCCCGGCGCCGGTGGGTCCCACAATCGCCACGGAATGCCCCGGCTCCACCCGCAGTGAGAGATCGCGGATCACCGGTGTCTCGGGCTCGTAGGCAAAACGCACGTGCGAGAATTCGATGGTGCCGCGCCGCGCCTCGGGGGCCACCACCTCGCGATAGCTGGAACTCGCATCCGGGGCCATTTCTTCTTGGGCCAGATAATCGAAAATACGCTCCGCGGAAGCCGCCGCCGATTGAATAAGATTCGCGGTGGAAGCCAGGGACTGAAGCGGATGGGAGAGCTGGCGAGTGTATTGCATCATCGCCTGCAGCCCGCCAATCGTCATGGTGCCGGCCATCGCCTGAATACTGCCCAGGAGCGTGACGATGGCAAAAGAACCGTTCTGCACCAGCATCATAAGCGGCTGGGACATTTGCGCGATCGCCTGCGCGCGGAAGGAAGCATCGTAGAGCTGCGCATTCGCGCTATCAAACTGCCCCTGGAATTCATCTTCCAGCCCGTAAGCGGCCACCACATCCAGCCCGGTGAAACTTTCCTCCACCACCGCGGACACATCACCGGTGAGGCGCCACTGGTCGCGGAAATAGGGGCGGGAGCGGCGCAGCAGCAGGAGGATCCCAATAATCCCCACCGGGATGACCACCAGCGAGGCAAGAGCCACCGACCAGGACAAATAGACCATCACCGCCACAATCCCGATGATCTGGTAGATCGCGGAGAGCACTTCGGAAAGGGTTTGCAGCAGGGACTGGGTCACGTTATCAACGTCGTTCGTGACCCGCGAGAGCACATCCCCGCGCTGCTGTTTATCCAGCACGGATAGCGGCATCCGATCAATTTTCTGCTGGCAATCCCGCCGCATCTCATAGCCGAGATCCTGAATAATAAGGCGAATAATATAGCCGAACCAGAAACGCAGCAGCGCCGAGAGAATATAGCACCCGGCCGCCAGGCTCAGCACCCGCGCCAACTCCGGGAAATCCACGCCGCCGGAGCGAATTCCATCCACCACCACATTGGTGCCCTGCCCGAGCAGGAAGGGAGCGGCCACCACCGCCGCGGTGGAGATAAGCGAAAGCAGCAGCACCGCCACGATCCGCCCCACGTAATGGCGTAGGTAGTGGCGAATAAGAGTGAGGAGCGCCCCGCGGATATCGCGGGCTTCGTCAATATTTCCGGCACCTCTCATGCCCGCGCCTCCTCACTCGTTGCGGCCGCCGTTCCGCTTCGTTCAGTCTCACTTGCCGCCGTACCGTTCGCTTCCGTGCCGCCTTCCGGCCCGCGCTCCTGGGAGCGCACAATCGAGCGGTACATCTCATTTGTTTCCATGAGCTGCGCGTGCGTGCCGCAGCCCACTACCTCGCCGCAATCCAGTACGACGACGCAATCAGCGCTGCGGGTCGTCGAAATACGTTGGGCAATGATGACCACCGCCGCATCCCGGATCCGCTCCTTGAGGTTGGCCCGCAGCTGGGCATCGGTGGCGTAATCGAGAGCGGAGAACGAATCATCGAAAACAACCAGATCAGCCCCGGCCCGCCCGGAACTATCGGGCAGGGCCCGGTAGAGGGCCCGCGCGATGGTCAGGCGCTGGCGCTGCCCGCCGGAAAGATTGGTGCCCCCGGTTTCCACCGGCATCTCCAGCCCGCCCCCGGCCTCCACGAAATCCCAGGCTTGGGCGCAGCGCAGCGCATCAATGACCCGCTCCTGGTCAATATCGCGGGTGGAACCGGCAACATTGCTGGCCACCGTGCCGCTGAACAAGAAAGCCCGCTGGGGCACGAGGGCCACCCGGCGGCGGAAATCAGCGAGTCGAATATCGCGCACATCCACTTCACCGGCCCCGGCCTCGCGCGTTCCAGCACCACGCGTTCCGGCACCGCCGGATTCCGTTTCACCGGCCTTGCCACCCGCGCCGGCCCCGCCGCTGCCTTCCACGGTGAAGCGCCCGGTACTCACATCCACGAGGCGCGGTAGTATTTTCACCAGCGATGATTTGCCCGAGCCCGAGGCGCCAATAATCGCCGTCGTCGTTCCAGGCCTGAAACACAAAGAAATGCCGCGCAAGGCAGGCTCGTCAGCATCCGCGTAAGTGAGGGAAATATCGCGCAAGCGGAAAGTAACCGGACCGGGCGGCATCTCCCGCGCATCCGGCGCGTCCGTGATGGAAGGAACGGTGGTATTGACCTCGATGACGCGCTCGGCGGAAACATTCCCGCGCGGAACCACCATAATAATCATGCCGAGCATCATGACCGCACCCAGAATCATCATGAGGTAGGTGATAAACGCGGCCAGCGCCCCCACCGGCATGGAGCCCCCGGCAATCCGATGCCCGCCAATCCACACGATCAGCGCGGAAGCCAGCCCGATCACCGCGCTCATGGCCGGCAGCAGCGCGGACCAAATCGTGCCGATCTGGAGCATAATCGAACGGAAATTGCGGTTATGAACCTCGAATTCCCCGGCCATGGCCTCCTCGCGGCGGAAAGCCCGAATCACCCGCACCCCGGAAAGCTGGGAGCGCAGCGCATCGTTAATGGCGTCCACGCGCCGCTGGAGAGTTTCGTAGCGTGTGGCGAGCATCGCGGTGCACACCAAAATAATTGCGGTGAGCACCGGAATAATGACGAGGAGGGTGAGGGAGAGCACCACGTCTTGCCCGATGGCCATAAGCACCCCGCCCACGCCCATAATCGGGGCCGTCACCATAATGGTGAGGGACATGAGGGTGACCATCTGGATTTGATTGACGTCGTTCGTGGTGCGGGTGACCAGGGTGGAGGCTCCGAAACGCTGCTGGTCCGCGGGGGAGAAGCGTTGCACATGCGCGAAAGTTTCGCGGCGCAGTTCCCGGCCCAGGTGGGTGGAGACCAGGGCCCCGTAATAGATTGCCCCGATAGCGCAGAGCACCTGCGCGAGGGTGAAGAGCCCCATGAGCAGCCCGCGTGACCAAATATAGGAGCTATTGCGTTCCAGAATGCCGTAATCGATAACGTTAGCGCCCAGCGCGGGGAGGGTGAGCCCGAGGAGCACCTGCGCGATCTGTAGCACAGCAATCGCGAGGAGCTGGAATTTGCGGTCGCGCAGATGCCTCCACGCCAGTCGATAAACGGTCAATCACTAGCCTCCATATATGTGTGGCGGCCCGAAAGCTCAACTCGCGATAATTATTCGCGGGTGAGAAAGGACCGCCACACTATGCTACGTGTGAGAGCACGGATGCTCAAACACTATTCAATTAGTTACGACGACACCGGGCCGCTTTACTCCGGGTCGTTATCGGGAACCGGTTCGGCGGCTGCCGGGTTATGCAGATCGTACTTCTCGATTGCCTGGCGGACAACCGAGCGGTCGATCTTGCCGGCTTTGGCCAGCGCGTACAGGGCCCGCACCACCATGGTGGCGTCGTCGATCTTGAAGTAGCGCCGGGCGGCCGGGCGAGTATCGGAAATACCAATACCCTTGGCGCCAAGCGTCTCATAATCGCCGGGGATCCATTCGCGGATGGAATCCTGGACCTGGTGCTCGAAATCGGAGGTGGCGATGAAGGGGCCTTCTTCGCCTTCCAGCTTCGCGGTCACGTAGGCCTTGCGCGGTTCTTCCTCCGGGTGGAGGTAGTTGTATTCGTTGGTGGCCAAGCCGTCTTTACGCAGCTCATACCAGGAGGTCACCGAGTAGACAGTGGCATCCACGCCCCAGTCATCGCGCAGCATGCGCTTGGCTTCGCGGGCCCAGCGCACCCCCACGCCCGAGGAGAGCAGATTGACACGCGGGCCGCCCAGACCATCGGCCTCATCGAGCTTGTAGATACCGCGGATAATGCCGTCCACATCCACATTCTCCGGTTCGGCGGGCTGGTGGATGGGCTCGTTGTAGACCGTGAGGTAGTACATGACGTTCTGCTCACGCCCGTCCGAGCCATCCCCGTACATACGCTTCAGGCCATCCTTGAAGATATGGCCGAGTTCATAAGCGTAGGCCGCATCGTAAATAACCATGCCCGGGTTGGTGGAGGCGAGGACGGGGGAATGCCCGTCCATATGCTGGGAGCCCTCACCCGTGAGGGTGGTGCGCCCGGCGGTGCCACCAATAACGAAGCCGCGGGCCAGCTGATCGTAGGCCGCCCAGAACTGATCCCCGGTGCGCTGGAACCCGAACATCGAGTAGAAGATGTAGAAGGGCACCATCGGGGTGTTATGGGTGGCATACGAGGTTCCGGCCGCCACGAAAGCGGAGAGGGAACCGGCTTCGGTAATACCGGTGTGGAGCAGCTGGCCCTGGGTGGATTCCTTGTAGGACAGCAACATATCGTGGTCCACCGCGGTGTACTGCTGGCCCTGGGTATTGAAGATCTTGGCGGAGGGGAACATGGAATCCATGCCGAAGGTACGCGCTTCGTCCGGAACGATCGGCACCATGCGGAAGCCGAATTCCTTATCGCGCATAATGTCCTTGAGCAGGCGAACCAGGGCCATGGTGGTGGCCACCTTCTGTTTGCCCGAACCCTTCTTCATGGACTGGAACGGCTTATCGGCCGGCAGGGCGATCCCACCCTGGTGGGTGCGGCGCTGGGGCAGGTAGCCGCCCAGCGCTTCGCGCCGCTCGCGCATATGCTTCATGGCCGGGTGATCTTCAGCCGGCTTGTAGTACGGCGCGTTATAGGGATCTTCCAGCTGGGAATCATCAATGGGGATGCGCAGGGTATCGCGCAGCAGCTTGAGATCGTTGCTATTGAGCTTCTTCATCTGGTGGGTGGCATTGCGCCCGGCGAAGTTCGAGCCGAGGTCATAACCCTTGACGGTTTGCGCCAGAATCACGGTGGGCTGGCCCTTATGGGCCAGGGCCGCCCGGTAGGCGGCGTAGATCTTGTGGTGATCGTGGCCGCCGCGGCGCAGCGCCCAAATCTCATCATCGGACCAATCTTCCACCATGGCCTTCGTGCGCGGATCACGCCCGAAGAAATTATTGCGCACGTAGGAACCGTCATTCGCCTTGAAGCCCTGGTAGTCGCCGTCCGGGGTGGAGGTCATGAGATCCACGAGGGCGTGGTCCTTATCCTGGGCGAGGAGCTTATCCCAGCCCGAACCCCACAGCACCTTGATGACATTCCAGCCCGCGCCCTTAAAGAAGGATTCGAGTTCCTGCACGATATTGCCGTTGCCGCGCACCGGGCCGTCCAGGCGCTGGAGGTTGCAATTGACCACCCAGGTGAGGTTATCCAGCTTCTGGGAGGCGGCCAGCTGGAGCATGCCGCGCGATTCGGGTTCGTCCATTTCGCCATCGCCCAGGAAGGCCCATACGTGCGAATCCGAGGTGTCCTTAATACCGCGTTCGCTCAGGTAGCGATTGAACCAAGCCTGGTAGATGGAGTTCGTGGCGCCCAGCCCCAAGGACACGGTGGGGAACTGCCAGAAGTCCGGCATCTGGTGGGGATGCGGGTAGGAGGGCAGGCCGCGACCGCCGGAAATATGGGAGGCTTCCTGGCGGAAGGAATCCAGATCCGCTTCCGTGAGGCGCCCTTCCAGGTAGGCACGGGCGTAATTACCGGGGGAGGAGTGGCCCTGGAAGAAGATTTGATCCCCGCCACCGGGAGCATCCGGGCCGCGGAAGAAGTGGTTGAAGCCCACTTCGTAAAGGGTGGCCTGGGCAGCGTAGGAGGAAATATGGCCGCCTACCCCCACGCCGGGGCGCTGGGCGCGCGTGACCATCACGGCCGCGTTCCACCGGGTCCAGCTGCGGAATTGGTGTTCGAGTTCCTCTTCTTCCGGGGTGCCCGGGTACGGAGGTTCTTCTTCCGCCGGAATCGTATTGATATAGGGCGTGACGAGATCAGGGGAGACCGAAACTCCCTTGGCGCGTGCGTGCTCATCCACGCTGGCGAGGATAAACCGCGCCCGATCCGCACCATTTGTTTCAATCAGATCATCCACGGACGCGAGCCATTCGCGGGTTTCTTCCGGATCAACATCCGGGATCTGGCTGAGCTGGCCGGACACCATGCGATCATCAGAATCTTGTGAAGCCACGGAATCTCCTCCATTGCTTGAGTGGTTGTAGTTCATAGGGACGTGTCAAGGCTACCCGTTCGCGGCTTTAGTCCCAGAACGGCTGTGGTACCTCTTACACATGCACTCTTATATTACCGCGTTGTTGAGAGCCATCGCACAGGCATGAGCGGAATTAAGCTGAGCGGTGGACGGGGCGCATGGAGGGTGGCTTTCGCGGCGCCCGGGAACCGGGCGGCGCGCGTCGTCGTACGGTAATGATCACCAAAATCACGGGCGACGCGGCTGAGATTAACTTGAAAAAATGCCGGCGATCAGATGAGCTTAAGCCATGAGTTCGTTTGGTTTCCAGAAAGGGAACATCATCCAAGAATTTGGCTACGACGACGACGTAGCCGCCCAGGTCCGCGCGCAGATCGAAGAAACTATCGGAAGCGCGCTGGTGGACGAAGATTCGCGCGATATCGTGGACGGCGCCATCGCCTGGTGGCGCGCGGACGACGGCGACGTCGATGACCTCACCGATTTGCTCCTGGATATCAAGGCTAATTTCGACGACGAAAATGCTATCTGCTGGCTCTTCGTGCCCACCGGGCGGGTGTCGAATGCGGTGCCGCATAACGATATTGAAGAGGCTGCTGATACCGCGGGCATGCAACCAACCACATCCGTGGCCCTCGGGGAGTCCTGGACGGGCGTGCGCCTCACCAATAAGGGCCTGCGCTACTAGAGCCGCCGGGGGGGCTCCGCCGGTATTTTCGGCGGGAAGGTGCGCGCGGGCCGCGCATCGGGTAGGATCATCCGAGTGCGCAGCGCGCGGGCCCGTAGCTCAGTTGGTCAGAGCACCTGGTTTACACCCAGGGTGTCATCGGTTCGAATCCGGTCGGGCCCACTCTTTATGCCGGTTATGCGGAGCGGGGCTGATTCCCGTTGCGCCGTGGCGGCGCGCCACTCAAAATTTGCGCCATGGTGGGCGCCGCGAAATTCCGCTACCACTCTTCGTGCGTGCGCGCATCCCATACATGCAGGTCACCGGTGTCCAGCGCGGCCAAATCGCGCATATCCGAGTCGTCCAGGGTGAAGTTGAAGATATTGGCATTTGCCCGCCAGCGCTCGCGTTGGGACGACGACGGAATCACCACAATGCCGTGCTGGACACACCAGCGCAGCACAATCTGCCCGGCACTCACCCCGTGCTTGGCAGCCAGGCGCTTCACCACGATTTGATCCAGCAGCTTTTCCGGCCCGCCGAGCGGCCGCCACGCCTGGGTGACAATACCGTGGCGCTCATGGAAAGCGCGCAGATCGGTGCGCGGGAGGGCAACCGAGAGCTGGATCTGGTTGAGCACCGGCCACACCCCGGTGGCCTCATGCAGGCGGGTGAGATGTTCGGGCAAGAAATTAGAGACTCCCACGTGGCGCACCAGGCCCTCCGCCTGCGCCGCGAGCATCTCCTCCCAAGTTTCCACGTACAGGCCGCGGGAGGGATTGGGCCAGTGGATGAGGAGAGCGTCAAGGTAATCGGTATCCAGTCGGCGTAGCGAATCCTCAATACTGCGCCGGGTGTAGCACTTCCCCTGTTCTCCGCCGGCCACCTTCGAGGTGATGAATACCTCCGTGCGGGGCACCCCGGAGCGTTTCACCGCTTCTCCTACGGCCGTTTCATTGGCGTACTGCTGGGCGGTATCGATAAGGCGGTAACCATCGGCAATGATCTGGCCGAGCGTGGTGGCAAGCTCGTTGCCTTTGGCTAGCAGGGAGCCGATTCCAACCAGGGGAATCTGCCCGCCGTCGGCAAGGGGAATGGTGGGAATATCGCATGTGGTCATGCCCTACAGCCTATCAATGTGACCGATGTCATGTCTATTCGAGTTTTTCCTACGGGCTCAGGGCTTGCGGCGAGTGGGCGCCGGGGTGAAAACGATAAAAAAGTACTCAAATCGCGGTTATGTCGGAGGTGCTTGTTACGCTGGAAAGCGGATAGCAGGGCTGAAAAAAGCCCCTGCTGTGCTTGGAAAAGCCGGGGATGTGCGCCCGTTGCACTGCCCCGGGAGGACGCACGCGCGCGCCTAGAGAAAGGAGGAAGCGGCCGCGATAGCGGGGTCAGACGGTCCCGTTTTTCGAGAAGGAGTACCACGTGACTGACCTACCCACCCACGCGCAGATTGCCGCGCAGGTCCCCGATAACGTCGAGAATCCCAAAAAGTACATAAAGGAACACAAGGAAGCCCTGCGCCGCGACCGGCGCGCCCGCGCCACCCGTTCCTTTATGGGCCAACCCACCGGCCTGTATTCCCTTTTCGGCTTGGAACTCTGGGAGCGTTTCTCCTACCTGGGATTCCAGGCCATTCTGGTCCTCTACTTCACCGATGCCATCGCGAGTGGCGGGCTAGGCTACGCGGAGGACGTGGGATCCTCCATCGTGGCCGCCTACGGTGCCCTCGTCTACCTGCTTTCCATCGCGGGAGCCTGGATCGCGGATCGAATCTCGGGCACCTACCGCACGGTGCTCTGGGGTGGCATTGTTATTGCCGCGGGTCATATTGCCATGGGTATCCCCACCGAATTCTTCACCTGGGTGGGCCTGGGCCTCATCGTGGTGGGAACCGGGCTCCTCAAACCGAATGTTTCCACCATGGTGGGTGAACTCTACGCACCCGGGGATAGCCGCCGCGATGCCGGATTCTCCATCTACTACGCCGGTATTAATATCGGGGCGTTCCTCGGGCCGCTGGTGGCCGGATTCCTCGGCCAACGGGTGCATTGGCACGCCGGTTTCGCTTCCGCCGCGGTGGGAATGATCCTCGGCCTCATCGCCTACGTGGCAACCGGGAAAAACCTATCCGGGCGAGCCAAAGCGCATCGCATCCGCGCCAGTTTCGTGGCGGACCGCTCCTTCTGGATGCTTGTGGGACTGGTTGGGGGAGTAGTCGCGGTAGCCACGCTTTTCGCCACCTTCTCCTCCGCCACGCTCAGCGACGTCGTCAACGGCATCTCCGTGATCACCTGGATCGTGCCGGTGTTCTTCTTCCTGTGGATGTACCGCTCCCCGAAGGTCACCCCGGTAGAACGGCGCAATCTCATCCCTTACGCGCTGCTGCTCATTGCCCTCATCCTCTACAATCTGCTCTATTTCCAAACCGGGAATACCCTCAACCTCGTGGCCCTCAACGCCACCGATAACACCATCGGCTCCCTGAGCTACCCCTCCTCCTATTACATTTCCCTCACCGCCATCGTGGAAATCATTATGGGGCCGGTACTCGCCTGGATCTGGCTGAAAATGGGCAAACGCCAACCCCACGTGGCCGCAAAAGTGGGGCTGGGCGCGGTGCTCGGCGGGATCGCTTTCGTCATTGTGGCGCTCGCGGGCATCCTCACCCCGCGCGGGGCTCTTCTTATGCCGCTGTGGCTGGTGGGATGCTATATCTTCCTCGGTCTGGGGGACCTGGTGCTGCAAACCGCGGGGATGTCCGCTACCACGAAACTCGCCCCGCGAGCTTTCGCCTCCCAAACCATGGCTTTGTGGTTCGCGGCCATGGCCTGCGCCCAGGGCATCCAAGCCCAGGTGGTGAAATTCTTCGATTACGAAAATATGGCCGCGTCTATCCCCGCCTACTTCGGGGTGCAAGGACTGGTGGTCATCGGTTACGGCGTGCTGCTCATGGCGCTTACCCCGTGGATGCGTTCGCGTATGAAAGTCGTCGCGTAAAGCTGGCGGCGTCGTCGTACCTCAACGCGCCCCACGAAAACCGCAGCAAACGAACAGAAGCAACACAGCACAGACGCACAGGAAGGAGAACAATGGAGTACATCACAGATTTTCCCTACGAGACTGAGATTCGCGAGGGGTGGATTCCGCTCTCGGACGGCACCCGGCTGTGGATGAAAGCCTGGATGCCGCGCACGGAAGAAAAAGTGCCGGCGATCCTGGAATATCTGCCCTACCGCAGCGGGGACTGGACCGCGCCGCGCGATCACGAACGCCACCCGTATTACGCCGGGCACGGCTACGCCTCCATCCGGGTCGATATCCGCGGGCACGGCAATTCCGAGGGCATCCCGGGCGATGAATACGATGCGCAGGAACACCAAGACGGCCTGGAAGTCATCGAGTGGATTGCTTCGCAGGAATGGTGCACGGGCAGCGTGGGCATGTTCGGGATTTCCTGGGGCGGTTTCAATTCGCTCCAGCTTGCCTCCTACCAGCCGGAAGCCCTTAAAGCGATCGTCACCACCTGCTCCACCGATGACCGCTACGACAATGACGTGCATTATTTCGGCGGCTCGATGCTCGCGGTGGATATGCACGCCTGGGGCGCCACCATGCTCGCCTTCGAATCCCGGCCCCCGGACCCGCGCGCCGTGGGGGAGAAGTGGAAGTCCATGTGGCTGGAGCGTCTCAATAATATGGAGCCCTACGTAGATACCTGGATGAGCCACCAGACCCGCGATGCCTACTGGAAACATGGCTCGGTGAGTGAGGATTATTCGAAACTCGATGCGGCGGTGCTCGCGGTGGGCGGCTGGTTCGATCCGTACCGCGATACCGTGCTGCGCCTGGTGGAGAATCTCTCCGCGCTGGGGAAGAACGTGCGCGGGCTGCTCGGGCCGTGGAGCCACCAGTACCCGGATCGCGATCTACGCCCGGGACCGCATATTGATTTCCTCGGGGAAACGCTGCGCTGGTGGGATAGGTGGCTCAAGGGCGTGGATAACGGCGCGATGGATGAGCCGCTGCTGCGCACCTGGATCAGCGACCCGATGCGCCCGGCCTCGGTGTACGAGGAAATCGAGGGGCGCTGGGTGGCGGAACGCGCCTGGCCCTCCCCGGATATTGAGCCGCTGCGTTTTGAATTGGGGCAGGCGAGCGTATCGCCGGGTTCGGTGTGTGGTGGCACGATTCTTGTGAAGTCGCCGCAAGACATCGGCTCGGATGCCGGGCGGTACTTCCCGTACGGGAACGACGCCGATTTGCCGGTCGATCAGCGCGCTGACGATGGCCGCGCGGTGACCTGCGATTTTTACCTGGGGGAATCGGTGGAGATTCTTGGCAATGCCAGGGCGTTGCTGCGGCTGCGCAATGGCGGGGAACGCGGGCATATGTATGTGCGCCTGGAAGATGTGGCCCCGGACGGTGCCTCCACGCTTATCACCCGCGGGAACCTCAACCTGAGCGCCCGCGAGGGGCGCGAGCGGATCGTGGAGATGCCCGCGGGGCAGTGGGTGGATGTGGAGATTCCGTTTACCGGTATTGGCTACCATTTCGCGGCCGGGCACACGTTGCGGGTGGCGCTGTCCAGCGCTTACTGGCCGTGGATTTGGCCGGCGCGGGACAACGCCGGGGTGGAAGTGGATCTGGGGGCTTCCGCGCTGGTGGTGCCCGCCCGCCCGATCCGCCCCGGGGGAGAGCGCGATGCCCTCGATGATGCGGTGCGTTTCGCCGGGCCGGTCCAGCCCGTTGGCTTGGACGTGACGTACCCGGAAGCGGGGGCTGCCGGGGCGCGCCGCCCCGAACGCCTCATCGCCCGCGATGTGGTGAAGAAAGAGACGTTTATCCAGGTGGATCCGGCCTACGGGGGAACTCGGGTCTACCCGGACGGCCTCCACTATGACGAAGATTCCGTGGAACGCTACTGGATTTCCTGGGATGACCCGCTTTCGGCACGCACCGAAGCGGAATGGAAAATCGGGCTGGCCCGCCCGGATATCGGTTGGGAGGTTCGCCTGGAAGCCGATACCCGCATTCGCTGCGATGCGGAGAACTTCTACGTGCAATCGGTGGTCACCGCCTTCGATCACGAGGAAGAAATCTTCCACAAGGAGTGGAAGAGCACCGTGGAGCGCACGGCGGCCTAGAGCGGCGCGGTGCGCTTGCGTTCGCGCGGTGCGGTTGTGTTCGGGGCGTCGCCGTGGTGCAGGGGCGACGGCGCAGTTTCGCTTCGCCACGCGCCCCGGGTAGGGTGGATTCATGACCTATACAGTGGCGGATATCACCGCGGCCATGGACGAATTCTTCCCACCCGCATACGCGGAAAGCTGGGACCGGGTCGGCCTGGTGGCCGGCCTGCCCAGCGACGAGGTGCGCAGCATCGGTTTCGCCGTCGACCCGTGTGAAGCAACCGTGCAAGAAGCCTGCGAACGCGGGGCCGACCTCCTCATCACCCACCATCCCCTCTTTTTGCGCGGAACCTCCACCGTGGCGGGAACGTTCGCCAAGGGAAGGTGGGTCACGCAGCTGGTGCGCGGGCGGGTCGCGCTTTTTAGCGCCCACACCAATGCGGATGTAGTGGCCTCCACCGCCGCGCTCGCGCGGCTTCTGGACGTGGAGATTGAAGCGCCGCTGGATCCCGAATCCGGAATCGGCGGAGTGGGCAGCATCGCAGCCGTGCCTTTCGAGCAGCTGGTGGAGCGGGTCGCGCAGGTGCTGCCACATACTCCGGCCGGCGTGCTCGGAGCGGGTGATCCGCAGCGAGTGGTGCGGCGCTTAGCCATCTGTTCCGGTTCGGGGGATTCGCTATTGGCGGCCGCGAAAGCCGCGGGCGCGGATGCGTATCTCACCGCAGATTTGCGCCACCACCCGGCTACCGACCATATTTGGGACGGCGGCTGCGCGCTCATCTGCGCCACCCACTGGGCTAGCGAATGGCCGGTACTGGGTGAGATGGAGCAGCGTTTACGCGAGCGTTTCCCGCAGCTGGATACGTATATTTCTGAGATTCCCACGGACGCTTGGAATATTGCGGTGCGCGGGTGAGCTCGCTGCGCGGGGCCGGTTCTCCCGCATAGAATAGGAGAAGGCGCGCCGTGCGCCTTTCGTGCGAGTCGAAGGAGATCCACCCGATGAAAGCACCCCGTGCCGATCAACTTATCTTGCTTCAGGTTGCCGACTTGGACGCGCAGCTCAACCGCCTCGAGCGGGAAAATACCCAGCATCCGCTGCGAGCTTCCTTGGGTAAACTCCTCAACGCGATTGCCGCGCGCGGGCGGGAAAAAACCGCGGCGGAAACGCAACTGGAGCAGGCACGGGCGGATTTGGCGAGCGTGGAGAAGGCCAGCGCGGATTTGGCTCGCCAGGTAGCGGATAAAGAAGAAAAATATAATGCCGGCACCGGGCTGACCTCCCGCGATTTGCTCGTTCTGGAAGACGAAATGGCGGCGCTGCGCACCACCCTGGAAGAAACGTCGGAAAAGGAATTCGCTGCGCTTGAAGCTGTTGAAAGCGGCGAAGAGCGAGTGCGGGAATTGGGCGCAGCTATTGAGTCACTCCAAGAAAAAGTACTGGCCCAGCGCTCCGAACTGGAGGACGTGGTCGCGGACATCACCGCCTCCCAAGAAAAAATCCGCGCCCAGCGCGAGGAACTCTACGAGCCGCTGGCGCCCTCGCTCAAAAAAGTTTACGAACACTCGGTTGCCACCGGAGGGTACGCGGTCATGACCATGACACCCAATGGCGCTACCGGGGCAGGAATTACGCTCTCCCCGGTGGAAGTGGCACAAATCAAGGCGACCCCGGAAGATGAGATTTATCTTTCTGAGGATTACGACTGCATTATCGTCCCGGTTGATTACGACGAAGCCTAGGCGGGCTTTCTTTTTCACGCCTGTACTTCGCATGTACGACAGATGCAGTACAGCCCGGAAAAACAACCCGTCCCCGCCAGAGCAATCGCCCGGCGGGGACGTACGAAGTGCGCATTCCAAACCATGAGAGCTACCGAGTGCGCATTCGAAACCATGAGAGCCACAGAGTGCGCATAAGAAACATGAAATCAGCTGAAAATGGTGTTCTTATGCGCACTCTGTGTCTTGCGGCAGTCGGTGTTAGCGCGTGGCGCGCTTACGGGAAGCGTAAGCCACCGCGCCCGTTCCGGCGAGCATCAGCAGCAGAGCCGTACCCGCAATACCGCTGCTCTCCGCACCGGTGCTCGGCAGCTGCGCCGCGGGCGCGGCATGCTTGGCAACCGACTGCTGAGCGCGGGCGACCGGTGCAGAAGGATCGGCATGCTTGCCGCCCTGCGCTGAAGGATTCTGCGCCGAAGCGCCTTGTGCCGGTGTACTCGGAGCGTTCGGAGCCGCGGTCCCGCTGCCGGGCTGCTCTGGATTAGCCGGTTGTTCCGGTTGCGTCGGAGTTTCAGGAGCGCCCGGGGTACCGGGCCGCTCCGCTTCCTCAGCGGCGCACTTCTCCAGGAAAGTCCGCAGCGCCGCGATACGCGCATCAACCGCGGCAAGATCATCCGCGGAACGCTTGACCGCCGCATGCGCCTCCGCGGCCTTCGCCGTCGCGTCCGCAAGTGCCGTGCCAGCGGCCGTATCCTGCTCGCGAGCCGCAGCAGCATCCGCCTCCGCGAGCGCCCCCGCCGCGGCCAAGGTGTCATATTCGGCCTGCAAGCCGTCCAGCTTCGCGCCGGCCGCTTCCAGATCCTTCACCTTCTGGCGTGCGGCGTCACGTTCACCTTCAGCGGACGTAACCGCCGCGGCGCTCTTCTCCGCCGCAGCCTTCGCCTTCTCAAGCTCCTGATCCGCTGCGCCCTTCGCGGCCTCCGCCTCCGCGAGCGCCCCGGCAGCTTGGGTCTGCTCCTGCTGTGCATCTTCACGCTTGAGGCGCAGATCATTCCACTTGGGTACGTGCACGGTCATAATCTGCTCGGAAAGTGCGGCGTGCTCGGCGGCTAGCTGCGTGGCTTTCTCCTGCTCGGCGGCGGTTTCCCGCTGGGCTGCGGCCAGGGCCTCATCCACCGGGCGGGTTGCGTCCGCGGCGGCCGCTTCCGCTGCGGCGAGGGCAGCCTTCGTGGTTTCTACCTGCTGCTGGGCCGTGGTGAGTGCCGCGTCCTTCTCCGTGAGAGCCGCGCGCTTCGTCTTCTCGGTTTCCACCGCGGTGGCCAGCTTCGCGGCGCTCTCCTGCGCGGCCTGCTGATTCGCGGCGTGAGCTGCCTCCAGCACGGTCTTCTCGGTCTGCGCGGCATCGCGCTCCGCTTCCTTCGCCGGGACCTGGGTGGCCAGCTGATCCTTTTCTGCAAGCTTGGCAGTATAGACCTCATTGGCCTGCGTGAAAGCCGCCTTCTTCGGGGCAGTTTCCGCCTTCTTCGCCTCCCATTCCTGCCGGTACTGCTCTACATCCTCCTCGGTGAAATTCTTCTTATCTCCGGCAGCGGCCTCGTACCATTCCTTTGCCTCGTCCTCGGCTGCCTGGGCTTCGTTGTAGGCAGCCTCGGCGTTATTCTTCGCCTGCTCCAGCCCGGGCAGCGCGGCCTCTACCTCGGCCTGACGGTTCTTCAGGTCGGTCACGGCGTTCTCAAGATCGCCGAGTTTCTGCGTGGCCTGCGCCAGCTTCGCCTCCGAGTCCTTGACCTTCGCCTGGGCGGCTTCGTCCTCGCCGCGCTTGACGGTCACATCGTTAGCGGCGGCGGTGGCTGCCTGCTGCGCTTCCTCCTTCGCGGCCTGAGCGGAGGGAAGGGCGGCAACAGCGTCGTCGTACCCGCGCTGCGCGGCGGCGACCTTTTCCGCTTCCCGCGCAACTACCTCGGAACGGGCATCCTGCGCCGCGCGTTCCTTCGCCTGCGCCGCAGCGAGATCCGCATCCGCCTGCGCCTTCTTCTCGGTCACCTCACGCAGCTGCGCGGCGAGCTTCTCGCGTTCGGCATTGCCCGCGGCCTCGGCGGCCTGCGCCGCCTCCAGCTTCGCGCGCGCATCCTTCTCTGCCTGCGTCTTTGCGGCGAGATCCGCGGTCTTTTCCTCAAGAACGCGCTGCGCTTTCGTTACCGCCGCGCTGTCCTTGTCTTTTTGCGACGACGCCGCGCCTACCCGGCCCTCCGCCTCCTCGAGGGCGGTGCGGGCCGCGGGAAGCGCATCTTTCGCAGCCTGACCTTCCGCCTGGAAAGCATCGAGGGCGGCCTTGGCGCCGTCGCGTGCCTCCACGGCGGCCTGAGCGGCCTTTTCCGACTCGCTCAATTTCGCGGCGGCGGCATCTTTGACGGCCTGCGCCGCAGTTGCCGCTTCCTGAGCGGCGGCGAGCTCCTGCTGTGCCGTTTCCGAGGCCTTGAGCAGTTCCTCGCGTTCGGCCTTTGCTTCATCCGCCGCGGCTTTCGCCTTGGGGGAATCCGTGCAGGAGGTAAAGGAGGCGCCCGGGGCGGGGGAGCCGGCGGCCGGCTGAGCGTGGGCGGCCACGGTGCCCGCCATGGTAAGGGCGAGGGTGGTCACGGTAAGAGTACTGGCGAGTCGGGAAATGCGCTGTGTCATGGGGATCCTTCGCGAAGACGTGCAGTACTACCCGGAACGGCTAATCTGCAACTTTTGACCGTTTATAAAACAGCTAAAGTCTACGGGGATAACTGTATATTCGTACATGACCTTTGGATAAATGTGGTGAGCCTCTATGGCGGGGCATGTCCGTGGCTTGTGGGGTATCCGCGTTGTGTAGCATATCCGCGGCGCATGGCAGGTATTTGTGGCGTTCGGCAGCTCGTGGTGTATTCGCGCAGCGTTGCGGAGAGAGGTGCGGGAGCCGACCCTCACGCAAAGTCGGCCCCCGCAGCCATTACCTACTAACAGAGAAAACGCGCGAAACGTCGCTGTTTTGCCTGTTGCTTGGATTCTAAGCAGGTTTAATATTTACGGGCAAGGGATCCTCAAAGACTTAACAATCGCCGCTGTGGCGGTGGGAACGGCTTGCCTTACTTTCCCGCGCATTCGGACTTTCGTATGTGAGTAAGGAAACAGTATTGCATAATTACTCGTGGTAATCGATGGGGGAGATACATTCAGAAACGGCATTCTTAGATGCTGCTGAAACCCCGATTAGAATCCTGATCGGAATCCAGGGGTGACCGCCGCGCACTGTATAGCGGCACCCGCGCCCCGCAGGGTTGCCCACCGCGCGCCCGTAGGTCTGCTACCCACGTGCCAGTAGGTCTGCGCCCGCGCGCCCGCCAGGCTGGTAGCATAAACGGGTCATGTTGGCCGGGCGGCCGCGCGGCGCGTATGCGCCTCGAGGAACGTCCGGGCTCCGTAGAGGACGGTGGTGGGTAACGCCCACCCGGGGTGACCCGCGGGAAAGCGCAACAGAAAGTAAACCGCCGCAAGGTAAGGGTGAAAGGGTGGTGTAAGAGACCACCGCGTGCCGGGTGACCGGCATGGCACGGCAAGCCCCACCGGGAGCAAGATCAGACAGTGCCCCGCAAGGCTCCTCGTCTAGGGCACGGGTGGATTGCTAGAGTGCGTCAGCAATGGCGCACGTAGATGGATGGTCGCCGCCGCGCAAGCGGTACAGAACCCGGCGTATAGGCCAAGATGACAGCGGGGGCGGATTTTCGGATCCGCCCCCGCGTTGTACATCAGCTCGTGTCTACCCGCCTAGAGCCGCAGCCCGAGATTCGGATCGGAGGGCAGCGTAAGGATTTCGGGCCCGCTTTCCCGCACCACGATGGTGTGCTCGAATTGGGCGGTGCGCCCGCGATCCTTGGTCACAACGGTCCAGTCATCATCCCAGATCTCATAGTCGATTGTTCCCAGGGTCACCATGGGCTCGACCGTAAAGACCATATTCTCTTCAATAGTTTCCCCGTGCAAAGGTGCGGCGTCGTAATGAGGAATAATAAGGCCGGAGTGGAAAGCTTCGCCTACACCGTGCCCGGTGAAATCGCGGACGTCCCCGTAATCGAAACGCTTGGTGTAAGACTCGATGACCCGCCCGATCACATTGACCTGGCGCCCGGGGCGTGCCGCTTTAATACCGCGCAGGGTAGCGGTGGCGGTGCGTTCGATGAGGAGGCGGGATTCTTCGTCGATCTCGCCCACGCCGAAGGTGGCATTGGTATCCCCGTGCACGCCGTCCTTATAGGCCGTGACATCCAGATTAATAATGTCGCCCTCGCGTAGTACCTGGTCATCGGGAATGCCGTGGCAGATAACCTCGTTCACGGAGGTGCAGATCGACTTGGGGAAGCCCATATAGCCCAGGCAAGAAGGGTAGGCCCCGTTATCGATCATGTACTCGTGCGCGATGCGATCCAATTCATCGGTGCTGACGCCCGGGCGGATCGCTTTGGCGGCCTCGTACATGGCATCCGCGGCAATGGTTCCCGCCACCCGAATCCGCTCAATCGTTTCCTCGGTTTTCACATCCGAGGCGGTGATCACTTCCGGCCCGTCATGGAACATGTATTCGGGGCGTTCAATGGAAGCCGGAACTTTACGGCGCGGAGAAATCTTTCCGGGACGCGCCGTACCGAGCGGCGCACGTGCTGCAAGACTCATAGCCACCATTGTAATGGCTTAGAAACTGTGCTCCTTATCGGGGAATTCCCGGCCCTTGACGGCCGTGCGGAAAGCGGTGACCGCGTTGCTCAGCGCCGCACCCACCTCGCCGAAACGCTTGGCGTAGGAGGGCTGCCATTCGGTCATCCCGGCCATATCCGGCCAGACCAGCAACTGCCCGGAGGTGCGATACCCGGCCCCGATTCCGAGGGTGGGAACCGAAAGAATCTCGGTAATTTTTGCTCCGAGTTTCCCGGGTACCATTTCGACGACGACGGCAATAGCTCCGGCCTTCTCCAGCGAGACCGCGTCATCAATAATGGCCTCGCTTTCTTCTTCATCCCGGCCCTGGACCCGCGGGCCACCCAGGGCGGCATCCGCGTGGGGGCGATAACCCACGTGGGCCACCACGTTAATCCCGGCTTTGGTGAGGGCTTCGACGGTGGGGGCGAAAGCTTCCCCGCCTTCCAGTTTCACCGCGTCCGCCCCGGCCCGCACCAGGCGGATAGCGGTGCGGATAGCCTGCGCGGGGCTTTCTTCGTAAGTGCCCATGGGCATATCGGCAATAATAAAAGCCCGGGTGGTGCCGCGCATGACGGCGCTGGTGGCTCGCTCAATATCTTCCAGGGTGACCTGGATCGTGGAGGAGAATCCCAGGGCGGTATTGCCAATGGAATCACCCACCACCAAAATATCGATTCCGGCCGCGTCCAAGATCCGCGCTGTTAGAGCGTCATAGCAGGTGAGTGCCGTGAGCACCTCTCCGTTAGCGACCATCTCATTCAGGTGCTGCACCCGAATTCGTGCCGGTGAGAACTCCGTCATGATTACCTCCCGATATCTATGGCTTAGAGTACTAGGTCACGCGCGCCGGTGCATCATCGCGCCCGCGGTGGAACATGGACGGTACGCTAGGTGCGAGGAGGTGACTGTGGAACCCTTGCTTGAGCTGGTGTCCATGAACGCACTGGAATTCTGGTTGGCCTTAGGGATCGGGGTGACCGCCCTGGTCATTATGTGCTTGGCGCTCATCCCCAGTCGGGAATACGCCGATCTGCCGCGCGGGGTATATCCGCGTGAACCTGCCGGGGTGACCGGCCATAATTACCGGCGGCGCCGCCCGCATACCCGCCCGCCGGTACGCACCATTCCACCGGAGATGCCCGCCGCCCTCGGGGCTTTTATGCACCGCCACTACGCCGCGGACGATGCCGCCATCACCACTCTCCTCGACCTGGCCGCCCGTGGATTCCTCACTATTGACTTCTTCCGGGATCCGGCCCTGCGCGGGCAGATGATCACCATCTCCCTCACCGAGGCCGATACCTCCACCCTCGAACCTTTTGAGGCGCGCTTCCTGGCCGCCCTGGCCTCCCCGGAAAGTGCTGAATCAGCAGCATTCCGGGAATCCGAGCCCTTTGATGATCGCTCGTATCGCACCGCGATGGAAAACGCCGGGCTGCCGGCCGCCTCCCGCCCGGTGCTGCGGGTGCAGGGATTCTCCACCCGCCTCGCCCTCGCCATCGCGCGCGATAGCAAAGCGGAAGTGGTCTCCCGGCGCGGCTGGTACCACCACGGGCGCGAATTGGTGGGCTCGCTGGCCGCCGTGCTCTTCTTCGGAGGTATCGCGCTCACGGGCCTGGCTTTTATCGGGGCCCTGGCTTTCCAGCTGTCTTGGTACTGGCTCATCGTGGGTGGCTGGCTGGTGTTCTGCGGATTCGTCGGTCTCCTCAACTTTTCTTCCCTCACCCCGAACGGGGTGGTGGCCTCCGACCAGGTAGAAGGCTTCCGGCGCTTCCTCACCGCGGCGCCCCGCTTCGCCGGGGTGAGCGCGGAGGTCCTCGCCTCCTACGTGGGCTGGGCCTACGGCCTGGAATGTGCCGATGAATGGGTTCGTTCTCTCGAGCGAATTAACTCGCGGGATATGCGCGACGTCGGCGCTGCTCTCCCGTGGCTGCACCTTGCCGGAGAAGACATCACAAACTGGTACCAGCTACGCGAAGCCCTCAGCGTTTTGGAAACCCGTTTCCGTTCCCACCCGCTCGCCCACGATCTTCCGCACGCGCGGCGGCGCCACCTGCGGCGCTTCGTACGCGGATTACTCCCCGTTTCCACTCGCACGCACACATAACGGGCATCGCCCGGACATAACGGACCGCGCCCGAACGCATAACCGAATTCGCCGGAACTAACGGACCCTCCCCGAAAAAACACGGAAAGATGAAGCGCCATGGATGACCAGCAAGAACACGTCCTTCGCACCATAAGCGACCGCGGTATCCGCTACGTGCGGCTGTGGTTCACCGATATCGTCGGCACCCTCAAATCCGTGGCGGTGGCTCCCGTGGAGCTCGATAATGCTTTTGCGGAGGGCGTCGGCTTCGACGGCTCGGCTATCCAAGGCCTCACGCGCGTGTATGAATCCGATATGATTGCGCGCCCGGATGCCTCGACCTTTGCGGTCTTGCGTGGCGTGGATGGGAACGACGACGCCGCCTTCATGTTCTGCGACATCCTCACCCGCGAAGGTGAACCGGCCCGCTCCGACCCGCGGGCTATCCTCCAGCGCACCCTACGCCGCTGCGAGGACCTGGGCTTCACCGCCTACGCCCACCCGGAAGTGGAGTTCTACCTCTTCCAGCCGGGAGCCAGCGACGATGAAGAACCCACCCCGATTGATTCGGCCTCTTATTTCGATTACGTGACCCGCTCGGTGGCTCATAATTTCCGGCGGGATGTGATCCTTTCCCTGGAAGACGTGGGCATCAGCGTGGAATTTTCCCACCACGAAATCGGCCCGGGCCAGCAGGAAGTGGATCTGCGCTACGCCGACTGCCTCACGATGGCCGATAGCATTATGGCCGCCCGCGTCATTATTAAAGAAGTGGCGCTGCGCCACGGGGTGGAAGCATCCTTCATGCCCAAGCCCCTGGCGCACTGGCCCGGTTCTGCCATGCACACCCACTTCTCACTTTTCGAAGGCGAAACGAATGCTTTCCACGACCCGCGCGGGCAATTCGGGATGTCGGTAACAGCGCGGCGCTTCCTGGCCGGGCTCATGCGTCACGCCCGCGAAATCACCGCGGTGACCAACCAGCATGTTAATTCCTATAAGCGGCTGTGGGGCGGCGGGGAAGCCCCGCCCTACGTGTGCTGGGGGCCGCGCAACCAATCGGCCCTCGTGCGGGTACCCGAATATAAACCCACCAAACCGCAATCCGCGCGCCTGGAATACCGCGCCCTGGATACCGCCGCCAATCCCTACCTGGCTTTCGCGGCCGTGCTGGGCGCGGGCCTGGCCGGAATCGAAGGAAAATACGATCTTTCCGACCCGGCCGATACGGATGTCCTCCTCCTCACCGATATGGAACGCTCCGTGCTCGGTATCGAATCCCTGCCCGGGAGCCTGGATAGCGCGCTCAAACTCATGGAAAGCTCCGACCTGGTTGCCGAGATCCTGGGCGAGGATGCCTTCGATTACTTCCTGCGTGATAAACGCGCCGAATGGGCCGAATACCGCGCCCAGGTCACCCCGCTGGAACGCGCGCGTTTCCGGGCTGACCGCTAGGGCCGCGGGGAGCGGGTATGCGACGTCTCACCCTCGCCCAGCGGGCCCGGCGCTGCGGATTCACGGCCCCCGAACGCGCCGCCGCGGAGCTGGAGGCCGGCGCCTGGCAGCCGGAGGATTTCGCGCACGTCGCGGATCCGGACCGGGCGCTTGCGGCCTGCGCGCGGCTCGGCTTAAACCGGCGGGAGGGTGTAGGGAACGACGACGCAGCCCGGCCACGCCTGCTCGCCGTGCTCGGGCTCTCCACCGCGCTGGCCGATCACCTGGCGCGCCACCCCCAAGCCGCCCGGGAACTATGCGGGACCGCCGAAGAAGCCGAAGCACGCGCCCTGCTGAGCGAGGCGGATGAACGGGCGGCCATGTGCGCCGCCCTGGCCCCTTGGCTCGCGGGTGCCGTGGAAGGTACCGGGACGAGTCCTGTGACCGGTGCCGGGCCGGAGGCTGGAATGGCGGCTGGAAGCGACTCGCGGGAGAACCGCAGTGACCTCCAGGATGCTATTGCCGCGCTGCGCGCCCACTACTACACCCGCATCCTCACCCTGGCCGGCTGGGACCTCACCCTGCCTGATCCCGCTGCTCGCCTGCCCGAAGTGGCCGCCACTCTCTCCAACCTGGCCTGCGCCACCCTGGAAGGTGCCCTCCAGCTCGCCCGCACCCGGGTACCCGATGCTCACGATGTTGATTTCACGATTATCGCGCTCGGGAAAACCGGGGGAGGGGAACTCAATTACGCCTCCGATGTGGACGTCGTTTATATCACCGAACCACGCCCGGGAGTCAGCGAAGCACGAGCCCTGGAGATCGGCACCGCGCTGGCGACTACACTCGCCGGATATATCAGCGCACCCGGCCCCGAAAGCGCCCTGTGGACCATCGACACCGCGCTGCGCCCCGAAGGCGGAACCGGCCCCCTGGTGCGTACCCTCGCCTCCCACCTGGACTACTACGCCACCTGGGCACAAAGCTGGGAATTCCAAGCCCTCCTCAAAGCCCGCGTGGCCGCCGGCAACCGCGAACTCGGCGATAACTACCTGCGCGCCACCGCCCCGCTCGTCTGGAATGCCGCCTCCCGGGACAACTTCGTGACCGACGCCCGGGCCATGCGCGCCCGCGTGGAAGCCCATATCCCCACCGCCCAACGCGAACGCCATATCAAATTAGGGGCAGGCGGCCTGCGTGACGTGGAATTCACCGTCCAGCTCCTCCAGCTCGTGCATGGGCGCGTAGACACCACCATCCGCTCGGCCACCACCACCACGGCGCTCGCGAGCCTCTCGGAAGGCGGATATATCTCCCGCCCCGATGCCGCTCGCCTCGACCACCACTACCGCTGGTTGCGCTGCCTGGAACACCGCGCCCAACTGGTGCGGCTGCGCCGGGCCGCCGTGCTTCCCACCCGCGAAGACGACCTGCGCCGCCTATCCCGCTCCCTCGGCCTGCCCGACGCCGCGGCCCTCACCGACACCTTCGCGCAGGTACGCCGGGAGGTGCGCGAACTCCACCAAGATATTTTCTACCGGCCCCTCCTTCCCGCCGCCGCGCAGCTAGCCGCCGACGATATTTCCCTGGCCCCCGAAGCCGCCCGCATCCGCCTGGCCAGTATCGGCTACCGCGACCCGGCCGGCGCACTACGCCATATCAGCGCCCTCACGGAAGGCACCAGCCGGCGCGCGGCCATCGCCCGCCAGCTCCTGCCCGTCATGCTCGGGTGGTTCGCCGAAGGCCCCGAACCGGATGCCGGGCTGCTCGCTTTCCGGGTGCTCTCCGAAAAAATGGGGACCACCTCCTGGTATATGCGCACCCTGCGCGACGGCGGGCCCGTCGCCCACCGCCTCGCCCTCATTCTGTCCCGTTCGCGTTTCCTGGCCCGCGATATCCCCGAACTACCCGAATCCATTGCGTGGTTGGGCGACGACGCCGAGCTGGCCCCGCGCAGCGCCGGGGCGCTGCGCGGGGAGCTGGACGCGCTCCTCGAGCGACGCAGCCGGCCGGAGGAGATCGCCGGGGCGGGCCGGTGGTTGCGCTGGCGGGAAGTGCTGCGCACCGCCATGGCCCAGGCTCTCGGACTGCTCGGGCCCGAAGATGTGGCGGGCGCGGTGAGTAACGCCGTGGAATGCGCGGTGGAAGCGGGGGTACGCGCCGCCAGGTGCGCCGTCGTCGCCGAAAAAAACGAGGTGGATAGCCCGCATCCCGATTTTTCTTTTGCGGTGATCGGGCTGGGAAGCTTGGGCGGGCGCGAATGCGGCTATACCTCCGATGCGGATGTGATGTTCGTGTGGGACGGGCCGGAGGAAGCTGCCGGGGATGCCGATGCACTGGCGCGTGCTTTTATGCGCCTGGAGCAGGAGGTGGGCGGGGCGCCGCCGCTGGCCGTGGATGCTGATATGCGCCCCGAGGGCCGCAGCGGGGTGCTCGCGCGCAGCCTGGATTCCTACGGGGAGTATTACCGCAACTGGGCCGAGCCCTGGGAATTCCAGGCGCTGCTGCGGGCCCGCGCGGTGGGCGGGGACCGCGAACTCGGGGAGCGTTTCCTTGAGCTCATCGCCCCGCTGCGCTACCCGGCGCACTGGGATGAGGCGCGGTGCACCGCCATCCGGCTCATGAAAATCCGGGTGGAAAAAGAGCGGATTCCCGGGGGAGTGGCCCCGGCCTCCCACCTCAAGCTCGGGCCGGGCGGAAGCGCGGATGTGGAGTGGACCGCGCAGCTCCTCCAGCTCGAGCACGCCGCGGCCTACCCGCAACTCCGGGTCACCGGAACGGGGGAGGCACTGCGGGCGGCCGGCGCTGCCGGGCTGATCACCGCGGATGAGGAACACGCCCTCGTGGAGGGCTGGCAGGCTGCCAGCGCGCTGCGCCAGGCCGCTTTTGTGGCGACGGGCCGCACCGGGAGCGCCGCCCAGGTCATTCCGCGTGATCCACGCGAGCGCGAACGCATGGCCGCGATCCTGGGCGCCGAGCACGCCAGCGATATCCTCGACCGGCGCGCCCGGGCCGCGCGGCATGCCCGCGCCGCCGTGGAGCATGTTTTTTACGGGCGCGACTAGCCCGCGCCTCGCGCCTGGTTAGAGCGTGTAGTACAGCTCGAATTCGTACGGGTGGGGGCGGGCCCGCAGCGGGGTCACTTCCGCATCCATCTTGTATTTAATCCAGGTGGCGATGAAGTCCTCGGTGAACACATCCCCCTCGAGGAGGAAATCGTGATCGGCTTCCAGCTCGGCCAAAGCCGCATCGAGGGAGGCCGGAATCGTCTCGATATCCGCGTATTCTTCCGGCGGCAGCTCGTAAATATCCTTATCGATGGGGGCCGGCGGCTCAATCCGGTTGCGGATGCCGTCCAGGCCCGCCATGAGCTCCGCGGAGAAAGCCAGGTAGGGATTGGCGGTCGGGTCGGGAACCCGGAATTCAATACGTTTGGCCGCCGGGGAATTCCCGCTCAGCGGAATCCGGATCGCGGCCGAACGGTTACGCGCCGAATACACTAAATTGATCGGCGCCTCAAAACCGGGAACCAGGCGGCGGTAGGAATTCACGGACGGATTAGTGAAGGCCGCGAGCGCCTTCCCGTGGGCCAGCAAACCGCCCACGTACCAGCGCGCCAGGTCCGATAGCTGCCCGTAGCCGCGCGGATCGTGGAAAAGCGGCTGGCCATCCTTCCACAGCGACATATGGCAGTGCATCCCCGAGCCGGCCGAATTGAAAAGCGGCTTGGGCATAAAAGTGGCAGTTTTCCCGCACACATCGGCAGCTCGGCGAATGACGTACTTGAATTTCATGAGGTCGTCCGCCGCGGCGCGCAAAGAATTGAAGCGATAATTGATTTCTTGCTGGCCGCCCGAGCCCACTTCGTGGTGGGCACGTTCTACATCCAGACCCACCTGCGCCAAATACTGGCACATGAGGTCACGCACATCCTCGTTCGCGTCCACCGGCGCCACCGGGAAATAGCCCTGCTGGTGGGGAATCTTGTAGCCGGTATTCCCGCCCGGCTCCAAGCGGCTCGAATTCCACGAGCCCTCATTGGAATCAATCACGTACATGGAATGATTGACCGTGGTGTCATAGCGCACGTCGTCGAATAAATAAAACTCGGCTTCCGCACCCACCGAAATCGTGTCCGCAATACCCGTGGAACGCAAGTACGCCTCGGCGCGTTCGGCAACGTTGCGCGGATCGCGCGCGAAAGGCTCATCGGTATACGGATCCACCACATTGAAATTCATGACGAGGGTGGGTTCGGAACGGAACGGATCCACAAAAGCGGTGGAAACATCCGGAAGCAGTTTCATATCCGATTCATGAATCGAGGTAAAACCGCGGATCGAGGAGCCATCAAACATATAGCCCTCGTTCATTTTTTCGGCGGTTGCCTGGGTGGCGGGTACCGTGAAATGCTGCATCACGCCAGGCAGGTCACAGAAGCGAATATCAAGAAATTCGATCTCGTTTTCCGCGATAAACTCGGCAGCTTCGGCGACACTTGTGAACATGCGGACTCCTCCCGGCGCGCGGCGCGGCTAGCGGTGCGGTTACCCCATGTAGTTTAGCGTGCTGCCCCGGCTCCAAAAACCTCCGGGCGTGCCTCCGCCCGGAGAACTCACGTGGAATTCCCCGGGCGGATACGAAATATATACGACGACGGCGCGGCCTACTGGCCGCGCAGGGCCCGCCGATTAGCGCGAATATTAGTGGGATCAATTCCCTTGGGGATATTGAGTGCCTTATTCCCCAAAGCTTCGAGGCGCTGGGCCAGGGCAGAAACTTCCTGGGCGGAAATTTCCTTCTTCAGCTTCTTAATAGCCTTTTCAATCTTGGCCAGCGGAACCTGGCCTTCGCCATTGCCCATGAAAATGGCGTGCACCGGGGCATTCGGGGCTACCCGGCGGATAGCCCGGCGCTCATCATCAACGAGCTTGCGGGTACGTGAGATGGGGCCTTCGGCAACCAGAACCACGCCGGGGCGCCCGATGAGGCGGAAAACGAAATCCTGGTGGCGGGCGTTGAAACGCACCGGTTCAGTTTGCTTGACCCACGAGCCGCGCAGCGAATCGAGAATCGCGGAGGTGGCTCCCGGCATGCCATCCAGCTGCGCGTAGCTAGCCGAGCGCACCGCCCGGGTGAGAAGCAGCATGGGAAGCAGGAGCATGAGGAGGATCCCGAAAACGGTCCACGCGATCCAGCTCTTGGTGAGGAAACCGAGGAGAATGCCAATTCCCAGGCCCGCGAGCCCGGCCAGGGCAAGCCACCAGCCCAGATGCTTGTAGGTGCGCTTCGCGATGGTGAATGCGTCACGTAGAGTCTTGAAAAAGCCCGGCTTCTTCTTCGCGCCCTTGTTCTTATCCTGTGCCATCTGATTCCTTTTAGATCCTTCTCGATAGTCCCCGTCGATTCTAGACGATAGCGCCGGTTTTGTTGAGCGCCTGGCCCAATCTCACGCTGGCGGACCGTTCGGGGTGGAGGTATGGATCCTGCGGTGACCTCGGCATCGAGGGCAAGCGTGGTGATGTGCTCGAGAACTCTGCGGGAGGCGGGAGGTGGGAGGCGTGCGGCTGCGGCGTGCGGCGTCAGGTGTGCGGCGCGAGCGGCTTGTGGATAACGACGCAGTGGCGGGCCTTCCTGTGGATGGCTTCTGGACGAGATGGGCCGGCGGTGGTGAAGTACGCCTATGGCAGGCACAGTGATGAATCGGCGCGGGGCACGCGGGGCATGTGGCGTAGGCGGGGTAAGCGGAGCTAGCGACGGGCGGGTGGCTATGTTGGTGCGCCTGTGCGTCCTCGGGATGGTGGCAGGTGTACTGGTAGGAATGGCGCTGGGCGCGCTGGTACCCACGGTGAACAAGGCCCCCGCGGATCCGGTGCGGGGAGAAGACTCGGGGTATGGCGATGGCGCGGTGCCTGGCGAGGGCCCGGGGTACGGTGACAGCCCGGGGCCTGGCGACCGTTCGGTACCCGGCCAGAGCCCGGTGTCAGGCGCTGGTGCAGATCTCGCGTCGGAGCCGGATGCTGTGGCGGTGGCTCGCCAGCTGGTGGCGGCGCGCGATGCCGCTATTAGCGCGGGTGATATAGCAGCGCTGAGCGCCTTGAGCGTGCCGGAAGGTGAAGCAGCGGCAGCCGATGCGAAGTTGCGTAGCGTGCTGGAGAACACTCCGGTAGCGCATGTGGAAACCGAGGTGCGGGAAGCTTTCTGGGTGGGGGAGAACCTTCTTGAAGTTGTCACGGTGCAGCGCAGTCTCGTTCTCGCCAGCGGGGAAACTATCGGGCCGCAACCGGAGCGGTGTGCGCGCTGGCAGCTGAGCCCGCAGCCGTGGAGGATCGTGGCGGTTCATCCGTGCCCGTAACGGCGGCCGCCGGCGAGGGCCCATCAACCGAGGTTCCATCAACCGAACCTCAGGAGTCACACCAGCACCTGGGGAGGGGCTATATGTTTTCCGGGATGTACTTCGCATGTACGACATCGGCAGTACATCCCGGAAAAACACCCTGCCCCGCCGGCCACGGGGCAGCGATGCTCCAGCGAGGCAACAAAACGGGCATTCTGGACACTGCGTCCCACAGAATGGGCATAAGGAACATAAAACCGGCTGAAAACGGTGCTCTCACACCCACTTTGTTTTCCGGGCCAAGCGGGCGGCCTAAGCAGGGCGCAAACCGTAACCATTATATCTCTACATGTTATAGTAGCTATATTTTTCACAACTACTTGACACCGACCGCCTGACAATAAAGCAGGGAAAAACTGTCACCCACGTACACTCTGTTGGCCCACGCAATTCCTACTTGCCCCCAGGGGTATACAAGCATAGACCGGTCCGCGAAGGTGCTCGCAAAATGCAACCTCCCGGTGTTGGCACCGGCAAATAGCAACACCACAACGCCAGGGTTCACAGAATGTAACCTCTCGGCGCGGAAGCTCTCAAAAAGCAACGCCTCGACACGGAGGAGCGACAGGATGCAACGCCCAGAGCCAGGAGCGCACAAAAAGCAACACCAGTGCACGATTCGGAAAAGTTAATGTAGCTGTGGTTGCTTTTTGTGGACAGTACGCGCCGAAGCCCACCGCGCCGGTCGCCCGTACACTCTGTTTTCGGGTCCGGTTCGTTGCGGTACCGGGTCGGACCCGCGCCACCGGCACGCCGTCATTAGCAACTATTTTTGGCTATTACCCCGGCTATTAACCCGAAAACTCCCCGGTATCCGGAATGCCAGATAGCACTACCGGAACCGGGGAGCTTCCCGTTCGCGCGATCACGCGCGCGACTGAGGTTGTGTCACCGAGTTACGTAGCATCCTAGGTGTACTGCGTAACCCAGAGGAACCAAGGTTCTTAGTTCTTTAGTTCCTTAGAACGCACCCTCGAAATCGGCTTCTTCCAGGCGGGCCTTGAATTCCTTGAGGAACCGGCCAGCATCTGCGCCGTCGACCAAACGGTGATCGTAGGTGATCGCCGGGTAGAGATAGGAACGAATACCGATGGATTCATTGCCGTCCGCGTCCTTGACGATGCCGGGTTCGCGCATAATCGCGCCGATACCCAGGATGGCTACCTCGGGCTGGTTGATGACCGGGGTGTCAAACATGACGCCGTTCGAGCCGGTATTTGTAATGGTGAAGGTACCGCCGGTGAGGTCATCGACAGCTGCTTCGCCATTGCGTACCTTGGCCGCGCCGGTGTTGATCGCCCGGGCCAGGCCGGCGATATTGAGATCGCCCGCGTTCTTGATAACCGGAACGAACAGGCCCTTCGGGGTATCCACCGCGATGCCGATATTCTCGTAATCGAAGTACTTCACCTCATTGTCCTTGATGGTGGCATTGAGCTTCGGGTGGTTCTTCAGGGTATCGATGGCGGCCTTGACGAAGAAGGGCAGGTAGGTCAGCTTGGTGCCTTCACGTTCGGCGAAAGCAGCCTTATTGGCTTCCCGGAGCTTGACGATCTTCGTGACATCCACCTTGATCACGGTGGTCAGCTGCGCCGAAATCTGGAGGGATTCCACCATGCGCTTGGCGATCGTCTGGCGCAGGCGCGTCATCTTCGCGGTGGTACCGCGCAGCTGAGCTGCCTCAGCGGACGGTGCGCTCGGCACGGACTTCTTCGCCGCGGCGGGCGCGGGTGCAGCTGCCGGGGCCGGCTGGGAAGCAGCGGCCTGGGCACGCGCGGCTTCTTCCGCAGCCTTCTTCGCGGCCGCGGCTGCCGCTTCCACATCCTGGCGGCGAATACGCCCGCCCACGCCGGAGCCCTTGACTCCGGACAGGTCCACATCCAAGTCCTTGGCGAGCTTGCGCACAATCGGAGTGATATAAGCATCCGGTTCGGAGAACCCGGTACCGGCATCAGCCGTATCCAGATTCGGCGTGTTCGCCTGGTTTTCCTGCTGGGCCGGGGTGCCGTGCTGCGGGGTCCCGGAAGCCGGTTCCTGGACCGCTGCCACACTGGCCGGTGCTTCAGCCGAGGCCGCACCGGCGGCGGGAGCCGCGGGGGCGGGCGCGGCTGCGCCGTCGCCGATATAAGCGATGACGGTGCCCACCGCAACCGTTTCATCTTCCTGGACCACAATCTTCTGGATGATGCCGGCGGCCGGGGCTGGGACTTCCGAATCGACCTTGTCCGTGGAGACCTCCACGATGGGCTGGTCGGCTTCGACTTCGTCGCCTTCGGCTATCAGCCAGGAGGTAACAGTTCCCTCATTGACCGATTCGCCCAGAGCGGGCATCTTCACTTCCACACCGGTGGCAGCCGAGCCACCCTGCTGCGGAGCCGGCGCGGCGGGTGCGGCAGGTGCGGCAGCTGCAGCCGGAGCCGCTTCTTCGGCGTGCGCCGCATTGCTGGCGGGAGCTGCCGGAGCAGCCACGCCGGAGCCATCACCGATATAGGCGAGGATGGCACCCACCTCAACTTCTTCATCTTCCTGGACGAGGATCTGTTCGATCACGCCTTCCGCGGGGGAGGGGACTTCCGAATCGACCTTGTCTGTGGAGACTTCCACAATCGGCTCGTCGAGCGAAACAGTATCGCCCACCTGCTTGAGCCAGGCGGTCACGGTACCGGTGGTGACGGATTCGCCCAGGGCGGGCATCTTCAACGGTTCAGACATAGAGTTATCTCCCTCGATTTAGTGGTTGTGGAGCGGCTTGCCCGCGAGGACCAGTGCCGCTTCGCCGATTGCTTCGTTCTGGGTGGGGTGGGCGTGGATAAGACCATCGAAGTCCTGCGCGTAGGCTTCCCAGGCCACCATGAGTTCACCTTCGCCAATCTGTTCGGACATGCGCGCCCCGATGGCGTGGAAGCCCACAATGGGGCCATCCTTGACCGCAACCAGCTTGACGAAACCGGCCGCGCCCAGCATCTGGGACTTGCCGTTCCCGGTGAGGTTGAAGGTGGCAGTGGTGATATTTTCCTTGCCGTATTCTTCCTCAGCCTTATCCTGATTGAGGCCCACGGAGGCGATTTCCGGGGTGCAGAACGTGACGCGCGGGATCTTCGTTTCGTCAATCACCTTGGGGTTGAGGCCCGCAATATCTTCAGCAACGAAAATACCCTGGAGGAAACCACGGTGTGCCAGCTGGAGGCCGGGCACAATATCGCCCACCGCGTAGATTCCATCAACGTTCGTGCGCAGGCGCTCATCGGTGAGCACGAAACCGCGATCCATCTTCACCCCGACTTCTTCGTAGCCGAGGTTCGCGGTCGCCGGACCGCGCCCGATAGCGATGAGCAGGTAATCCGCCTCGAATTCCTTGCCGTCCTGGGTGAAAACCTTGACGGAATGATCAGTTTGTTCGAGGTGATCAAACATGGTTCCGGTGGCGAATTTAATACCGCGCTTGCGGAACTGGCGTTCCAGATTCTTGGACACTTCCGCATCCTCATTGGGGACCAGGCGCGGCAGGCCCTCAATAATCTGGACTTCCGCACCGTAGGAGCGCCACGCGGAGGCGAATTCCACCCCGATGACCCCGCCGCCCAGCACGATCACGGATCCGGGGGCCTCACCCAGCTCCAGCGCTTCGGTGGAGGTGAGGACGCGGCCGGTGATCTCCTGGCCGATGGTCTTCGAGTAGGAACCGGAGGCCAGCACAACGTGCTTGCCGCGGTAGTGCACGCCATTAGCTTCGATGGTGTCCTTCGCGACGAGCTTGCCCCAGCCCTGCACAATTTCTACTCCACGCGAGGAGACCAGGCCGGTCAGGCCCTTGAACATCTTCTCGATCACGCCGTTTTTGTAGGCCTGCAAGGTGGGCATATCAATGCCCTCAAAGGAACCCTTCACGCCGATGGACGGGCCTTCGCGCATTTCATCAGCAACATCAGCGGCGTGCAGCAATGCTTTGGTGGGGATGCACCCGCGGTGCAAACAGGTACCGCCGAGCTTGTCAGCCTCAATAAGAGCAACGGTCAGGCCGAGCTGACCGGCACGAAGCGCGGCCGCGTAGCCGCCGCTGCCGCCACCGAGGATGACGACGTCGTACTCTTTCGTTTCTGCCACAGGATTTCCCTTCGCAATACAACATTTTGGAATGCGGTACAAGAGCCGCTATACCTATATTCTGCCATGCCGAGGTGTTATCTGGGACGCATCACGCTCCCAGCGAGGGTCGCTAAAATCACCGTATGGGTCTTTTTTCGCGTCGCTCCCGTTCCCGTGCTGCTCACGGCGGTGCTCGCCGTTCGGCGACGGCGAAACACTTCGCCGATTTCATCGAGACTCGCGCGGGGGTGGAAGCTTATTTTGAGGTGGAAACTCCGCGTGAGTCGGCGGCTCTTCTTCTCGTTGCTCGCAGCGGGGAGTGGACCCGCCGGCGGGTGCCCGATCTGGCAGCCGGAGCACAACTTGCCCGTGAACTGGGCATACCTTTCTACGAAATTAATCGCACCGGCTATCCCGAGTCGGTGCGCCGTTGGAACGCGGAGCACCGGCGCGCTTAAAGGTTTATGATGGTACGTCGTCTCCGCGGTCAGCTCCGCGAGGGGGGCGCGCAGCCAGTGCAGGATTCTGGGAGGAGCCAGGTGAATAGTGAAATGATCCGAGACGAGAGGCGCACCGCCGTGGGCTGGCCTCTCTTCCTCCTCATTGCGCTGAGCCTGGGGGCCGCCATTTTTGTGTGGCGGGCCATTGTTGCGGGCACCGAAGATTTTCAGCTGGGCTATCCCGGGCGCATGACCACCACCCTGGTGGCGGCGCTTGTGTGGGTGCTGGCCTGCGCCGGTTCGCTCCATAATGGGCGGCGGATGCGCTGGGTGGCCACCACCTGCTGGAGCGCCAATATTGTGATGGCCGTGGTGGGCGTGGTCATCCCTGATCTTTTCCACCAGGTGAGTCCCTGGTATCAGGCCGGAGCCACCTATTATTACCTTCCCACCCTCGGGGCCATTGCCGGGCTGGCCTGGATTATGTGGTCCCGGCCAGCTAGCATCGCCCAGCGCAATCTGTAATCTCGCTAGCCCTTCGCTTTAGCCCTTTGCGGCCCGCTTCATTTCTTTCTTCGCTTCCCGCGCCTTCTTGAGATCCGCGGGAGTGCCGCCCTCGGGGTACTCACCGAATTTCACCATGGGGCGGGGCATGCGCCAGCGCCGCGGGGTGAAACCGCGCGACATCATCTGCCCGACCAGGCGATCCGGAGTCTTATCCTCCCCGTATTTGTATTCGACCAGGGTGCGCACCTGGCGGGCCCGCCACCACGATTCCAGGGCCATGAGCACCAGGATCGCGTAGCAGGTAATAACAAACACATTGAAGACCAACGGGAAGCGGGTGAGAGTGAAAACACCCGCGATCATAATGACGGCCAGGAAAAGCATGAGCGAGGAGAACTGGAAGCGCGAATCAAGAGCATCGCGCGCGAAAGCCCGCTGCACACCCGCGTGAGCGAGGGGCATATTCCGAATATCCCCCGTTTTCATCGCGGTTTGTTCGCGTTCCCAACGCTCGGAAGAACGGGCGCGTTCCTCGGCCTTGCGGGCCTTCTTTTCCTCGCGGGTCATCGAGGATTTATCAGAAATAATCGGCCGGCGGTGGCGCGCTTCCACGTCCTTACGCTTCGGGGTAGGGGCTCCCTTGCCCGGGGTATATCCCTTGGGATGAGTGGGGGCGGGGGCTGCCTGTTCTTGCGCCTTTTCTAATGCCTCTTTCTTGCGGCCGAATGCCATCTCAACTCCTGCGTCGTCGCCAACTATGCCTTGAACGAGAATAGTCTAACCGTTCGCGCGCGGCCGCCCTGTCCATTACCCGCGCACACTACCGCAGCTCTTCACGTAAAGCCGGCCACCCGCGGCCTGTGCCGTCGTTGTTCAGCACCCGCCGCGCCCGCGGGCGCGAACCCGGTACCCTAGGACGTATGAGTAGTGATCTTGTTGCGCGCGTGGATGAGGCCCTGCCCGTCCATCGTGCTTTGCTTGAGGACCTTGTCCGTATTCCTTCCGTTTCCGCCGATGCATTTGACCAGGCGAAAGTGCGTGAATCCGCAGAATTCGTGGCGCGCATGGCCCGCGAACGCGGTTTCGACGTCGATATTATTGAATTGGAAACGCCCCAGGGGAAGGGCCGCCCGGCGATTCTCGCCCATAAGCACGTCGGCGATGATAAGCCCACCATTCTTCTTTACGCGCATCACGATGTGCAGCCGCAGGGCACCCTGGACGGCTGGGAATCCGATCCTTTCGAGCCGGTGGAAAAGAACGGGCGCCTGTACGGGCGCGGCACCGCCGATGATAAGGCGGGCGTGCTCGTCCATATGGCCGCGATCTCGGCCCTCGGCGATGACCTGGCCGTGAACGTCACCCTCTTCATCGAAGGCGAAGAAGAAATCGGTTCGCCTACCTTCCACGCTTTCCTGGAAACCTACCGGGATCGCCTCGAGGCTGATGCCATCGTGGTGGCTGATTCGGGTAACTGGAAGGTGGGGGTGCCCTCCTTGACCACGTCGCTGCGCGGCGTTGTGCGCCTGGGGGTGGAAGTGTCCACTCTCACCCACGGCGTGCATTCGGGCCAGTACGGTGGGCCCACTCTCGATGCGGTGACCGCCCTAGCGCGGATTATCGCCACCTTGCACGACGAGAACGGTGACGTTGCGGTTCCCGGCCTGGATGCGTGGGATGATGCCGACGTCGATTACGAAGAAGAGCACCTGCGCCGCGATGCCGCGATTTTGCCCGGCATGCAGCTCCTGGGCACCGGCTCCTTCAATTCGCGCATGTGGACGAAACCCTCCATCGCCGTGATCGGCATGGACGTGACCTCCACCGCGGAAGCTTCCAATACCGTGATTCCCTCCGCGCGGGCTTTCCTCTCCATGCGGGTGGCTCCCGGTCAGGATCCCCAGCGCGCCGGCGAACTGCTGGCCGAATACATTGAGGCGCAGGCGCCGTTCGGGGCCACCGTGGTTACCGAAGTTGCGGAAGCGGGTTCCGGTTTCAAGGCCGGGGAGGATACCCCCATCATGCATCTGGCTCGCGAGGCCCTCAGCGAAGCCTTCGGTCACGAATCGGTAGACATCGGCACCGGCGGGTCCATTCCCTTCATTTCCGACCTCGCGGAAGTCTTCCCGGAGGCGGAGATTCTGGTGACCGGCGTGGAAGATCCGGACGCCCGCGCTCACGCTCATAACGAATCCCTGCACCTGGGCGATTGGCGTAACGCTATTCTGGCGGAGGCGCTGCTCCTGGAGAAACTGGGCGCGGGCGAAAGCCGCTAAAGCGCGGATACGCGAAGGCCGCGGCGCACTCGCGCGGCGTGAACGGGATGAAGAAAGTGACATTGATGGGAAAGAAAATTCTTGCGGGCTGCACGGCGGCCTTGCTTGCGTGCAGCCTCGCGGCATGTTCGGGTGGGAACGACGGCGCAGCTAGCTCAACACCAGCTGCTTCCGAATCCGCAAGTGCTGAGGCAAGCGGCGCGGTGGAAAGCCCCGCCCCCGGGGAAGTCCCCGAAATCGTGTACTCGGAGGAGGGCATGCCGTCCCTGGGTGGCACGGCGCAGGCACCGCTGCTGGAGTTCCCGAAGGGGGATGCTCCCGCGGATGTGCGGGTGCGGGTGCTCGAACAGGGCAGCGGCGCGGAACTTGGCGCCGATGCGGTGGCCAAGGTCAATTACGTGGGCCAAGTGTGGGGGAAGAACGAGCCTTTCGATTCTTCCTATTCGCGTAATGCTCCGGCCACATTCCCGCTCGCCCAGGTGATCCCGGGCTGGAGCCACACCCTGGCCAAGGCCCACGTGGGGGACAAGTTGATTTTGTCCATCCCGGCGAAGTGGGGGTACGGACCTTCGGGCGGTACCCAGGATGGCTCCATCGGGGCCACGGATACCATCGCGTTCTACGTGGAAATTCTGGATGCCTGGAACGCGAAGAGCGCGGGTGAGGCCGGTGCCACGGTGGAAACCGCGGCTGATGCGCTCCCGGTGGACTACAAGGGGGACTTGGGTCAGCCCATTACCGAGATCCGGGTGAAAGAGGGCGCGGAAGCTCCCGCGGAGCTCAAGGCCACGGTGATTGCCCGCGGCAGCGGGGCTCCCCTCCCGGAGAAGGGCACCTATGTGCTCCAGTTCGCGGCCGCGCAGTGGGATAACGCCCACGCGGAAAACACCTGGGTTCCCACAACCGCGAATTACCCGGCCGGGCCGCGTTCGGTTCCGTCCACCCAGCAGATTTTCGCGCCCCTGGCCGGGGTGCCGGTGGGCTCCCGGGTTTTGCTGAGCGTGCCCAGTAAGGATAATCCGGCCCAGGCCATCGCCGTGGTGGTTGATATTCTCTCCGCGGTGTAGTTGCCAGGTAGTTACTGGGTAGCTACCGGGTAGCTTCCGGCGGTTTCGGATAGGGCCAAAATTGGCCAGGATAACGTGAAGGGCGAGGTGCCTCTGCGAGGAGCCTCGCCCTTCGTGCTATCACTGAATAGCGCTAAATCGATTCGCGCCCGACTTATTTGCGAATGAGGAGGCCGGCGGCCTGCTCCTGGGCGGTGGCCAAACGCCGCCCGGCTTCTTCCCAATTGACGATATTCCAGATCGCCTTGACGTAATCGGCCTTGACGTTGAGGTAGTCAAGATAGAAGGCGTGCTCCCACATATCGAGCTGGAAAACGGGCAGCACCCCGGCGGGCACATTATTGGCCTGGTCATACATCTGGTAGATCACCAGTTTGCCGGCCACGGAATCGTAGCCGAGCACCGCCCAGCCCGAGCCTTGAATGCCGGTGGCCACAGCCGTGAACTGCTTCTGGAAGGTAGCGAAATCACCGAAGGAATCCTTGATGGCTTCGGCAAGTTCGCCTTCCGGCTGCCCTCCGCCGTTGGGGGAGAGCAGGGTCCAGAAAATCGAGTGGTTAATATGACCGCCCAGATTGAAAGAAAAATCCTTCGTGTACTGGTTCACCGCCGCGAAATCACCCTTCTCGCGAGCCTCGCTAAGGTTCTCCAGGGCTTTATTGGCGCCGTCTACATAGGTCTTGTGGTGTTTATCGTGGTGGAGCTCCATGATCTTTCCGGAAATATGCGGTTCGAGTGCCGCGTAATCGTAGGGAAGATCGGGGAGGGTGTAGGTTGCCATTCTCATACTCCAATTCTGGGCGGTATCGCGGTGCCGCCCTGTTGAGATATGTTCGGAATCTCCGAACAGTAATTGAATGCGAACACCATCAGTATATGTGGTGTCCGGCACATAGGTGGCGAGAATGGGGGAGGTTTAGCGCTCAGCCAAGCCGGGCGATTCTTCGGCGCCCGGGAAGGAAGCGGCGAAGCGGTGGGCGGAGGCGAGGGGGACCGCGAGGGGAACCTCGCCCTCAATGGCGAGTACTCGCGAACGTGGATCAGCTAGCCATGCGGCCAGGAGTTGGGTTTCCTCCGGGTGGGCGTGCTCGGCGGCGCGGGCGGGAGCCGCGAGCAGGGGAGTTGCGTGGCGGAGCGTTGCGGCATGTTCGGGAACATCGCGGGCTTCGCTGACCGTCGCGGTAGCAAGCAGCCTGCCGTAACTTGCGAGGATGATTTCCCAGTGGTCCTCTCGTTTAGATGCGGCGACGACGCAGCTTGCTTGCCACAGCGGAATCAGCAATTCCCGCCGGTGTGCGGCGGTGAGGAGTGCCGAAAGCCGGTCGCGTTCCACTCCGGCTTCTTCGAAACGCTCCGCACCGGCCAGGCGAGCAATGCGGGCCATCTGGTGATCCCATACTTCGGCAAGGGAGCCGGCCAGCAGCCGCCGGGCGCGGGAGATCGCCACCGGGGCGGTGTTCACGGTGCCGCGCGGGGGAAGATAGCAGGGCGCGTGGGAAGCAAAATGGCACGGGCAATCGCTCAGATCCGCCTGGCGGGGCACGTTGAGGCCGGCGGGGTTGAGCCCGGCTTCATCCCCGATGAGTTCAGCGGCACGCCGGGCAGCGGTGCGGGAACCGAAAGGCCCGAGGGAGTTCGCGACCTCCATTGCTGAACAGCTGCGTGTAATTTTCAGGCGCGCCACGGGCGTGGTGTCCAAGCTGATCCAGGTGCGAGTTTGCGGGCGGCGCGAGCGGCGATTATAGGGCGGGTCGAAGCGGGTAATATCGCGCAGCTCCACCACCCGTGCCTCCAGCAGAGTGGCGGTGGGCGTGGTTTCTACCCGGGTGGCCAGCTCTACCATTTCTGCCATGCGGCGGCGTTTTTCCGCGGCGGTGAAATATTGGCGCACCCTTCGGTACATATTCCCGGAGCTGCCCACGTAGAGTACCTCATCATTCGGGCCGATAAAACGGTAGCTACCCGGGCCGTGTGGCACGTGGTCGGCGAGCACGGCGCGGCGGCGCCGGCGGGCCGGAACCGGATTGGATGCGGTGAGCAGGTCCTCAATATGGGTGACTCCCAGCGGACCGAGCCGCCCGATCATTGCGTGGAGCACATCTACGGTGGCCCGCGCATCATCGAGGGCACGATGGCTTGGCTGCACCGCGGCGCGGCAGTAGCCAGCCAGGGTGCTCAATTTATGGTTGGGGACTTCATCGCGGGTGAAAATACGCCGCGCCAGCCCGAGGGTATCGAGGACACGCAGCCGCGGCCACGCCACATCTATCGCTTCGCACGCCCCGCGCAAATGGGACATATCAAAGCGGGCGTTATGAGCCACGAGCACCGGTGGCTCCGCTGCCCGGTTTCGGGCCGGCACTCTACTGCTTGGAACGGGAGTCCCACCGCCGGGAACAGGTGCGCCACCGTCAAGCGCTGGGGCATTAGGCTCTAGAAAATTGAGAAAAGCAGGGAGAACCTCGCTGAGCGGGGGAGCGCCCATCGCCATCGCGGTGGTGATTCCGGTGAGCACGGTGATCTGGGCCGGGATGGGCACCCCGGGATTAATGAGAGAAGAGAACTCCTGCACCACTTCCCCGCCGCACACTTTCACCGCCCCTATTTCGGTAAGTGAATGCGCCCCGGGCCTCCCTCCGGTGGTTTCCACGTCGACCACCACGAAGGTCACTTCCTCCAGGGGAGTACCGAGATCCGCGAATTCCAGTTGGCGGGGCAGCAACGGGCGGCCGGATCGATACACCTCAATAGGTTCAGTATCGATCCGGGTGCCGGGCCGCGGAATATGCCGTGCTGTCATGCTTTTTACCCTAGCGCGGAGCTACGACATAAATTCGCGCGGAAGTAGCGTGCTACAGGCGGGCGCCGTCGTCGTACGGATCGGTATCTTCGCGGGCGGGTGCCGTCAAAATAATGGCGACCACCACGCCCACCAGCGCCCCACCGGCCAGGATCCAGGCTGTTAGGCGCGGCGCGGGCAGCAGCCCGATAAACATGAGCGCGCTGATGAGGACCAGCACCCCGGTGGCCACCCAGGCGAGACTGGCGTAGCGGTGGGCGGGGGCTTGGGGAACGTAGTATTCTTCGCGAGAGGCCGGGTCAAAAGTGGCGTCGTCGTCAGAAAAATCTGAATCTTCCGGGGCTGGGGACCAATCGCGCGGGCCGGCCGCGCGCCCACCACTCAGCGCCCACGCGGCATCGGTGTAACGCGGGGAAGTATCCACCGGAGGTAGCGCCACCCCGCCACCGCGGGCGCTATCGATATTCGCGCCCACGCCTTCGGCTTCTAGTTCGCGCGCGATCTTGTCCCACTGCGCATCGAAGCTATTATCGGGGCGCTCGCCCGTAGGTCCTTCTCCCATGAAAGACACTATAGCGGCGGGTATAATCAACAGCGGAATAATCCCCCAATCAGAAACGGAAGGTTAACGATGACTGTCCGCCGCGTTGCGCTCTTGACCGCCGGAGGTTTCGCCCCGTGTTTGTCCTCGGCCGTGGGTGGCCTCATTGAGCGCTATACGGAAATTGCGCCCGATGTGGAAATTATTGCCTACCAGCATGGCTACCACGGGCTGCTCACCGGGAATTACATCACCATCGATAAGGAAGGGCGCGAACAGGCCCATATCCTGCACCGTTTCGGCGGTTCGCCCATCGGTAACTCCCGCGTCAAGCTGACCAATACCGCGGATCTGGTCAAGCGTGGCCTCGTGGAAGAAGGCGTGAATCCGCTGGAATTCGCTGCCCAGCGCCTCGTGGAAGATGGCGTGGATGTGCTCCACACCATCGGCGGTGATGATACGAATACCACCGCCGCGGATCTGGCTGCCTACCTGGAAGAAAACGGGCATCACCTCGTGGTGGTGGGCCTGCCCAAGACCATCGATAATGACATTATTCCGGTGCGCCAGTCCCTGGGTGCCTGGACCGCCGCGGAAGAAGCCTCGCTTTACGCCCAGCATATTATTGGCGAGCATCGCTCCAACCCGCGCATGCTCATCGTGCACGAAGTGATGGGGCGCAATTGCGGGTACCTCACCGCGCAGGCCTCCAAGTACTACCACGATTGGGTTCAGGAGCAGGAATGGGCTCCGGCGCTGGGCCTGACCAAGGAACGCTGGGATGTACACGCCGTGTTCCTGCCCGAAATGGCGCTGGATATCAACGGCGAAGCCGAGCGCCTGAAGAAGATTATGGATGAGATTGGCAACGTCAATATCTTCCTTTCCGAAGGTGCGGGCGTGGATGAAATCGTGGCCGAAATGGAAGCCGCCGGCCAGGAAGTGCCGCGCGATCCCTTCGGGCACGTCCAGCTCGATAAGGTCAATCCGGGCCGTTGGTTCGCGGAGCAATTCGCGCAGAAGCTCGGCGCGGAAAAGGTCATGGTGCAGAAGTCCGGATACTTCTCACGCGCCTGGCACGCCAATGCTGAGGACCTGCGCCTCATCAAGGGCATGGTGGATCTGGCTGTGCAGTGCGCCCTGGAAGGCAAGCCCGGCCTCATCGGCCACGATGAGGAAAACGGTAACGTCCTCACCAATATTGCTTTCCCGCGGGTGAAGGGCCACAAGGCTTTCGATATCACCCAGGATTGGTTCGTGGAGACCATGAAGGCCATCGGCCAGGAGGTCCGCCCGCACGCCTAAGCGGTGGGTAAGCCGCGGCTCTTGCTAGCTAGGCTGTACACCTGATTGCTCGCCCCGTACCGGTTGACCTGGTGCGGGGCGAGTTTTTTGTGCGGGGCGAGTTTTCGTGCCGCGCGCGTCTCATTGCATCGACGCAATTCCGCCCGCGCGCTCGTTCCGGGCTAAAATTTCGATTATGTTTGAGGACGATACTCATAAAATTGCCGCGCTGGCCCACACCTGGCGCGAGAAGCCCGCTCTGCACCAACCTCATTACGAGGATGAAGCAGAGCTCGCTGCGGTTATGCAGCGCTTGGCGAAAATGCCGCCCCTGGTTTTTGCGGGCGAATGCGATCGGCTGCGCGAAAGTATCGCGGCCGCGCAACGCGGCGAAGCTTTTGTCCTCATGGGTGGGGATTGCGCCGAATCTTTCGAGCAAATCACCGCGGATCGCATCCGTGCCAAGGTGCGCACCCTCCTGCAAATGTCGGTTATTTTGACGTACGGGGCTTCGGTGCCGGTGGTGAAAATCGGGCGGATGGCCGGCCAGTACTCCAAGCCGCGCTCCCAAGCCACCGAAACTATTGGGGACACCACCCTGCCCTCCTACCTGGGCGATTCCATCAACGGGCACGAATTCACGGCCGCGGCGCGCCGCCACGATCCGCACCGTTTGGAGGAGGCCTACCTGTACTCGGTGGCCACTCTCAACCTCATGCGGGCTTTCACGCGCGGCGGTTTCGCCGACCTGCGTTCCGTGCACGATTGGAACCGCGGTTTTATTGCCAACCCGGCCTACGTGCGGTACGAAAAAACCGCGAGCGAAATTGATCGCGCCATGCGTTTCGTGACCGCGGCCGGGGTCGACGGCGCCCAGCTGGCAGAAACACAACTGTATTCCTCCCACGAGGGCCTGGTGCTGCCCTTCGAGGAAATTATGATGCGCATCGACTCGCGCACTCACGAGCCCTACCTCACCTCCGCCCACTTCCTGTGGATCGGGGAACGCACCCGTGATGTTAATGGCGCCCACGTGGAAATGTTCTCCCACGCACGTAACCCGATCGGGGTGAAATTAGGTCCGACGACGACGCCAGATACCGCTCTCGCCCTTATCGATAAGCTCAATCCGGAAGGTGAACCGGGCCGACTCACCTTCATTACCCGCATGGGAGCCGGGCGGGTGGAAGAAGCCCTGCCGCCCCTGGTGGAAGCGGTGCAGCGTGATGGCCGCCCGGTTACCTGGGTCTCGGATCCCATGCACGGAAATACCATCAAGGCTTCCAATGGAATTAAGACCCGCCGGCTGAGCGATATTATGGCGGAAATCCGCGGGTTCTTTGCGGTTCATGAAGCTCTCGGTAGCCACCCGGGCGGTATTCACGTGGAACTGACCGGGGATGACGTGACGGAGGTGCTGGGCGGCTCCGAAGAAATCTTCGAAGAGACCCTCACCGAACGTTACGAATCGCTGGTCGATCCGCGCCTGAACCACCAGCAGTCCCTCGAGCTGGCCTATCAGCTGGCCGAAATGCTGCGCGACGTGCACCTGTAAAACGAGGGCTGGGCGCGCGGCCTGGCGTTGCCGCGGCCCTGCTTGGGTGCGTTCGCGGCCGGGTGCCGGGGCGAGCGTGCCCGGGCGAGTGTGGCCTGGCTACCGCGCCGCAATAATAAGGGTGACCTTCTGCCCGGGTGCAGTGCTGATGCTGGGGCCAGGATCCTGGCGCAGCACGGTGCCCGGCGCGGCAGCCCGGGTTTCCCGATAGCGCACCTGCACCTGGAAGCCCGCTTTTTCAAGCACGGCGCGTGCCTCCGCTTCCGCCATATCCGCCACATCGGGAACGGTACAGTCCAGGGCCGCTCCGGCAATGAGAAGCTCAACCGTGCTCCCCGGGCGCACCCGGCTCCCCGCCTCCGGATCGCTGCCCAGCACGGTGCCCGGTGCCGCACCGTTCCCGCTGCGCACTTCCGTTTCCACAGTGAGCCCGAGCGCCTCCATCTGGCTGCGTGCCTGGGTGAGACCGGTGGCAAGTTCAGGCACCGTTACCCGCGCCCACGGGCCGGCCGTGAGGGCCCACGTGGCACCGCCTGCCCCAGCAAGCAGCGCAATTGCGCATACCCAGGCGGCAATCCGCCACGCGCGGGCGCGCCGCCGCCCAGCGGTGTGCTGCCCCGATGTTCCCGCACCGCGCTGCGAGCGCGCCGTATCTTGCTGCGAGCTTGCCGGTCGCGCCGTAAGTTTCCGGGTGGGGCGGAGGACGGACGGGGCACGGTGCGCCGGGGCGCGCACCGGAACTGTCGCATCCGCTCCAGCATTGAGCGTGGTGGCGTGCTCCGTTCTTGCTCCAGCCGCGGTCTCCAGCTCGGCGCCGCCATTACCGCCCGACACATCTTCACGGTGCACCGGCTGCGGGCGGCGCGGCGTGACCGGAATACGCCGCAGCGCGGCATCATCAGCGACGCTAGCCCGCAGCGGGCGCAGCAACTCACGGGCCTCCACGGCACTCGCCGGGCGATCCGCCGGATTTTTCGCGGTGAGCACCCCAATAAAAGAATCGACCTGCGCCGGCAGCCACGGATTTTCCCCGGCCAGGCGCGGCAGATCTTCCCGGGCCTGGGCCGCCGCGAGCTGCGCGGCTGAATACCCGGCCCAGGGCAGGCGCCCGGCAAGTAACTCAAAAAGCACCAGGCCGGTGGCATAAATATCACAGGCCGGGCTCACCGCTCGCTGCTCCAAAACTTCCGGAGCGGTATAGGCAAGAGTTCCCCAACGCGGTAGCGCCCCCGAGGAAGCACTTACCGCGTGGGCCAAGCCGAAATCGGTCACCGTCACCGCGAGCTGTGGAAGGCGGACGGGGGAGGGAGGCGGGCAGGCGTCGTCGAATAAAATATTTTCCGGCTTGATATCCCGGTGAATAATGCCGGCCCGGTGGGCAGCGGCCAGGCCCTGGAGTACCTGGTCGCAGATGTTGAGTGCGGTGCCGAGCTGGAAAGAACCCAGGCGCTCCAGCTCGTGGCGTAGCGTGGGGCCGGGCACGTATTCCATGACGAGGTACGCGCGCTCAGCTGCGCCGTCGTTCCACACCCCGCGGTCATAAATAGTGACGATATGCGGGCTGCTCAGCGCGGCAACCGCCCGCGCCTCCCGCTGAAAAAGCCGCGTGAAATCATCGAGGGCGGCCAAATCGGGGTGCATAATTTTGATCGCCACCACGCGATCCAGCTTCGTATCGTAGCCGCGGTACACCGTGGCCATCCCGCCGCGCGCCACCGGGGCGTCGAGACGGTAGCGGCCCTCAAGCCACCCGGCCGGCAGGGAAGGAATAGTCACACACCTAGGGTAGCGCGCCGCTTCGCAACGCCGCGTTTAGAAACTCTTGGCCGCGCGCAAGACCCGCAGCACATATTTTTGGGTAGAGGGATACGGCCCCGCCTCCCGCAGTCGCGCCAGGCCCTGATAGTAGGCGGCAATCGCCTCGTGAGTACTGGAGGTGTGGCGCTGCAAATAGCGGATAATCGCGATGCCCGCGGTGATATTATCCGCGGGAATGAGCCAGTCCAGATCCCGACCGACCATCCGCCCCGCCCACCGCGAAGCCGCGGGAATCAGCTGCATCACACCCGCCGCCCCGCTGGGGGAAAGCGCCCGGGAATTGAAACCGGATTCAATATAGGCATGCGCCATTGCAAGCCGAGGATTGACGCCCATAAGCGCCGCCGTATCACGCACCATCTTCTGCGTTTCCGCCCGGCTCGGGGCGATAATCGCATTCAAACGCGCCGCGATTTCCGCGTGCGAAAGCTCGTAGCGCGGGGCCGGTGCCTGCGCCCGCAAACGCGCCAGATTCGCCTTCGATCCCACCGTTTCTCACTTCCTGGCCGGTGCGGGGGACATCTCAATTGCGCCCCGGCCGCTGTTCCACTTGTGACAATAGTGCACTGTTGTGAAAATGTCACCAGATTGTGACGATTTTGTAATGGCGACGACGCCGCGCCCTTGCCCACCTGCGCGCCTGAGCGGGCGCGGCATTAAGATGGGAAGCGTGGAAAAAGAGAATACAACTGTGACGTGGTTGAGCCTTCCGGAGCTGGCCGATTACCTCGAGATCGATCTGCGTACGGTACGCTCCCAGCTGCGCGACGCCCGTTTCCTGGCGGTGCGGCGCGGGGAAAATAACGCGCTCTATGCAGATGCGGGGCAATTCGTGGTGAAAGATGGGCGGCGCGTACCCCTGCCCTCGCTGCGCGGCACCATTATCTCCTTGCGTGATGCCGGATATAACGACGACGAAGCCCAGGAATGGCTACGCCGCTTCGAACCGGAACTACGTGACACCCCATTGGGCGCACTGATTGGCGGGCACACCCACGCGGTCCGGCGCGTTATCGCCGGCCTGGCTTTTTAGTGGGTGCGCGAACGCAGGCGCTGGAGGAGCTCCCCTAAGCTCTCGCGGGCGGCCTCGTTCAGGCGCGGCAAGATAGCCCGCGCACTATCTTCACGTTGGCGAATCATCTTTTCCACGTGAGCCCGCGCTCCGGAGTCCTCCATGAGGGCCTGAGCGCGAACGACGTCGTCGCCCTTCAGGCGCTTCCCACGCAAAGACCGCAGCCATCGGGCATCCACCTCGCTGACCCGCTCCAAAGTTTCGAGGAAGAGGAAGGTGTTTTTCCCTTCGGTGAGGTCATCACCGGCGGGTTTGCCGGTGACGGCCGGGTCGCCAAAAATCCCGAGGATATCGTCGCGCAATTGGAAGGCCTCACCGAAAGGCGTGGCGAAAGCCCGCAAATCTGCGATTGTTTCCGGGGCGGGCTGGGTGGCGAGCGCCGCTCCGATAAGCAGGGGGAAGAGCGCGGAATACGAGACCGTTTTATGGGTGATAATCGCGCTGATATCTTCCCGGGTAGCCGCGCGGGTGTATTCGCAGCGGATATCGAGGAACTGGCCGATACCAACGTCCTCACACATGGTGAAAAACGGCTCGAGGGGGGCACTGCGCCCGGCGCTCACCGCTTCCTGGGAAGCCAGTGCTAGCACGGCATCACCCACAATCAAACCGGCACGGAAACCGTAGCGTTCTGGGGAACCATCCCAGCCCGATGCGCGGTGATAATTCGCCAGCTCGGCATGCACCGTGGGGACCCCGCGGCGCGTGGCAGAGGCGTCAATAATATCGTCGTGAATAAGGGCCGCGAGCTGGAAAAGCTCCACGGCCGCGCCCAAACGTACCGCCGCCACCATATCCGCGCAGGTAGGATCCGGGAGAGTAGCGAGCATCCCAGCCCGCACCAGCCGCGCCCGGGTCCGCTTACCACCGGACGCCAGCGCGGTAACCGTATCGATGAAATCCTCCACCTCGGGCTGATTCCAACGGCGCAGCGAATCCAAACGCGCCTCAATACGGCTATCAACCCCGTTGGTGAAATCGCGAGTGCTCCACTCCATTGCTCGTGCTCCGCTTCTTTTATCCACAGATTCGTGAGGTGCGCGCCCCATCCACAGGGTACCGGCACTCGCGAGCACGCGCTTGCCGAAGCTGGTTATCTAGCCCTATGGACACAATCACACTTCATCATCCGCGCGATGCCCTCGCTGTTATTCCCCATCTGCTGGGCTATTACCCGCGCCACCACTTCGTACTCTTCGGGGGAAGCCCGGAAATACACCGGGCTTTGGGCCCGGATGGGGAGGAACTACCGCAATGGCTCGGTTCTCTGGAATCTTCCGAGCCGCCGGAAGTTGCCGTGGCCGGGGGTGAAACGCCGCTTATCCGGGTGGATCTGCGTGCCGGCCCTATCTCACCCTATGTTGCGCGGCAGATAACAGACGCGGTAGCTGCCTGCCGCATGTTCAGCTGCGTGGCGGTGGTGTACTGCCCAAGTTTTGTTCGCTTCGCGCACACCCGCGAATTTGCTTCGGTCCTGGCCCTCCTGGAGCTGCTCTGCGCCGCTCTTTCCCGGCTCTGGGATGGCGACCCGGGCACTCGCGATGCGTGGAGTTGTGATTTTTTCATTGCCGATAACGAAGGATTTATGGATATGGGAGAAGAAACATTTTGCCGCTGGGAAGAATTGGAATCCACCGAGGCGGCGGCTGCTCTTGTATATAAGGGTTCGGCTCCGCTGGATCAAGAACCGAGCCGCAATATCGTCAAAGCCAGCCCCACCCGGATGCGTAATACCGCGGCGGCGATGGAGGAAGCACGCGGGGAGGAGGTTACGGCCCTGGAAGAGCATTGGGATATGCTCCTTTCCCGGGTGGTGCGCCGCCGCAAAGCCGGCCCGCCGCGCATCACCACCCGCGAAGCGGGGCGGGCCCTGGCCGGGCTCACGCATATTCCTATTCGGGATAAAATCTTGCAGGTTTCCCTCGAACACGATCCGCTGCTACCGATGTCTTCCGTTGATCCCGCGGTGGGCTTCGCCACCGGGGTGGGGGAGCGCCCCAATATCGTGCGGGCTTTGGGGATGATGGCACTGCTGGATGAATTAGCTCGGCTGGCTCCGGAAGGAGTGGAGGTTCCCTATGCCTGCTCAGCGTATTTAGCCTGGTGGGTGGGGCAAAACTCCATGACCGCGCTGCGTGCTCAAGAAGCGCTGGAGATCAATTCCGGCTCACGCCTGGCGCGCATGCTCAAAGACGCTGCCGAATGGAACGCGCTGCCACCCTGGCTGCTCGGCCCGAACGGGGGTGGCAGGTGCTCGCGCGCCAAAGCTGGTAGTGGCGGTGAAGGGGACGCGGATAGCGACGGGCCTGGCAACGTGGATGGTGAAGGCCCTGCCAACGCGGATGGCGACGGGCCTGGTGACGCGGCCACATCGAGTGGTTCGGTGGATATTGAGCCGAAAGCTGTGGGCCAAGAGCCGGAAACTATGGATCGCTACGGACCTGGTAGGCAAGCAGCCTAAGTAGCTGCGTGCGTGAAAGAGGCACGTGCGCCGGCGGGGAAGTTCGCGCTCGCGGAGGTTCGCGCGGGCACGGAATTTCGCGGCGGCAGAAGTTCACGGCGAAGGGAAAGTTCGCGCTCGCGGAAGTGGGAGAACTATAGTCGCCGAGGATAAGAATGCTATGTGAGGATCGGCACGTTGGGGAGGCTGGGGAACAAAAAGCGGGTCGGGCGCGTTCCGCTAAGTAGCTCTTTGGGGTGGATACCCCGTGCCGGTTCTCGGCATTCGTTGATAACACTAGGGAAAGGTCTCACGTGGCCACAAAGTCTGCCAGTGCACAAGAAACCGCTGCCGTGGAAAAGGACACCGCGGTCTCCGCATCCGCTTCGGGTACGAAGAAGAAGGCGGCTTCTCGCTCCTCCAGTCGCACGGCATCGGCCACCTCGGCAGCTACCGCTTCCGAAAGCACAACGGCTGCGAAGAAGCCGGCCGCTAAGAAGGCCACTGCCACCAAGGCCACCACTACCAAGAAGACTGCCACCAAGAAGACCACCTCCAAGGCAAGCGAATCGAAGGCGGCTGAATCTAAAGCGGCCGAATCCAAGGCAGCTTCTTCGGCATCTTCCACCAAGAAGGCCACCACCGCGAAGTCCACCGCTTCAAAGTCCACCGCGGCTAAGAAGGCTTCCACCAAGAAGGCAGCCACTGAAGCCGAAGCTCCGGAAACTGCGGCGGCCGCTAAGGATGCGACCGCGGCCGCAGCGGAAGCCAAGGAGGAGAAGCCGGCCGCTAAGAAGTCGGCCACCCGCAAGACTGCCGCGAAGAAGACCACGTCCAAGGCGGCCGAATCCAAGGCGGCTTCCACCTCGAAGAAGGCTACCTCGAAGCGTGCTACCGCTAAGCAGGAAGAACCGGAAGATCCTGAAGAACATGAGGATCTCGAGGATGAAGATTTCGACGTCGATGCTGAGGATGTTGATGCCGAAGATCTCGACGACGATCTCGAGGATGACGAAGACGATTCTGAGGACTCCGAAGAGGAGCCCGAGGAAGAAGAGGACGAAGCCGATAAGGAAACGGATAGTGCCGCCAAAACGGAAACAACCGGGCGTAATTCCCGGGGTGGTTTCACCGTCAAGGATTCCGATGATTCGGATGAACCGGCGGTGCGCGTTCACGTTGCCGGTGCCACCGCGGATCCGGTTAAGGACTACCTCAAGCAGATCGGTAAAGTGCCTCTGCTCAACGCAGCGGAAGAAGTGGAACTCGCCAAGCGAATCGAGGCCGGGCTATACGCCCAGCATCTGCTGGACCAGGGCAATCTTGATAAGGAGAAAGACCACGCCTATATCCGTGAACTGCGGATTATTTCCCGCGATGGCAAGCACGCCAAGAACCACCTGCTCGAAGCGAATCTTCGCCTGGTAGTTTCCTTGGCTAAGCGCTACACGGGCCGCGGCATGCTCTTCCTTGATCTTATTCAGGAAGGGAATTTGGGGCTGGTGCGCGCCGTCGAAAAGTTTGACTACGCCAAGGGCTATAAGTTCTCCACCTACGCCACCTGGTGGATTCGCCAGGCCATTACCCGAGCGATGGCAGACCAGGCCCGTACCATCCGCATCCCGGTGCATATGGTCGAAGTCATCAATAAGCTCGCGCGGGTCCAGCGCCAAATGCTCCAGGAACTCGGGCGGGAACCAACCACCGAGGAACTGGCGAAAGAACTGGATATGACCGAAGAAAAGGTCGTCGAAGTTCAAAAGTACGGTCGTGAACCCATTTCCCTGCATACCCCGCTCGGTGAAGATGGCGATTCCGAATTCGGTGACCTCATTGAGGATTCCGAAGCGGTGGTCCCGGCGGACGCCGTGGGCTTCACCCTGCTCCAAGAGCAGCTCCATCGCGTTCTCGATACCCTATCCGAACGCGAAGCCGGGGTGGTTTCCATGCGCTTTGGCCTCACCGACGGCCAGCCGAAAACCCTGGACGAAATCGGAAAGGTTTACGGGGTCACCCGTGAACGCATTCGCCAGATCGAATCCAAGACCATGTCTAAGCTGCGCCACCCGAGCCGTTCGCAGGTGCTGCGTGACTACCTGGAGTAAAACCAGGCGTGGCAGGTTCCCGAGGCGCGCGGCGCACACCCGGGAACTCCACCTCGAATAGCGGGGTGGGCCAAATAATCTCAGCGGCGTGGCGGCGAGCATCGTCCCACGCCGCTGCTGTTATTTCCCGCCCGTCTCTGCTGTGCGCGCGGGTGGCGTAGCGTTCCCCGCGCGCCTCCCGGCGCAGATATTCCGCCAGGAGCCGCCCGCACATACGCGCATCCGTGATGGCGCGGTGGTGTTCTTCTATCTCAATGCCGGCCCGACGCGCCACGGCCATGAGGGAATGGCGCCCCTCAGGAACGTAAATGCGCGAGAGATCCATCGTGCACACGGCGGCGCTGAGCGGGATACGTAGCGGGCTTCCGGCCCGGCGGAAAGCCTCGTTGAGAAAACCCAGGTCAAAGCGGGCATTATGCGCCACGAGGATACGCCCGTGTAGCAACCGTTCCACGTGGGGGAGCAGTTGTGAGAACGACGGCGCCTGTGCCACTTCCGCAGCGTGTACCCCGTGAATTTCCGTAGCTCCCATGGGCCGCAGCGGGTTCACCAGGCTGTCCCATTCGCGCTCCGGGTTGCCCTGCTCATCCAGAAGCACCACCCCGATCTCCACAATCCGGTCAGTGCGCGCATCTAAACCGGTGGTTTCCAAATCGAGGGCAGCGTAGCCAGAAGAAATACCGTGCGCCTGAGAAACACCCATGCGTTCAGCTTACCGAGAGCACGGGCCCGGGGTGATCTTCTCCTCAGGAATAAGCGCGCCCTTTTATGCTTTGATAGGTATGTGAGTACTACATTGACTGAATTAGCTCCCTTGACCGCGCAGGATCGTTGCGATGCCTGCGGAGCCCAGGCTTACGTTCGGGTACGCCTGCCTTATGGAGAACTTTTCTTCTGCGGCCATCATGCTTCCCAGCACCTCGATAAGCTGCGTGAAGATGCCCTTGAGATTCAAGACGAACGCGAAAATATCGCCTAGCTTCTCTTCGATCTCACCACCAGCGGCCCACCCGGGCCGCTTTTGAGTTAATGTGCCCCGCTGGGACTGGTGTGAACCGTGGAATTCACGCACTTTCACACACCTTCACGCGCGCCGCGGCGGCTCGCGAACAGCCGTTCGCGTAAACTACCGGTGTGTCAACTTCCGAAGAATACTCAGCTCGTCATCTCCAAGTCCTCGAAGGCCTGGAAGCCGTGCGCAAACGCCCCGGCATGTACATCGGCTCCACGGATTCACGCGGACTCATGCACTGCCTCTGGGAAATCATCGACAACGGCATCGACGAAGCCCTGGAAGGATTCGCCACCCATATCACCGTCACCCTCTACGCCGACGGATCGGTTGAGGTAACCGACGACGGCCGCGGCGTCCCCGTGGATACTGTCCCCGGGGTGGGACTTTCCGGCGTGGAAGTTGTGTACACCCGCCTGCACGCCGGCGGGAAATTCGGCGGCGGATCCTATTCCGCTTCCGGCGGCCTCCACGGCGTGGGCGCTTCGGTCGTCAATGCCCTCTCCGCGCGCATGGACGTGAAAGTCCGGCGCGGCGGCAAGGTTTACCAGATGCAATTCAAACGCGGCGAACCCGGGCGTTTCCAGGACGGTGCCCAGCCCTCCCCGGAGGCACCTTTCGAAGCTTTCACCCACGGAAGCGAACTTGACACAGTCGGGAAAGTAGCGAAGAAAAACACCGGAACATCCGTGCGCTACTGGGCTGACCCCCAGATTTTCCTGGCCGAAGCAGAATTCTCCTATGACCTGCTCACCGAGCGGGTACGCCAATCCGCCTTCCTGGTGCCCGGCCTGACCATCACCATCCGCGATGAACGCGGCCTGGCGGGTACCCCGGGGGAGAACGGTCCCCATGAGGAAGTGTTCCACTACGAGGGCGGCGTCGTCGATTTTGCGGACTACCTGGCTACCGATCCGGCTCTCACCGCCACCATGCACCTCACGGGCAGCGAAACTTTCACCGAAAACGTGCAGGTCCTCGACCCGGAAAGCGGGCATTTGCGCGCCCAGGAAGTTGAACGCACCTGCGAAGTGGATGTGGCCCTGCGCTGGGGAACTGGCTATGACACCATCACCGAATCCTTCGTTAATATTATTCGCACGCCCGGGGGAGGGGCGCACCAGAGTGGCTTCGAACAGGGCGTGGTGAAAACCCTGCGCGCCCTGATCGACACTAATTCGCGGCGCCTCAAGCTCACCGCCAAAGATGCCAAAATCGAAAAAGACGATATTTTGGCCGGGATGACCGCGGTTGTCACGGTCCGGCTAGCCGAACCCCAATTCGAGGGGCAAACGAAGGAGATCCTGGGGACGGCGGCAGTGCGCCCCATCGTGGCGCGCGTCGTCGCAGCACAGCTCCACAGTATCCTGGCATCCACGAAACGCGACCAAAAAACCGAAACCTCGCGGCTCCTCGAAAAAATCGTGGCGGAAATGCGGGCGCGGGTGGCCGCGCGCGTCCATAAGGAAATCTCGCGGCGGAAAAACGCGCTCGAAAATTCCACTCTGCCCGCCAAGCTCGCCGATTGCCGCAGCGATGATATTGAACACACCGAGCTTTTTATCGTCGAGGGGGATTCGGCGCTGGGCACCGCGAAACTGGCGCGTTCCTCGGAATTCCAGGCGCTGCTGCCCATTCGCGGCAAGATTCTCAATGTGCAGCGCGCCTCGCCCGCGGATATTCTGCGTAACCAGGAGGTTTCTTCCATTATTCAGGTGGTGGGGGCCGGTTCTGGGCGCACTTTTGACCTCGCCGCGGCGCGCTACGGGAAAATTATTATGATGACGGACGCGGACGTGGACGGCGCCCATATCCGCACCCTCCTGCTCACGCTGTTCTTCCGCTATATGCGTCCCCTCGTGGAAGCCGGGCGGGTTTTCGCCGCGGTACCGCCGCTGCACCGCATCGAGGTGGCCGGGCGCGGCGGGAAAAAGGGCTCGTATATTTATACCTATTCCGAAGAGGAATTGCATCGGGAACTCAAGAAGCTCGAACGCGCCGGGAAAACCTATAAGGAACCCATCCAGCGCTACAAGGGCCTGGGGGAGATGGACGCGCACCAGCTCGCGGAAACCACCATGGATCCGGCCCACCGCACCCTGCGGCGCATCCGCATCGAGGATGAAGCCGCGTTGCGGGAAGCCGAGTCCGTTTTTGAGGTGTTGATGGGTAACGAGGTGGCTCCGCGCCGCGAATTTATTGTCGAAGGCGCCGAGCATATTTCCTACGACAAGATCGATGCCTAAGTTTCCCGGCCCGCGCTTCGCTACACTTGAGAGTCATACCCGTAAAGGAGGGCTCATGGGTAACGGCGCGATACGGTGGAGCGATCTCACGGCGGCGGACGCCCGCGCGATTTTCACGCTGCTGGACACCCACCAAAGTGCCGTGAACTCCAGTTTCCGCACCTCGCGCGAAGAAATCGACCTCATGTTTGAGCCCTCGGTTCCGCATAGCGTTTTTGGGTGGTACGACGACGCAGCACCGGGCCGGCGCCTCCTCGCCTTCGGTATTGTGCGCCTTTACGATGCGCGCACCGCGCATCCCACGGTCACGCTCTCGGCCAGCGTGCATCCCGAGCTCAGCCCGGAAGTGCGTGAACAGGCCGCCCGCGAGGTGCTCGCCGAACAATTACGCCGCGCCCCGGCCCTGGCGGCCGGCACCCTCCACCCGGTGGCCGTGGCGAATGTGGAAAGCTGGGACCCGGAACGGGGCCGGGCCCTGGCGGCCGCCGGTTTCACCGACCGGCTCTCCTACCTGCAAATGCGCCGCCCGCTCACGCGCGGGCCGCTGCCTCTGCCCGTTTCCGCGCATACGGACAATAGCGGCGTGGAGCTTGTTCCCCTCACCCCGGATCGGGACGACGCCGCGCTTCTCGCCCACAATTCCTTTTACGCAGATAAATTGAATTACCCGATTTACACCCGGGAGCAGTGGCGGATCGAATGTGCTTTTATGCGCCGGGAATGGAGTTTCCTGGCGGTAGATACCCGCGGGGATCGGCCCCGGGTACTCGGGTGCATTATGACCGCCGCTTATGAACAGGACTGGCCCGGGTTGGGATTCCGGGAGGGCTATGTTGATGAGCTCGCGGTGCGGGCCGAAAGCCCGGACGGGGTCAATGCCCGCCTGCTGGCCGCCAGTATCGCCGCCCAGGCGCATAGCGGCATGGATGCCACCACCCTGGATCTCACCGTCCACTACGAGCCGGACGGCAGCCGCCTGACTCCCGAAAGCGCAGCGCGCCTGAGCCTGTATGAGAGTTTCGGCTTCGAGGTCACCGAACGCACCCGGGTGGTGCACCACCCGCTCCCGGATCTGCCGGCGCGCTCCTAAGGAGCCGCGTTCCGCGGCGGTGTGCGGTGCCTAGCGGCATGTGGCGGTACATGCGCCAAGCGGCCGCGGCAACACCGCGCCGTGCGGCTAGCTTCCGATAGCTGCCACCGGGACCGTCAGGGCGCTGCCCGAAGCATCCCGCTTTTCTTCAACTTCGGGTAGCTCAACCGGCTGGCCGGAGGCCGTGATAGCGCGCAGCGGCTCGGGGCCAGTAGCGGCCACCGCCAACATATTTTCCCCGCGCAGGAAACGCTGGGCGCGCACCCCGCCCGTACCCCGGCCCTTCGCCGGGAAACGATCCAGCGGCGTCACCTTCGCGCTGCCCGGTTCGGTACCCGGAAGCGCCTGCGCATTCGAGGCAATCGTGGCCACCAGGGAACCGGCAAGATCATCACCGGGCACCACCCCGAGGGTAATCACCTGGGCGCCTTCCGCGCAGCGAATCCCGGCAATACCCTGGCCGGCCCGGCCCTGCGGGCGCACCAGTGATGCCTCAAAACGCAATAACTGCGCATCGCTCGTAATAAGAACCACCTGATCGGTATCGCGGGCCAGGGCGCAGCCCACCACGCTATCGCCCTCAGCCAGGGTAATAACCTCCCAGCTTTCCTTATTCGGGTACGCGCCGTTCACCCGTTTAATCCGCCCGTGCGCGGTGGCGAGGGTAAGAACTGGATCGCCCTCGGCCGCGGTAAGCGGGGCCAGCCCGATCACGCGCTCCCCGGAATCCAGAGAAATCAGATCCGCTATCGGGGTGGCCCCGGCCAGCGAGGGAGCCCCCACGGTATCGGGAAGCGCCGGGACGGTGAGCACATCCAGGTCGATCATGCGCCCGTGGCTGGTCACCACCCCGATATGCCCGCGGGCCGTGGCGGCAACCCGCGAAATGATCGCATCGTGGGCCCGGCGCGGGCCGCCGCGCTCGGGAGCATCGCCGCCCGCGGTGCGCGCCACCAGCCCCGTTCCCGAGAGCAGTACCCAGGTCGGATCATCGGAAACTTCCAGGGGGAGGGCGGCCGGTGCCGCCGCGCTGGCCGCCCCGTCCGATTCCAACAGCACGGTGCGCCGCGGGGTCCCGAACTGCTGGGCCACCTCCGTCATTTCGGAAGCGACCACGTCCCGCAGCCGCTCGGGCGAACCGAGGATTTCTTCCAGCTCCGCGATGGTGCGCTCCAGCTCCTCCCGGCGCCCTTCCAGCTCAATCTGGGAGTACTTGGTGAGGCGGCGCAGCCGCAGCTCCAAAATATAATCGGCCTGCGCCTCGGAGAGATCAAAAACAGCGATGAGCCGCTCGCGGGCCGCCGCGGTATCTTCCGAGGAACGAATAACCGCGATCACCTCATCAATATTGAGGACGGCAATGAGCAAGCCCTCCACCAGGTGCAAATCAGATTGCGCCGCCCGTAAACGGTGCTCACTGCGCCGGCGCGTCACTGTGATGCGGTGCTTAATCCACACCCGCAGCAGCTCCAGCAGCCCCAGGGTTTGCGGCTGGCCATCAACCAAGGCCACATTATTAATCCCGAAAGAATCTTCGAGCGGAGTGTGCTGGTAGAGCTGGGCGAGGACCGCCTCAGGGTGGAACCCATTTTTTACTTCGACGACGAGCCGCATGCCATGGTGCCGGTCGGTCAGGTTTTGTACCCCGGAGACCCCCTGAATTTTCTTGGCGTTAACGGCGTCCTTGAGCTTGTCAATGATCTTTTCCGGCCCCACAAGATAGGGCAATTCTGTAATAACAATTCCGCGCTTACGGGGGCTGATTTTTTCGATGCGCGCCGTCGCCCTGGTACGGAAAATACCGCGCCCGGTTTCGTAAGCCTCCCGGATACCGTCCAAACCAATAATTTTTCCGCCTTCGGGCAGGTCCGGGCCGGGGATAAAACGCATAATATCCTCGAGGCTCGCATCCGGGTGGCGCAGCAGGTGCTTCGCCCCGTTAATAACCTCAATAAGATTATGCGGTGGAATATTCGTCGCCATTCCCACCGCGATGCCGGAGGAGCCATTGACCAGCAGATTCGGGATGGCGGCCGGGAGCACCTCGGGCTGCTGGAGGGTGTTGTCATAATTGGGGACCATATCGACGACGTCCTCGTCGAGTGAGGAAATCATCGCCATGGCCGGGGCCGCCAGGCGTGCCTCGGTATAGCGCGAGGCAGCTGGCCCGTCGTCGAGCGAACCGAAATTACCGTGCCCGTCCACCAGCGGCAAGCGCATGGTAAAAGGTTGGGCGAGGCGCACCATCGCGTCATAAATAGCGGTATCACCATGGGGGTGGAGGCGCCCCATCACGTCACCCACCACGCGCGAGGATTTCACATGGGCGCGGTCGGGGCGCAGGCCCATCTGCCCCATTTGGAAGAGGATACGGCGCTGCACCGGCTTGAGACCGTCGCGAGCATCGGGGAGGGCACGCGCGTAAATCACCGAGTAGGAGTACTCGAGGAAGGAGGTGCGCATCTCCTCCGACACGTTAATATCGACGATATGTTCCGCGGGGCTCGTATTCTTGGGCATTGCTCAATTATCCCGCTTTTTGGCCGCGGGCGGGGCGGCGGCGCAGGAGTGTCGAGGCGGAAAGTAGACTGAGAGGCATGACTGAGCTTCCTGTGCTGCCTGCCGCGCGCTCGCTACGTGCCGTCCTGGGTGAATGTTTAGCCGCCTGCGGGGTGCTGCCCGAAACGGAATCCGCGGCGGAAACGGCGCGGACTGGCATGCTGGATTTGCCGCGTGCTAGCCGAGTCTGCCTCGTCCTCGTGGATGGCCTGGGGGCGGAAAACCTGGCGGCGCGCATTGGCCACGCACCCACCCTGCGGGCTCTCACCGCGCGCGAACCGCTCACCTCCACTGCGCCATCCACCACCGCGGCCGCCCTCACCACCCTGGGTACCGGGGAACTCCCCGGGCGCACCGCGATGCTGTCCTACTCCTTGCGCTCCCCGCGTACCGGCCGCAATTTCTCCCTGATTAGCTGGGAGAATAGCGGGCTCGATCCGGAGGAATGGCAGCCGGTCCCCACCTGGGCGCAGCGCCTGGAGGTCGCCCGGCCCGGGATAGCCAAGCAGCTGGGAGCCATCCAGGATCCGGACCATATCGGTTCGGGGCTGACCCGGGCCGCCTGGCGTGGTTTTACCGCGATCGGAGGCCCGGCCCTCGATGACCGGGTGCACCTAGCCGCGCGGTTCCTGCGGGAGGGCGGGCGTTTCGCCTACCTGTACTGGGGGGACGTCGATCACCGCGGGCACCGCTGGGGAGCCACCAGTGAGGAATGGACTATGGCGCTCGAAGATCTGGACGCTGGTATCCGCCTGCTCACCCGGCTGCTCCCCCCGGATACCCTGCTGGTCCTCACTGCTGATCACGGCATGGTCGATCCGAGCGAACGCATTGATGTGGCCACCACGCCGGCACTGAGCGAAGGCGTGGACCTGTATTCCGGGGAAGAACGCGCGGTGCATCTTTACACTCGGGAACCGGAAGCGGTGGCGGCACGCTGGCGGGACTACCTGGGGGAGCGCTCCTGGATTTACACCAAAGAGGAAGCCATCGCCACCGGCATGTTCGGGCCGGTCACTGCGCAGGCACGCGAAGCTATGGGCGATGTGCTCGCTTTCCAGCGCGGTCGCCTGAGCGTGGTGCACACCGGGCAGATGCAGCCGGGCACCACCTTTATGCGCGGGGTCCACGGTTCGCTTACCCCCACGGAAATGCTGATCCCCCTGCTCCTGGAGCTTAAGTAGTGCTTTGCAAATGCGTAGCGGCGCGTGCCGGAGGTTACGTGAGACTCCGGAATGGGTAGCGGTGCGCGCGGCTGCTGGGCACCGCGTGGCGTTAGCGTGCCAGAGCGGGCACTAGCGCGCTAACACTAGTCCTTTTTACCGAAGACGATCTCATCCCAGGATGGCATGGTGGGCCGATCCGTGCGCTTGCGCCCGCGCCGTGCCTCGGTAGCTGCCGGAGCGGCTTTCTCCGGCGCGCTAGCCGGGGCCGTTTTATTGGGAACCGGTGCGGAGGCTGCCTTAGGTGCCGGCGCGGGAGCGGGACTCTCTGTTGCTGTACCACTAGCCACGTCAGAACCGCTCGGTTCCGCGCTCGCACCGGAGACTGCCCGAGCACCCGCGTCAGAACCAGCACCCGCATCCGAACCGGAAGCCGGGCGGAGCACCGGGGCCTGCGCCAGCTCTTCGGGCTCCAGTAGCGCCCGCTGGCCGGGCAGCTGCCCCTCGCGCGAGGGCAGGGAAACAATGGTGGCCGGAGCTCGCAGCTCCTCCTCATCTTCGGGAGCCCGATGCGCCCCATCCCATTCATCGGGGTCAATATCATGATCGGCATCCGGCATGGGCCGTGACTTACCACGCTGAGAATCCAGCGAGGCCAGCACCTCATCAATAGAGGCACGCGCCGGGGGAGTATCCACCACGCTTGGGAGAGCCGCCGCCGGAGAGGCCACCGCGGCGGGAACCGCCGCGGGCGTCGTCGTACCGGAAAAAACAGGATCCGCGCTGCCCGGCACTACCGCGGGGGTGTGATCCGGGCGCCAAGGGCCGGCATCGGCCGTGAGGGACGTTTCCGAAAGCCAGGACGCCTCATCATTGCGGGCCTGGAGAGTGTGGCGATCCGTATCGATAAACCAGCGGGCCTCGTGCTCGCGCCCGGCGGAGATAAACCGCACAATCAGCGCCCAGGGCTGCCCGGCCTCACGCACCGCATCCCACGTAATCGACGCGGTATCCACATCGCGGGCAACCAACCGCGATGTGACGAGTTCTTCAACTGTGAAACCTCCCACATCGCGCCCGAGAGTGTAGTTCCGGGCCTGTGCGGCGGTGTAGTTACGCTCCGCAATAATGGGGTGAGCCAGGGCGGAGATACGCGAAGGGGGCAGTGCAGCCATCTCGGAAATATCGTCAACACTGCGGCCGGCCCGCACCAAAGCTTGGATTTCACGCGGCCCCATCGGAGTGATCTCCTCATCCGGAGCGCTGGGATGGGGATCCTTGCGCAGGGCCGCCCGCAGATCATCGGTGACGGGCAGCAGGTAGCGATTGCCCTCCTCATCATTAAGCGTGAGGTTGTGACCGTCGGGTTGCAAGCCGAGCAGCTCCAGCTTTTTCATCTCTTCCCTTACTCTTGGTACCACTCTTAGGGTGCCACCTCCGGGCCCGAAAAGCAGGCATTGGGCGCGGGTGTGTTTCCATGTGGCGCGGGTGCTGTTACACTAAGCGCGCAGTACCACCCGTCAGGACCATACGCGAGGGCGGAAAGATCCGTTTCTCGCGGGTGGACGCCGGTTCGTGCGGAATCCACCGCGTGGACCCCGGCACTTTTGGAGAGTGACTTTATGGCAACAGATTACGATGCTCCGCGCAAGCAAGACGAGGAGCTCCGCGAGGATTCCTTCGAGCAGCTCGCCGGGCGGCGCTCGGACCAGCAGTCCGGTGCGGTTGATGAGGACGAGGTCGAAGCGGCCGAGGGCTTTGAGCTGCCCGGCGCGGACCTGTCCAATGTTGAGCTATCCGTCAATGTGATTCCCGCCCAGGATGATGAATTCACCTGCTCGCAGTGCTTCCTGGTTCACCACCGCTCCCAATTGGATCACGTGGAAGACGGCCTGCCCGTTTGCGTGGATTGCGCGGGCTAGCGGGAAACGAGCATGCGTGCGGCGGTTACGTTTGCGGCACGCGAAGAAGAAGTACGACGACGCCGCGGCCCACGGGCCGCGGTATCTCACTACAGTGCATCCCTACGGTGGGTGAATTCCACGAGGGTGAGCTCCCTCAGTAGACTAGAGGGAATGAAGGAATCGGGACGAGGAGTATAAGCATGGCATGGTTCTCACGGCGGAAGAAAAACGAGGCCCCCGCATCGCAGCCGGGCGAACGTGACGAAGCCGGCCAGGACCTCGCCGCGGATAACTCCGGTGTGGCACATGGCGGCGCGGAGGGCGCTGGCGCCGGTGGTTCTGATGCCGGCGCCGCCGGCAATGCTGATGCCGATAGCGCAGATGCCGCGGCCGGCCCGAAAGAACGCGGTCCTTACGATGAATCGGAAGCCCCGGAGAATCCCGCTCTTATTGACGGCGGGGCTCTGCGCCTGCCGATCCTGCCCGATGCCACCATGCAATTCTCGGTGGATCGCGAACGCCAGGTCGTGCTCGGCGTGGTTTACATGATGGGCGATTCCGCGGTGCAATTACAGGTTTTCGCCGCCCCGAAATCCACCGGCCTGTGGGAGGACATCCGCGTAGAAGTTATCTCCTCCATCGCCAACCAGGGTGGGCGCTTCCAAGAAGCCGAAGGGGAGTACGGCCCCGAAATCCAAGCCCAGATGCCCGCGGAGAACGGCCGGGTGCCGGTGCGCTTCATCGGTATTGACGGCCCGCGCTGGCTGCTGCGGGTAGCCGTGACCGGGCGCGGGGCGGTAGACCCGGCCCGCGGCACCGAAGTACTCCACCGGGTTCTCGATGATCTGGTGGTGGTGCGCGGTACCCAGGCCATCCCGCCCCGCGAATTGCTTCCCCTCGCCCTTCCCCAGCAGGGCGAGCCAGAACCCGAAACACCCGATACCGGCATTGAACTGCCCAAGCGCGGCCCGGAAATCCAAGAGATCCGCTAGTTAGCTAGATAGTTAGGTACCTATGGCTACGCCGGTGTGGGTGACGGGGGATATTATCGCCATCACGTACCCGGGCGCCCCGGGAGGAAACGGGGCACACACCCCGGAGGTACGCATCGCCGTGGAAACCACCGCGGGGCTCCTCACCCTCATTTTCCAAGGGCGGCGCACCATCGATTGCGTGCGGGTCGGGGACCGCATTCGCGCCCGGGTGGTGCCATTGCGGCGCCGGGGCGTGCTGGTAGCATATAACCCGGAATACACGGTGCTCTAGCGAGCGCCCCACACCCGTACCGCCCACGTCACAAGCCGGGAGGACCCATGGATACCACCACACCCGGCGGCGGCCTGCGCGCGGTGCTCGGGGAAGAATTCGACGCCTGGAAAGCTATCGGCGGAGTACGCGGCGTTATCGAAGCCAATGTTCCCGCCCTCGTTTTTGTCGTTATTTATTTAGCCACCCGCAATATTCCCCTGGCGGTGCTCATACCCCTGGGCATGGCGGTCCTGGCTATCCTGGTGCGGCTCATCCAGCGCATTGATGTGATGCCGGCCCTCGGCGGGCTCTTCGTGGTGGGAATCTCCGCCTTCTTTGCCTGGCGTTCCGGGCGGGCGGAAACCTATTTCTTACCCGGCTTCCTCACCAACGCCGCCTACGCGGTAGGTGTGACGATTTCCCTCATCATCCGGCGACCCATTATGGGCTATATCATCGGGATGCTGCGCGGGGATATTGCCAGCTGGCGCAGCGCCACCCACCCGGCCGCCCGGCTCACCTACCGGCGCTACACCCGCATTACGTGGCTGTGGCTGGCCATGTTCGCTGGCCGCGTCGTCGTACAATTACCCTTCTTTATCAGCGGTAATACCGCGGCGCTGGGAGTCATCAAAATTATTGCCGGGCCGGTGCTGTTCTGCCTGATCCTGTGGGCCACCTGGCTGCTGGTACGCGGCCTACCGCCTGCCAGTACCTACTTGGAGCCTTCCGAATCCGCGGCGGATTCCCCGTCCGCATCCTGAGCGGGAGCCGCCGGGCGGGGCCGGAAATAGTTCTTGAGGGCGGACATATCCACATCGTCCCCGCCGTCAATGAGAAGCACCTGGTCATCCACGTCCACGATGAGATCGGCATCGGCCGTGAGGGGCACGCCGTCGCGAATAATAGCGTTAATGGCGACCCCGGCGGGAAGCTCAATATCGCTGATGGCGCTGCCCACCACCGGGGCCTCGGCGGATACCGAAACCTGCCACAGGCTCGCCCCGCTGCGGTGGAACCGCATGACCTGGGTGAGGGAGCCATCCGAGACCGCATCCTCCACCAGGGAAGCCATAATCCGCGGGGTGGATACGGTTACGTCCACACCCCAGGCATCGGTGAAAAGCCATTCATTACGCGGGTTATTCACGCGTGCGATGGTGCGGGCGATCCCGAACTCGGTTTTCGCCAGCAAAGACACCACCAGATTCACTTTGTCATCCCCGGTGGCGCAGACGATAATATCCGCCTCCGCGGCGCCCGCTTCGCGCAGCGCGGGAACTTCGCAGGCATCGGCCAGGTGCCAATCCGCATCCGAAGCGCTCGAAATACGCATGGCGGACGGCTTCTTATCCACAATGGAAATGGAATGCTCGGATTTGAGGAGTTCGCGGGCCACCGACACTCCAACCGCGCCGGCCCCAATAATGAGAATATTCACTGCGCCCCTTCCGATTTGAGCAGCACATGTTGCACGCCGGAGGCATTCTCGGAAGCGACGAGCACTTTGAGGGTGTCCCCGTCCTGGATCACGGTGTCGCTATGGGGGAGGAGCCCGGCCAGGCTGCGGATAATATAGGCGACCCGCGCCCCGGTTTCCTCTTCCACATCCGCCACGGTGCGCCCGAACCAGCGCCGGTCCACCGCCACTTCAATGAGGGAAATCCGGGCGAGGGGATCGCGGAATTCGTGGTGGGGGCCCAGCGGGATGAGTTCGCGCAGCACCCGGTCCGCCGTCCAGCGCACCGGGGCCACCGTGGCGATCCCGAGCCGTTCGTAGATAATCGCGCGGGTCGGATCATAGACCCGCGCCACCACATTGGTAAGCCCGAAAGTTTCGCGCGCCACCCGGGCGGCGATGATATTCGAATTATCGCCTGAGGAAACGGCGGCGAAGCCGGCGGCGTCGTCGATATTCGCGCGCGCCAACACATCACGGTCGAAACCCACGCCGGTGATCTGCTGCCCCGGGAAATCTTCGGGGAGCTTGCGGAAAGCTTCGGCGTCCTGGTCGATAATGGCCACCGAATGGCCGATGGCGGAAAGCGAGAGCGCCAGCGCGGCACCCACGCGCCCGCATCCCATAATTACGAAGTGCACTACATTACGCTACCGCAAAGCGGGTACCGTATCCTAGTGATGAGAAAATTATCCTTCCTGGGGATGTCCCAGTACGTGGGCGCGGCCACCTGCGTCTGCCTGGCGGTGGTGCTCCTCCCGCGCAGTATTCAACGCGGGGCGCCCTTCGCGAACCCCACCCTGGTGGGGGTGATGGCGCTGGCGGGGGCCGCGGTGCTCGCGCTCGTGGTGGCGGCCACCATTGCCGCCTCCCGCGTGGTGCCCGGGAAAGCCGCCCACCAGGTGGTTTCCCGCTATATCTCCCCGGCTTTCGGCACCGTTGCAGCCGCCGCACGCTTCGCCGCTTTCGCGCTGCTCCTGGTGCTGGCCGCCGGGCTGGTGGGCATGGCGGTCAATGCCCTCACCCCGCTGGCGGTGGACGGGCGGCTTATTCAAATCCCGCTGGTGGTGGTGTGCGCCCTGCCCGCGCTGGTGCACTGGCGCCTGCCCCTGGCGGGGGCGCTGCTTGCCGTGCTGGCGGCGAGCGGGGTGATTATCGCAACTCTGGTGACCGGGCTGGTGCGCGAGGCCCGGGGCACCGTTTCCCTCGCGGATCTCATCACGAACCGCGCCGAAGAACTCCCCGGTTCCCAAGCCATCCACCCGCTCGGAAATACCTTCGTCATTATGTGCTTCCTGGCCGCGGTGGTGCTGCTGGTGGGCGGACGCATCGGCACCGGGCGCGAACGTTTCCTAGGGCCGCGCGCCCTGAGCACCATTGCCGGGATCGCCGCGGTGGTCCTTTCGGGCACCTTCTATCTGGAAATGCGCCTGGATATTCTCACGGTCCCGGTGGGCCTGCCGAGCATCGTTATGGGCACCGCGTTCTGGGGGAGTACCGGGCGTATTATCACCGCGATTGCTTTCGGTTTCCTGGGTTTGATCTGCGTTTTCGTGGTGTACGAACGCCTCCCGCGCCTGTTGCGGGAACTTGCTTTCGACGGCGCCCTTCCCGCTCGCCTGGCTGCCCCGGAAGCTTCCCGGGCCCGCAGCGGCGTTGTTTTACTGGTGGCGGTACTTGCCGGCGCCCTCGGGGTATTTTTGTCGACGACGCACGCCGGCGTCGTCGCCCTTGTCTTTGTATGTTTCCTTATCTTCACGCTCCATTGCGCGGCCCTCTCCCTGCGCGGCGGGCAGATCCTCAAAACTTCGGAGCGGCGGGAAGAACGCCGGGCCGCGCATGCCTCCCGCTGGGGTTTTGCTTTCTTCGCGCTGGCGGGATTCCTTGTTTTGCTCGTCACGGTGGCGATGCAGCCGGCCTGGACCCTGACCTCGCTGGCGGCGGTGGCGGTACCCACGGCGGGGATGCTCATCGCTCAGCGCGGGCGCGGAAAAATGAGCGCCCACCTCAAACCGCTGGATCTGGGGGCCGGGCGGCGTCTGCCGGTCCGCACCCACGCCGTTGTGCTGGTTCAAGAACTCAATTTGCCGACCCTGCGGGCGGTCACCTACGCGCGGGCGCTGCGCCCTTCTACCCTCACCGCCCTCACCGTGGACCTGAGTGAAAGCCGCACGGCCGCGCTGCGCGCCGCTTGGAGCCAGTCCCAATTACCGGTGGGATTGACGGTGTTGGGCAATCCGACGAGCGGGGCGCGCGGGCCGCTGGTGGATTATATTCGTTTCCTCCTCGATACCCACCCGCAGGATATTGTGCTGGTTATCGCCCCGAAGGTGGTTTCCACCACCCTGTGGCACCGGGTGTACCTGCGCCGTTCCGTGCCCGCGCTTTTCGCTGACCTGTCCTATGACTCGCGCCTTATGCTGGTGCAAGTTCCCTATCAAATCCATTCGGGAGAAGACCTGTGACCACCCCTGCTGCTCAATCTCATCATTCGACCGTCGATATCACCCTGGAGGATATCGGCCACGGCGGTATTGCCATCGGGCGCGCCGAAGGCAAAGCAATCCTGGCTCGCTTCGGGCTGCCCGGGGAACGCGTGCGGGTGGCGCTCACCGAAGAACGTGCTCGTTTCGCCCGCGGGGATGTCATCGAGGTACTCGGCGAGCCCTCGCCCTACCGCCAAGCCCACCCCTGGCCGGAAGCCGGCCCCGGGGGCGTGGGCGGCGCGGACCTGGGCCACGTGATCTTCGACTACCAGCACGAGTGGAAAACCCAGGTGCTCACCTCCACGCTGCGCCGCATCGGCGGGCAAGCGCTCAGCGATCACCTGGCGGAGCAGGGCATTGTTCCCGAGGTCGTGGCCCTGCAATCCGACCGCGCCAGTGGTGGCTGGGCCAGCCGCACCCGCATCGACGTCACCGTGAGCGCGGGGCGTTTCGGAATGTTCCGGGAAGGTAGCCGCGAGGTTCTCCCCATTACCTCCATGCCCCTCGCGGTGAAGGACATCGAGGAACTGGGCCTATGGGACGGCAGTTACCTCACCCGGCTGGCCCGCACTATCGGCCCGCTGCGCGAGGGTCAGCGGGTGCGTATCCTTGCCCCTTCGGCCAGCCCGGTGGCGGTGAGCATCGGCGGGCGCACCTTCGACGCGACCGGTGCGGAATGTTCACCCTTCGCGCGCGAAGAAGTCACGGTGGGGGAGAACAGCTACCGCTACCGGGTACGGGCCTCCGGTTTTTGGCAGGTGCACCGCGAGGCACCGGCCACCCTCATCGATCTGGTGACCCGCGCGGCCGAGGTTGAACCCGGCGACCATATTCTTGAACTCTACGCGGGAGCGGGGCTGCTCACCGTGCCGCTGGCCCGCGCCACCGGGGCAACCGGCCGGGTGGAGAGCCTTGAGGGTGCGCGCACCGCGGTGGAAGACGCCCGCGCGAACCTGCGGCCCTACCCGTGGGCACGTGCCCGCACCGCCGCTATTTCCGTACGGGATATGAGCGACGCCGATATTCTCCTCGCCGATCCTCCCCGGAGCGGATTGGGAATCGCGGCGGCCCGCGCCGCCGCAGCCAGCCGCGCCCGCCGGATCGTCCTGGTGTCCTGCGACCCGGCCGCGCTGGCCCGCGACGTAGCCGCCATGGTTGAGTCCGGGCGGAGCGTGGAGTCCATGCGCGCCGTCGACCTTTTCCCCAATACCCACCACTTCGAAGTGGTGACAGCGCTGCGCTAAACTGCGGCGCACTAAGCTGGGCCGCGCCAGGCCGCGCAGGACGGCGCCAGGCCGCGCCGAGCTCGCTACCCGAGGCTAGGAGCGCACCGCGGCGGCAATCCAGCTGGCGGTATTCTCCACCTGCCACGGGCGGGCCCCCAGTTCAGCCAGCGCATCGCCAATGGCGGGAGCGGTGCGCGCCACCCGGTGGCGCAAGAGGCGCGCCAGTTCGCGCTGCACGGCCGGTTTGAGAAGCACATCGTGGCGGATACCTAAGTCCGCCGCGCGTTCCTGAACGGCGCCGCGCACGTGATCGAGCAGGTGCGGAATGCCGCGTTCGGCACGCCGAGCGGGGCGGGCCGGTGCCAGTTCGGGAAGCTCGGAACTCGGCAGCGCCCAGGCCTTCGCTACCGCCTGCCACAGGGCCGGCGCTAAGTACTGTTTGCCTCCGCTGCGCAGCGGCCGGGAGGTACGCACATCGGCCAGGGAGCGCGGGCGGCGACGCGCGAGGGCAGCGATATCGGAGCGAGAGAGCACCAGGTCGGGGGCGGTATCGGTGGTGCGGGCAATGCGATCCCGCTCCTGCCACAGGGCCCGCACCAGGGCAAGATCACGGCGGGAAGAAAAATCTTGGCGGTGGGTGGCGCGCCGCCACGGCTCCGCGGGCGCGGCTTTGGGCGGCCGGGTGCGGATCTCTTCAAATTCTTGGGCCGCCCACTCCAAGCGCCCGACCCGCTCCAGGCGCTCAAGCTGCACCTCGCGCAGAGGCGCGAGCAATTCCACATCGAGGGCGGCATAGGAACGCAGGTCATCAGCGAGCGGGCGTTCGGACCAATCCGCCTGCGAATGCTCTTTCGCCAGGAGCAACCCCAAATTTTCCGCCAGCTGAGTCTGTAAGGAAATATGCTCATCACCCAACAGCAGCGCGGCCACCTCGGTATCAAAAAGTTTGCCCGGCCCCGGGCGTAAACCGAGATCCCCCAGGGAAGGCAAATCCTGATCGGCGGCGTGCAAAATCCATACGGTATCCGCAAGAATCCCGGCCAGTTCCGGGTAATATTCCTCGTTTCCGATTGGATCGCACAGCAGCGTTCCCGAGCCCTCGCGGCGCAGTTGTATCAGGTAGGCCCGGGCTGAATAGCGGATACCCATGGCGCGTTCCACATCCACGGCCACGGGGCCGCTGCCGCGCCGCAGCCTCGTGAGCGCGGGGCGATAGGCGGAGCCGGTGGTGAGCGGCGGGATACCTTCGCGCGGGGTATCCACATGAATCAGGGTGGGATCCTCGCTCCAGCGAATAGAAGAAGACGTCATAACCTCACAACTGCTCAGACTAGGGGCCGCGGTTAATACTAGCGGGCCTGCGCGGGCGCGGGGCTGCCACGCGCAGGGGCGCCACTTCCTAGCGAGATTACCCCTAGCGGGCTGGCAGCGCCGTCGTTCCTTCCGGAGCTAAACCGCAAGCGAGCGCAATAAAATCCGCCCACGCCCGCACGTGATGATAAAGATCGGGGCTGCTCGGGGTCCAGGAAGCCCGCAATTCCAGTTCGGTGAGGGAGGAGGAAAGCTCCAGCCCGCCGAAAGTTTCGTTATACATGCGGGTGACGGTGCCGACCAGGTGGTGGTAATCAGCGCCGTGCGCATCCAGGGTATCGGCCAGCCACGCCCAGGCAACTTCGCCGAGCAGCGGATCGCCGGCCATGGCCGTATCCATCGGCGCCCCCATATGGCACACAATCCGGAAAGTTCCGTGCCAGGCCTCCTGACCGGCCGGGTCGTGCAGCACCACGAAACGTGCCCCGCCGCGATAGCTTTCCGGCTCCATCGCCGTCGAATCATTAATCTCAGCCTGCAGCGCAACCGCCCACGGAGCAATGCGTTTGGGGGGCGGTATCTGCACGATGTGCAGCTCGGGACGAAACTCGTGCCCGCGCAGGCTATCGAGCGCGGTGAGGAAGTCCTCGGGTGCATGAATCTGAGACACGCTCATTACCGTAATGCGCCCGCGCGCGGGTTTTAGCCAGGCGCGCCGCGCAGGTAGGATGGCGGCATGTCTACACTCTCGCTGTCGCGGATCGATGACACCACCTACCTGGACCTGGCTGCCGGCCACGGCCTGCCCCTCGAGCAGCTGCCCGCCTGGGACCGTTACGAGGATGCCCTGCCCGGCCACGCACCGTTCGGGCGTTTCCTGTGGCGCGATAGCGCAGGTGCGGCGCGTGCCCTTATTTCTCTGACCCGGATGGAAGGGCGCGGTTTCACCTACCTGTGGGCGAAAAAAGGCCCGGTGTGGCTCGGGGAACGGCCCGCGGCCGCGGAAGAACTGGAGTTCCGCACCGCGCTGGCGCAGCTGGTGCGGAGCGCGGATCGCAGCCTCGCCTTCATGCGGATTCACGCCTGGCACCCGGCTCCGGACCTGCACGAATTACTGCAAACGGTCACCTATGATCGCACCGTTATGGTCGACGTCGCACGCCCGGATGCGGAGATCCGGGCGAGTTTCTCCAAGTCGGGGCGCCGCCAAGCACGTAAAGCCGAGGCGGAGGGCCTGGAATTTTGCGATGAAACGGAGCGGGCCCGGGAGGTTTTCCCGGAGCTATACGCCATTCTCACCGAAACGGCCAGCCGGGATGATTTCGGGGCGGCACCCATGAGCCAATACGTGACCATGCTGGAATCCCTGGGCCCGGAACACGCCCGGCTTTTCGTGGCGCGCGCGGAGGGGCGGGCGCTGGCCTGGCAGATTGTGCTCGCTACCGATGACCTCGGGGAAGCCTATTACGCGGCAACCAGCGCGGAGGCTCGCCAGCGCCACGCCTCCATGTTTATGGATCTGCACACCATAACGTGGCTGCGGGAAACCGGGCGGAAAGCTTATGACCTGATGGGGGTGCATTCGGAGCGCGCCCCGCAATTGGAAGGCGTGACCGGCTACAAACAAAAATTCGCTGCCGAGTTCACCGAGGTGGCCGGTGCCTGGGATGTGCCGTTGCGCCCGCGCTACTACCGCGGTCTCAAGCTGGCTCTGCGCGCTAAGCGCGCCGCGGTGGGGGCGGTGCGCGGCGTGCGCGAACGCCTGGGCCGGCGCGCATAGGCACAGCTTCCTAGCCTCCGAGTCTCCTGGCCTCCTCAGCGCGGGCCGCGCCCCGCGGCTAGGCGGCATCGGGGGTGCAGGGGCTGTTGAGGTAATACGGGCTGTTGAGGCGGTAGGGGCTGAGTACCGCGAAACCGGGTCCGGAAAAATCAACATAGGATTCGGCCACGCTCACGCTACCCCAGGTGAGGAGCGTGTGGAGGTGGCCCGCCTCGAGCGGCAGCTGCACACGAGTGGGATGCGCGGCCGCGGTGGCGGTTTCTTCCGCTTGCGTTTCACCTGGTTTATTGGCAAGTGTTTCGCTTGGGAGCGGGGAGGCCGCGCCTATATGGAATACCACGAAACTGTCCCCGCGCCGGTAATACCCCGCCTCACCCAGGCGCACGATCTCCGAATCTTCCCGGTCGGGGGAAGAAAAATCGGGGTGTTCGCGCCGTAGCCGCAGCAGTTCCCGGGTCGCCTCGAGATAGCGAGCATGGGAGGGCTCCTCGAGCTCCGCCCAGTCCAGGTGCGAGCGCGTGAACGTGGAAAGCGCCTGCGGCGGGGGAATCTGGCCGGCATGCTCACCCCAATCCCAGTCGCTAAATTCCGCAATCCGTCCCGCGTCCACACGTTCCCCCAGCTCCGGAGTGTGATCGGTGAAGAATTGGAAGGGCGCACAAGCACTCCACTCCTGCCCCATAAAAAGGAGGGGCGTGAAGGGGGAGAGCAGCATGAGCGCATCAGCAACGATGGTGTGTTCTGCACTCAAGGTAGAGGAGCGCCTGTCACCCAGGGCTCGGTTACCCACCTGGTCGTGGTTTTCGGTGTAGGCGAGGAAACGGCGCGAATCAAGCGCATCGGGCACCGGGGCACCCCAGTTCTGCTTGCGGAAACTAGAGAAATTACCGTCGTGCACGAAGACGCGGCGCATGGCTTTTTCCAGGGCGCCGGGGAGCGCAAAATCCCCGTAATAGGCGAAATGTTCCCCGGTCACATAGACATGCAGGGCATGGTGGATATCATCAGCCCACTGCATATCCATACCGTAGCCGCCCGCCCTTGTGGGGCGCAGCATCCTCACATCATTGAGATCGGATTCTGCCACGAGGGCGATATGCCGGCCGGTCTGCGCGGCGAAAGCCGCGGCGGCGTCGGATAAATCCGCGAGAATATGTTTATTGGAGCGGTCCTGGATCGCGTGGACGGCGTCAAGCCGAAAAATATCCACGTGGTAATCACGGGCCCACTGGAGCATATTGTCAATAAAATAACGCCGCACCGGGCCGGAATCCGGGCCGTCCACGTTCACGCCCGGGCCCCACACCGAAGAATAGCGATCCGTGGTGTAGGGGCCGAACTCCGCTAAGAAATTCCCGTCGGGTCCGAAATGGTTGTAGACCACGTCGAGGCATACTGCCAGGCCAGCGTGATGCGCAGCCTCCACGAACCGTGCGAAACCCGCCGGACCGCCGTAATTTTCGGTGACTGCATAGATATCGACGCCGTCGTAGCCCCAATTGCGGGTGCCGGGCACCGGGCAAATCGGCATGACCTCCACGATATCCACCCCGAGCTCGCGCAGATACCCAAATTTTTGCGCCGCCGCATCGAAGGTGCCCTCCGGGGTGAAGGTGCCAATATGCATTTCGTAAAAAACCTTGCCGAGCGGATCCACCCCGGGGAAGGGCGATAACTCGAAGGCATCGAGATCAACAATTTCGGAGGGCCCCATGACGCCCTCGGGCTGGCGCCGGGTGCGCGGATCGGGCAGCCCCATCCCGTCATCCAGACTGATGCGGTAGCGGGTGCCGGCCGGCAGGGGAGTATCGAGGATCCACCATCCCGGCCCGCTGGCCAGGGCCGCGCCGTCGCGCCCCGCGCGCGCTGCCGCAATATCCGCAGCGGTGACCGGCCGGAAGGGGAGGCGCTCCTCGCCTACCAGGGCCTCGACTCTCGTGCGCCCCGGCGCCCAGACGCTCAGCGGTTCCATTAATCGGTGCTCCCTCCGGCGTCGGACCCGCAGGTCTCAGCGCGAACGTACACCGCCACCGGCAGATTCGCGCAGGCATCACGAACAAAGAGCTGGGGCCCTTCAACCTCGCCTTCCTCCAGCACACTGCGCCAACGCCCGGGCGGGAGCACGATATGCGCATCGCCCCAGCCCCCGGCCACCTCCTGGCGGTGCGCGAGGCGCGCGACCACCACGACCACATCCGGCTCCCCATCCAGGGTGCGGGTAAAAGCAAAAATATTGCCAGTGGTAACCGCGAGTGGCTCATAGCCCGAACGTAGCGAAACGAAAGTATCCGGGCGGTCGCGGCGCAGGCGCAGGAGGCGCGAGGTCACCCACATTTTTTCTTCATCGACGCTCGCCTGCGCGGGGAGTGCCCCGGCGCTATCGAGCTGCTCGAGCATGCTGGCGAGCCGCGGGTAATTCACCGGGCGGCGGTTATCCGGATCCACCAGCAGATTGCGGGTGATTTCCTCCCCCTGATAGGTATCGGGTACCCCGATCAGTGTGAGGGCCAGAACCTTCGCGGCGAGGATACGAGCGCGGCGCGTCGGGCGGGTATGTTCCCACCAGGCCGTGAGCTCAGCCACCGATTCCGGGGTGGAAATAACCGAGCGTGCATAAGCAAAAAGCCCGGTTTCCAGTGCTTCATCCGGTTCGGTCCAGGTGGTCCAAGATTTTTGTTCCCGGGCAGCCTTGCGCAGGTAGTCAATGAGGCGATCAGCTTCGATAGGCCCGTTATCCGTCCAGGTTCCCATAATGGTTTGCCACATGAGGTTCTCGATCTGGCCATCGAGTTCCGCCGGGCGGGAGGCTGCGTGCCGTTCGCGCAGCCGTTCCAGGAGCTCCAGCCATTCGGTGGGGTAATCCGCCAGGGTGGCAATAGCGGCGCGGGTATCTTCCCCGCGTTTCGTATCATGAGTGGTGAGCGTGGTCATCATCACGGGCCAATCGGCCATCATCTGCCGGGTCCAGGTATGCAGCTCATCGGGGGTTAGTGAGGCGCGCAGCGGATCGGATCCCACCTCGGTTGCCGAGGTAAGCGCGGTATACCGATAAAAAGCGGTATCCTCCACGCCCTTGGCCATAACCGCACCGCACACCTGCTGGAAGCGGATAATCGCCTCGTTTCGGGAAGCATCATGGCGTTTCGTCGCCGAACCGATTTCCCGCCCGAGCAAAATATCAACAACAACGTCCAGGGTTTCGCACCGGTCTTCGGAGAGCAGGCCCCGGGCGCGTTCGGCGGCTTCAAGCAGCGCAGTTTCAGCGCTGGCATGCGCTTTCTCCCCGGGAACTACGTAGGCCCGGTACCGGTCCATGCAGATGACGAGCGCGGAGACCGCATCGTACAAGGACCGCTGGGAATGGTCCCGCAGGCGCAGATCATCACGGCACACTTCCGCCATGAGCCGCGCCATCCGCTCCACTTCCGCCTGGAGGGAGGAATGCATAATCTGGCTTTTCGCTTCGCGCTCGAGGACCGGATACGGCTGGGTGGTATGGGAAAGATGCACGAAATTCGCGGTGAGGGCACGCACGCCCTCCGGGTCGGTCAGCAGCGCCCCGATACGCCACGAAGCCTCGTAGCCGGTACACCCCGCGCACTTCCAATCCGAAGGCAGCTTTTCGTCACCCTCCAGGATTTTCTCCGCCACGATCCACGCCCCGCCGGTCGCTTCGTGCAGACGCTCCATATACTGACGCGGATCGGCCAGCCCATCGGGATGATCGATCCGGAAAGCATCAATGAAGCCGGCGTGGAACAGCTCGAGCAGCAGCGCGTGGGAAGCCTGAAATACCTCCGGATCCTCCACCCGGATCCCGGCCAGGGTATCCACATCGAAAAACCGCCGGTAATTGAGTTCTTCCTCAGCGACCCGCCAATAGGCAAGCCGATAGTACTGGCGTTGCAGCAGTTCTGCCAGCGGCAGAAATTCGGTGCCTTTCCGGACCGGGTAAACGTGGTCATAGTAGCGCAAGACGGGAACTGCGCCGTCGTTCTCATAACCCGGTACGACGACGTGATCGAGGCTAATCGCCTCCCGGGCGAGCGCGGTACCCACCCGTTCGCCGAGCACCGGGATGAGGATCCCATCGTCGCTGGACTCCACGTCAATATCGAACCAGGAGGCATAGGGGGACTCGGGGCCGTCACGCAGCAGGGACCACATGGCGCGGTTGAGGTAGAGCGGGGTGGGCATGGCCATATGGTTGGGTACCACATCAACGACGACGCCGAGGCCGGCCGCGTGCGCGGCATTCGCAAAAGCCTCAAAACCGGCCCGCCCGCCCATCGGCTCGGAAATCCGGGTGTGATCCACCACGTCATAGCCGTGCGTGGAACCCGGGGCGGCCTGGAGAATGGGGGAGCAGTACACATCGGTAATCCCGAGCTGCACCAGGTAGGGGAGCAGGGCGGTGGCATCCGCGAAGGTGAAGTGGGGACCGAGTTGCAGCCGGTACGTGGACACGGGCTGGCGCCGCCCGGCGCTAGGCACGTGGGAACGTAGAGCTGGAATACTGGAGGTGTCAGTGATTGCGGTCATACTTTCGAGCTTAGCGCACGGCCTGCGGAGTTTTCTGGGCGCCGGCCAGGGCGTCGTCGATATCTTCCTCGGACGGCTCATGCACGAAGACGCGCAGGGAGCGCCCGATCACGATGGTGGTATCCCCGGAGGCGAAGACGATCTGGGGATTGACCTCCGCCGCGGTATTAACCACTTCCGTCCACTCGCGGTCATAGACACCGCCCGGGATGGCGAACTCAACTTCGTCGTCGCCGGCATTGAACATGAGGAGAACATCATCATCAATAATCGGGTTGCCGCGCTCATCGGGTTCGCGGATACCCGCACCGTTGAGGAACACCATGAGGGCTCGCGCGAAACCGGAATCCCAATCGGAATCTTCCATCTGGCTGGAATCGGGGCGGAACCATTCGATTTCCGGCAGGCAGCCTTCGCATACCGGGTCGAAACCGGCCACGAAGCGCCGGCGCCGGAACACCGGGTGATTCTTGCGGAAAGCAATAGCAGCCCGCGTGAATTGCAGAATATCCATCTGGCGGTCATCGAGATCCCAATCCATCCACGCGATCTCATTGTCCTGGCAGTAGGTGTTGTTATTACCGCCCTGGGTGCGCCCAATTTCATCACCGTGAGAAATCATGGGAACGCCTTGGGAGAGTAGCAGGGTGGAGATGAAATTACGGATTTGGCGTTCGCGCAGGTCGAGGATTTCGGGATTATCCGTGGGGCCTTCTTCCCCGCAATTCCAGGAGCGGTTATTCGATTCGCCATCCGCGTTGTTTTCACCATTGGCCTCATTGTGCTTCTCGTTATAAGAAACTAGATCACGCATGGTGAAACCATCGTGGGCGGTCACGAAATTAATGGAAGCGAAGGGGCGGCGCCCGGAGGATTCATACAGGTCCGCGCTGCCCGTTAGGCGGGAGGCGAATTCCGGCAGTGCGGCCGGTTCCCCGCGCCAGAAATCACGCACGGTATCACGGTACTTTCCGTTCCATTCCGTCCACAACGGCGGGAAGCCACCCACCTGGTAGCCGCCTTCGCCCACATCCCAGGGTTCAGCGATGAGTTTGACCTGGGAAATAATGGGATCCTGCTGGATGATGTCAAAGAAGGAAGAAAGCTTATCCACCGCGTGGAGTTCGCGAGCCAGGGTGGAAGCCAAATCGAAACGGAAACCATCCACATGCATTTCCGTCACCCAGTACCGCAGCGAATCCATAATGAGCTGGAGGGTATGCGGGGAGGTCATATTCAGGGAGTTCCCGGTCCCGGTGGTATCGAAATAGTGCCGCGGATCATCTGGGACCAGGCGGTAGTAGGAGCGGTTATCAATACCCTTGAAGGACAGGGTGGGGCCCATGTGGTTCCCCTCCGCCGTGTGGTTGTACACCACGTCCAGGATGACCTCAATATCGGCTTCGTGGAAAGCTTTGACCATGGCCTTAAACTCATCGACCTGCTCCCCGCGCGAGCGGGTGGCGTAACCATCGTGGGGTGCAAAGAAACCGATGGTGTTATAACCCCAGTAATTGCTCAGGCCCCGATCCTGGAGCGAGGTGTCATTGATGAACTGGTGTACCGGCATGAGCTCAATAGCCGTCACCCCCAGGGAGGTGAAGTAATCGAGAACGGGCGGGTGGGTGAGGCCCTGGTAGGTACCGCGTAATTCTTCGGGAACATCCGGGTGGCGCTGGGTGAATCCCTTCACGTGCGTCTCATAAATAATGGTCTCGTTATATTCATGCTTGGGTGGGCGGTCATAGCCCCAATCGAAGTAGGGGCTGATGACCACGGAGACCGGCACGTGGCCCAGTGAATCCAAGGTGCACGGTTGCGAGGGATTGTTGAAGTCATAGGAAAAGACTTCCTGAGCATTGGTGATATTGCCTTCGATGGCTTTGGCGTAGGGATCCAGGAGGAACTTGGAAGGATCGCAACGCAGGCCCTGAGCCGGATCGTAGGGGCCGTAGACGCGGTATCCGTAACGCTGCCCGGGCCGAATTGAGGTGAGGTAACAATGCCAGACATTGGCATCAACTTCCCGCAGTTCCACGCGGGTTTCTTTGTTGTTATCGTCAAGCAGGCAGAGTTCGATTTTCTCAGCCACGGAGGAGTAGATCGCGAAATTCGTGCCGGTGCCGTCGAAAGTAGCGCCCAGCGGATACGGGTGTCCAGGCCAAATTCTCATACCTGAGTATCTCATACGAAAATGGGAATCTACTGAAAATCTAGCGAGACGGTGGGCGATACTGGGTTCGAACCAGTGACCTCTTCGGTGTGAACGAAGCGCTCTACCACTGAGCTAATCGCCCGGGCGACCGTAACGGCCCGTGCATCACGCAAGCTTATAGGGGGCGGGCGGGGAAACTCAAATTTAACTAACGTGGTGTGCACCTCACTGCCTCGGTTTGACCGGGTGCGCGGAATGTCGCTATAGTTTTTCGATGTCATCGACGTCGCCGCGGCGGTTCCCGCCACGGTTAACCCGGCCAGCGCGGCTTGGTTAGTGATTGTTGATCGGCCACGCGGATGTAGCTCAGTTGGTAGAGCGCAACCTTGCCAAGGTTGAGGTCGCGGGTTCGAGCCCCGTCATCCGCTCGGATGTGAAGAAAGGCAAAGCGGCACACGTGCCCATACTCCTCTCACGTATCCGGACGGTGGGTTGGCCGAGAGGCGAGGCAACGGCCTGCAAAGCCGTGTACACGGGTTCGAATCCCGTACCCACCTCGCGGGCGATTGGCGCAGCGGGAGCGCGCTTCCCTGACACGGAAGAGGTCACTGGTTCGATCCCAGTATCGCCCACCACTATTTCCTTGCAGCGCCATTTTGACCCGGCTCTCACGGTTGGGTAAGCTAGTGGCTCGCTGTGAAACAGTGCGGATGTAGCTCAGTTGGTAGAGCGCAACCTTGCCAAGGTTGAGGTCGCGGGTTCGAGCCCCGTCATCCGCTCGGGCGATTGGCGCAGCGGGAGCGCGCTTCCCTGACACGGAAGAGGTCACTGGTTCGATCCCAGTATCGCCCACCATATTTATTCACCGCATATCGCCCTCCGTACCCACGTCCGACCGAAATCAAAGTGCAACGGCAGCTACGTTAAGAAATTGTTTTGATGTCGTGGGGTTGCATCCTGTGGCGCCCACTGTCGTGAGGTTGCATTCTGTGGGGGCCGATGTGGTGTGGTTGCATCCTGTGGGGTCCGATGTCGTCAGGTTGCTTTTTATGGGCACCACCGCTCACATCGTCCATGCTTGTCCGTGTCGAGCGGGTGATCGCACCAGCGCCAGCTAACCGAATGCCTAGGAAGTAAATGACCAAAGTCCCGGGTGTCCGCCTCAAGCTGGAAGCAATCATGCCATGAGCGTAAAAGCGCGCAACCATGCGGGAAAGCGGCGTCGTCGTGCGGAAAAAGCAGGTGAAAAAAGAACGGTGCACAGCCCTGCGTTAGGTCTTCCTGACTATATTTTCCGCAATCAAGCGGGTAGACCTATAGACGTAAACGAAAGGATGGATCAATGGCCGAAAAAGTTGTTATCGATGCTCTTCAGCGCACGCTGACCGATCTTATTGACCTCTCCCTGCAAGCCAAGCAGTACCACTGGAATATTCAGGGTGCGCGTTTCCGCGCCCTCCACCTCGCTCTTGATGAAGTTGTGTCCGTGACCCGCACCGACCTTGATGAGGTTGCTGAGCGCATTGCCACCATCGGGGGCTTCCCGGATGGTCGGGCCGTGACCGTCGCCAAGGAAAGCGGTCTGGATGATGCGGGTACCGGTCCCTTCAATGTGGACGATGTTTACACCGTGATGGCGGAGAAGCTCTACGGGGCCTCCCGGCGCATCCAGAATGACCTGTCCAAGGTGGACGAAGCCGATCCGCTCAGCGGTGACCTGCTCATCGGGGTCGCCCGCAACCTGGAGCTGCAGGGCTGGTTCATGAAGGCCGCCTCGGTCGAAAACTAAATCGCTCGCGCTGACGGGCGCACGCCGGCGGCTAGCGCGCGTCGGCACCGCGCCGCGCCGCAGCCGTGACTCATAGCGAAGGGGACCATCTCACCAGGCGTGAGGTGCGTCCCCTTCGCCGTGTTCGCGGTAGGGCCGGCCGGGCGGGCCCGAAGCGAAACAGGTATCCTGGTGGGCGGGCATCCCCGGTCTGGATGCCGTGAAAAATAGAACTAAGGAGAAAACTATGCCCGCACGTCTATCCGTGGACGGCACCCTCGTCACCCTTGACGAACCGTGCCCGGGAACCGCCTACTTCGCCGCGGATCGCGCGATTGTCGCCCTGAAAGTTAACGGGGAACTCAAGGATTTGGCCACGGATTTGACCACGCTGGACGGTGCCGAGGTGGAAACCGTGCGCATCGACTCCCCGGACGGGCTCAATATTCTCCGCCATTCCGCCACCCACGTGCTGGCCCAGGCAGTCCAGCAGATCTACCCGGATGCGAATCTGGGCATCGGCCCCTTCATCGAGGATGGCTTCTACTACGATTTCGGCAATATTGATCCGGTTACCCCGGAGATGCTGAAAGAGCTCGAAAAGCGCATGAAGCGCATCGTCAAGGAAAATCAGCGTTTCGTGCGCCGTGAAGTCACCGAGGAAGAAGCGCGCCAGGAAGAAGCCTCCCAGCCCTACAAGCTTGAGCTCATCACCACCAAGGGCCACGATGCGGACGGTGCCAGCGTGGAAGTGGGCCACGGCGGGCTCACCATGTACGACAATGTGAACCGCCACGGCGATGTGGTGTGGACCGATCTGTGCCGCGGGCCTCACCTGCCTTCCACCAAGTTCATCGGCAACGGTTTCGCGCTCACCCGCGCCTCGGCCGCCTACTGGAAGGGCGATCAGAATAACGATCACCTCCAGCGCATTTACGGCACCGCCTGGCCGAGCAAAGAAGAACTGGATGCCTACCAGACCCGCATTGCCGAAGCGCAGCGCCGGGACCACCGCCGGCTGGGCACCGAACTCGACCTGTTCTCCTTCCCCGATGAAATTGGTTCCGGGCTTCCGGTATTCCATCCCAAGGGCGGCATTATCCGCATGGAAATGGAAAATTACTCCCGCCAGCGTCATATTGAAGCCGGCTACGATTTCGTCAATACCCCGCATATCACCAAGGGGCAGCTCTTCCAAACCTCCGGGCATCTGTCCTGGTACAAGGACGGCATGTTCCCGGCCATGCGGGTGGATGAGGACCAGGATTACTACCTCAAGCCGATGAACTGCCCCATGCACTCCCTGATTTATAAGGCGCGCGGGCGCTCCTACCGCGATCTGCCGCTGCGGCTCTTCGAATTCGGGACGGTCTACCGCTATGAAAAGTCCGGTGTTATCCACGGCCTCACCCGCGCCCGCGGCTTCACGCAGGATGACGCCCATATTTACACCACCCGCGAGCAGATGCGCGAGGAACTTTCCTCCCTGCTCACTTTCGTGCTGTCCCTCCTCAAGGACTACGGCCTCAACGATTTCTACCTGGAACTGTCCACGAAGGACCCCAAGAAGTTCATCGGGGATGATGCCCTCTGGGAAGAAGCCACCCGCACCCTGGAAGAAGTGGCGCTCTCCTCAGGCCTAGAACTGGTGCCCGATCCGGAAGGTGCGGCGTTCTACGGCCCCAAGATCTCGGTGCAGGCCCGCGACGCTATCGGCCGCACCTGGCAGATGTCCACCATCCAGCTTGATTTCAACCTCCCCGAGCGTTTCGGGCTGGAATACACCGCGCCGGACGGCTCGCGCCAGCGCCCGGTTATGATCCACCGGGCCCTCTTCGGTTCCATCGAACGCTTCCTGGGCGTGCTGGTTGAGCACTACGCCGGGGCTTTCCCCGCCTGGCTCGCCCCCGTGCAGGTGCGTCTGGTGCCGGTGGCCGAAACCTTCAACGACTACTGCGAAGATATTGCCCGGCGCCTGCGTGAGCAGCATATCCGCGCCGAAGTGGATACTTCCGATGACCGCTTCGGTAAGAAGATTCGTAACGCCGCGAAGGAGAAGATTCCCTTCACCCTCATTGCCGGTGGGGACGACGTCGATGCCGGCGCCGTGTCCTTCCGTTTCCGCGACGGCGAACAGCATAACGGGGTCGCTATTGACGAAGCGATCGCGCATATCGTGGATGTGGTACGACGGCGCGCTAACGAGCCGGAAGCGGAGAAGTTCTAATGCTCTCTCGGAGCGGGCGGCCCCTGGCCCAGGCAATTTTCGGTCCCATCGCGCGCCTGTGCGTGCGCGCGGGGATCAGCGCCGATGCCGTAACGATCACCGGGACCGTGGCGGTGGTGGCCTGCGCGCTCATCCTCTATCCCCTCGGGCACCCGGTGTGGGCCTCCTGGATTATCGGTATCACCGTGATTTTCGATAGCCTTGACGGCCAAATCGCCAGGCTCACCGGAACCGCCTCCCGCTGGGGTGCCTTCCTGGATTCCACCCTGGACCGCCTGGCAGATTCCGCGATATTCTGCGGGATCCTGCTGTGGATCGTGCGCTGGAATATCGGTGCCGGCGCGGGGCTCACCGAGTGGCTGGCCCTGGCCTGCCTGGCGGCCCTGCCGGCCGCGCTGTGTACCTCCTATGCGCGTGCCCGCGCCGAAGCTGTGGGATTCACCGCGAATGTGGGGATCAGCGAACGCGCTGACCGGCTCGTGATTGTGCTCCTCGGGGCGCTGATCACCGGCTACGGGGCGAGCGCCTGGGTGCTGCTGGTGGCCCTGGCCTACCTCGCGGTAGCCGGGTGGATTACGGTGGCCCAGCGCATGGTGACCGTTTACCGGCAGTCCCGCGTAGCCGCAACGCAGACCCGCGCCGAGCACGGTGCCGATGAATGCGTCGCCGGTGATCTGAATTACAGTGAGCGAAATACCGGTGAGCGGGCCGGCCAGGGGAGCGGCCAGTGAATCTCGGCAATCTTCTTTTCCGCGCCACCGGGGCGGTGGCCCGGCTCCCCGAACCGGTGGGCCGCGGCCTCTTCGCCGCGGTGGGGACGGTCGCCGGAACCCTGCCGCTGCGCGGAACCCAGCAGCTGCGCCGCAACCTGGCGCGGGTACGGCCAGATATGCGCGGGCGCGCTGCCCGCCGGCTGAGCCGTGCGGCCATGCGTTCCTATATGCGTTACTATTACGAAGCTCTGCGGCTGGGAACCTGGGAAGCTGATGATTTCGCGGCGCGGGTTATCGAGGACGGCCTGGATTCCGCCCGCGCGGAATTCGCCCGCGGCCACTCCCTCATCGGTGCACTCATGCACATGGGGAATTGGGATATGGCCGGGGCCTGGTCGCGCTATTTCCTCGCCCCCGTGCACACCCTGGTCGAAAAGCTCGAACCGGCCGAGGTATTCGAGCGCTTCGTGCGCCTGCGTGAAAATATTGGGATGGTTATCTATCCCGTGGTCAAAGGCGGTGGGGCCATTCACCGCCTCGCGGAGGACACCCGGCAGGGCCCCATTCTGGCCCCGGTTCTCGCGGATCGTGACCTTACCGCTTCCGGGGTGGAAGTGGAATTCTTCGGGGAGAAGATGCTCGCCGCGGCCGGACCGGCCATTCTTGCCATAGATACCGGCTGCGCCGTCGTTCCTATTTTTTCCTACTACGTGAAAAAGGAACGTACCCGGGCCGTACCCACCCGGTGGCGCATGGTGTTGCGCAGCGGCGCACCTATCCGCGCCCGTGTGGATGCCGCGGCCTCCCCGCGCGAGCGCCACGCGGACATCGCGCGCATCACCCAGGAATGGGTCGCGGCTTTTGAAAGCGTGCTGGTCGAGCACCCCGAGGACTGGCATATGCTCCAGCCCGTTTTCGTTGCCGATTTGGATCCCGAGCGCTACCGTACCAACCGTGAGAAAGCCGCCCGGGAGCTCGCGCGCCGGCAAGCAGAGTACGACGCGAAGGAAGGAACGCCGTGAACATCGGGATTGCCTGCCCCTATTCGTGGGACGTGCCCGGGGGAGTGGGATTCCATATCCGGGATCTAGCCGAGGAACTCATCGCCCGCGGGCACAGTGTTTCGGTGATCGCTCCGAGTGAAGAAAACGAGGCACTGCCCGATTACGTGGTGCCGGTGGGTGCCTCCGTGGCGATTCCCTATAACGGTTCGGTGGCGCGCCTCTCCTTCGGGCCGCGCGTCAATCGGGCGGTGCGGCGCTGGCTACGCGACGGGAATTTCGATGTGCTCCACGTGCACGAACCCTTCGTTCCCTCCGTGTCGATGCTCGCGCTCATGAGCGCGGAATGCCCGGTGGTCTCCACCCACCACACCGCCATGGATCGCTCCCGGGCTTTCGACCTTTTCTCCCCGGTGCTGCGCCCCATCCTGGAGAAAATCCAGGCGCGGATCGCGGTTTCCCAAGAAGCACGCCGCACCACCGTGCAATATTTAGGCGGGGACGCTTTTATTATTCCCAACGGCGTGTACACCGCGGATTTCGAGGTGCCGCGCGATGCCCGCTTCACCGGAACGCCCGATTCGCCCACCTTCGGATTCCTCGGCCGCCTGGACGAACCGCGCAAGGGCCTGCCCGTACTGGCCGCCGCAGCCCCGCTCATCCTGCGCGACTATCCGCAAGCGCGCTTCTTCGTGGCCGGGAAAGGCGATGAGGCAGCCGCCCGGGAACTCTTCGGGGAGGCGGCCGCTCAGGTGACCTTCCTCGGGCCGGTCAGCGATGCTGATAAAGCCGCGATGCTCGCCAGTGTGGACCTCTACGTTGCCCCTAATACCGGCGGTGAATCCTTCGGAATTATTCTTATCGAAGCGATGAGCGCGGGCGGCTTCGTGCTCGCCTCGGATATTCCCGCCTTCCGCGCGGTGCTGGGCGGGGGAACCTTCGGGGATCACTTCGCCAATGAAGACCCGGAGGATCTGGCTCGGGTTGCGCTGGCGGCTTTGCGTGATCCGCAACGCCGGGCCCGGGTAGCCCAGGCCGGCCAAGCCGAAGCCCAGCGTTACGACTGGTCCACGGTGGCCTCTCAAGTTTTCGCCGTGTACGAAACCGCGGTCCGTACCGCCCAGATGGAGGTAGAGCAGTGAATCTTTGGTGGTCCCTTGCCCTTCTCGCCGGTGTGGTGCTCCTTCTGCTCGGGTTCAGCGCGGCTCTGGCGGCCCGCCGCCTCGACCGCCTCCACACCACTCTTCTGAAATCCCGCCGGGCGGTGGAACAGGCCCTCGCTGCCCGGGCCCGCACCGCCTACGATATGGCGATGTCCGGGGAGCTGGATATGGCCGGGGCCCTTATCCTCACCGATAGTGCGCAGCGGGTACTTTCTGCTTCCATGCTCCCGGTGGTGGCGGACGGATTGGAGGCCCTGCCCGGTGATATGCGCGCAGATCTGCCCGATCCGGCGGTGGCCGCCCGGGAGCGGCGCGCGGTGGAATCCGAGCTTTCCCGTGCCCTGCGCCTCACCGTGGATGAGCTGGACCCGAACGATATCACCGATGCGGCGGCCCGCGAATTTTACCGGCGCTTGGAGCGCGCCCGCCTCGATGTGCGCATGACGCGCTCCTTCCATAATTCGCATGTGGATCAGGCCCGCCGGGTACGCAATTCCCGGGTTCTCTCCATTTTCCCCATTGCCGGGCACGCACCGGTCCCGCAAACCATCGATATTGATGATGAATAAGAGCACCCGATGACCACTACCCCGCGGCGCGCCGCGCGCATTCTTGCCCTGGATGAGGCCGGCCGTGTCCTCCTCATCCGCGGCCACGACCGGGATGACCCCACGCACCGCTGGTGGTTCACGCCCGGTGGGGGATTGGAAGATGCGGAAAGCCCCCGGGCGGCAGCGGTACGGGAATTTCGGGAGGAGACCGGCGTCGTCGTAACTGAAACGGAACTCATTGGGCCGGTCCTGCGCCGGTACGCAACTTTTCGTTTCGCGCGTGCCACCCTCAACCAGGACGAAGTATTTTTCGCGGTGCGCCTCGACGCGGAGCGCGCCCGCGCGGCGGTGACCGGACGTGGGCGGGCCTGGACCGCGGCGGAAGAAGAACTCCTCGACGCCATCCACTGGCGCGCCGGCGCGCAACTGATCGGCTCGGCGAGCGAGCGGGTTTACCCGGCGGGCCTCGCGGAGCTCGCCGCCCAGGTGCATGCCGGCTGGGACGGCATCTGCCGCGAGATGTGGGACAACTGAAGCGCGGGAAAACTGAGGCGCGGGAAAACTGAATACCGAGAGAACCGATCTTCGGAACAATTGTGGCGCGCTGCGGCCCGGGTAATAGTTCCCGGGCCGCGAACCGCGTACAATGGCTCCGGAAGTTTTTATCTACTCGGGAGGACACGTGTCAGGACACTCCAAGTGGGCAACCACCAAGCATAAGAAAGCCGCTAATGACGCCAAGCGCGGCAAGCTCTTCGCCCGTCTGGTCAAGAACATCGAAGTGGCGGCGGCAACCGGTGGTGGCGATCCCGCGGGTAACCCCACGCTCTTTGACGCGATCCGCAAGGCCAAGCAGAATTCGGTGCCGGCCGATAATATCGATCGCGCCGTCAAGCGTGGTTCGGGTGAAACTGATGATTCCATCCAGTACGAAGCCATTACGTACGAAGGCTACGGCCCGGGCGGGGTGGCTATCCTCATCGAATGCCTGACCGATAACCGCAACCGCGCCGCATCGGATGTGCGCACCGCCCTCACCCGCAATGGCGGAACGCTGGCGGATCCCGGTTCGGTTTCCTACCTCTTTAACCGCCGCGGTGTGGTGGAAGCGGTCAAGGGGGAGAACACTGAGGACGACGTCCTCATGGCCGTTCTTGACGCCGGCGCCGAAGAAATTGAGGACGACGGCGATACCTTCACCATCTACTGCGCCGCCAGCGATGTGGTAGCCGTGCGCACCGCGCTTCAGGAAGCTGGAATTGACTACAATTCCGCAGAGTCGCGCTTTGTGCCCTCCACCAATGTGCCCCTCGACCGGAGCGGCGCGGAAAAGCTCCTCAAGCTCACCGATGCCCTCGACGATGTGGACGATATTCAAGAGGTCTACACCAACGCGGATATTGCCGACGACATCCTCGCCGAGCTCGAGGGTGAGTAGTGCGCATTCTGGGGATTGACCCGGGACTCACGCGCTGCGGGTTGGGAACCATTGACGCCGATGTGACGCGGCGGGTACGCCTGGTGGATATGCGCGTGGCGCGTTCGCCGGTGGACCTGGCCCCGCATCGGCGCCTCCTCCTCATCGCGGATGAAATTGACGCGGTGATCGCGGAATTTTCCCCCGAAGTCGTGGCGGTGGAACGTGTTTTCGCGCAGGAAAATGTGCGTTCGGTAACCTCCACCGCGCAGGTGGCCGGTATCGCGATGCTGGCCGCCGCCCGCGCCCAGCTGCCCCTCGGCCTGCATTCACCCTCCGAAGTGAAGGCAGCGGTGACGGGCTCGGGGCGCGCCGGGAAACTCCAGGTGCAAAATATGGTCCAGCGGATTTTGGGTTTAGCGGAACTGCCACGCCCCAAGGATGCCGCGGACGCCCTGGCCATCGCGATTACCCACGCCTGGCGCGGGGGCGCCCACGCCTTGGATGCCACGGTGGATAACGGACAGCACGGCGGGGCCGGCACCCTCCCGCGCGCCGAAGGAGCCGATTTAACACCGGCGCAGCGCATGTGGGCGGGAGCCGAACGCATGAGCCGGCGCGCCGGGGCGGTTTCCCCGCACCGCTCCGCTAGCGGTTAGAGTCATGAGGAAGGGAGCCCGGAGTGATTGCAAGTATTCGCGGAACTGTAAGCCGTATTACCACCACCTTCGCGGTGGTGGAGGTCGGCGGGTGGGGCGTCAAAGTTTTTGCGACGCCGGATACCCTCTCGCGCCTGCGCGAAGGCGCGGAAGCTTTTCTCTACACCTCGCTGGTCGCCAGCCGTGACGATCTGCCCTCCCTCTACGGTTTTAGCGAAGCCGACGAGCGCGACGTTTACGAAATCATGCAGACGGTTTCCGGGATCGGCGCCAAAGTTGCGCTCACGCTCCTCTCCGTCCACACCCCGAACGCCCTGCGCGCCGCCGTGCAATCCAAGGACGAGGCGGCCCTCACCCGGGTCCCCGGTATCGGTAAGAAAAGCGCCCAGCGCATTATTTTAGAACTGGGTAATAAGCTCGGCCCGGCTCCGGTGGCCGCCGGTGAAGCAGCCAGCCCCGAGGCGGATCCGAGTGCCGTAGTTGCCGGTCTGGTGGGACTGGGGTGGAAGGAAAGCGACGCCGTCGCCGCTTATGAAGAAGCGCGCACGCAAATACCGCAGGGTACCGTGGCCCAGCTGCTGCGCGCCAGTCTGCAAGTACTAGGGGCCCGCCGATGAGCGAAGATATGTCCTTCGACGCCGGCCTGGTCTCCCCGGAAGCCAGCGAAACGGAACGCGCCGCCGAAGCGGCCCTGCGCCCGCGCCAGCTCTCCGAATTCGTGGGCCAGGATACCGTGCGCGACCAGCTCTCCCTCGTGCTCCAGGCCGCGGTGCAACGCGGGCGCACCCCCGACCACGTGCTCCTTTCCGGGCCGCCGGGCCTGGGGAAAACCACCCTCGCCATGATTATTGCCGCCGAGGTGGGCGGAGCGCTGCGCCTGACGTCCGGGCCGGCGATCCAGCATTCGGGCGACCTGGCCGCGATTCTTTCCTCCGTGCAGGAAAACGACGTCCTCTTTATCGACGAAATCCACCGCCTGGCCCGCAACGCCGAAGAAATGCTCTACCTGGCCATGGAAGATTTTCGGGTGGACGTGATGGTGGGGAAGGGCCCGGGTGCCACCTCGATTCCGTTGCCGCTACCGTTCTTCACGGTAGTAGGGGCGACGACGCGCGCCGGCTTACTGCCCGCTCCCTTGCGTGACCGCTTCGGCTTTACGGCGCACCTGGAATATTACGAACAGCGCGATCTGGCCCGTATTGTGCGGCGTAATGCCGTCAAGCTCGGACACACCATTACCGAGGATGCGGCCCAGGAAATTGCCGGGCGTTCGCGCGGCACCCCGCGTATCGCCAACCGGCTGCTGCGGCGCGTGCAGGACTGGGCGCAGGTGCGCGGCACCGGGGATTTGGATCTGCGGGCCGCGCGGGCTGCCCTCGATCTTTTCCAGGTGGATCCGGCCGGACTGGATCGGCTTGACCGGGCGGTGCTCGAAGCGATCTGCACCCGTTTCGGGGGCGGGCCGGTGGGCCTGACCACCCTCGCGGTATCGGTCGGCGAAGAACCCGAAACGGTGGAAACCGTGGTGGAGCCCTATTTGGTGCGTGAAGGCTATCTGGTGCGTACCCCGCGCGGGCGGATGGCGGCCCCGCGGGCCTGGACACACCTGGGTTTAACTCCGCCTACAGATTAGTTTCGTCACGGCTGCCGGTGTTTTCAGCTATGCACGGTAAACTGGCACGGTAATTATTGTCTTTTCCAAGGAGCTTTCGCGTGGAATTCGCCATCATGGGCGTCATCCTGGTGGGGATGGTGCTGTTCATGTCCCAGTCCAATAAGAAGGCCCGGGCACGTGCTGAAGAACACCGCAATAGCATTCTGGTGGTCGGCACGGATGTCATGACCACTGCTGGTTTTTACGGGCGCATTGTTGCGATTGACGGAGATGCGGTGACGCTCGAAAGTCCCTCCGGGGATGAAACTGTGTGGTCGCGCCTGGCCATTCGGGAGCAAGCCTCCATTCCCTTTGCGCCGGTCAGTGAAGAAGAAGCGGCGGCGGAAGATGCCGCGGAAGCCGCCCGCCTGAGCGCTTCGGAAGAATCCGGGGCCGGGGCGATTGCGGATAATGCCGCGGGAACCGGTGCGCCCACTAGCGCGGCCACCCCGGAAGTGACCGGTCACGTGACTCCTCGGAGCACGGACTCGGCTTTTGGTGAAAAGAAAGATGAGTCGGGCTCGGCCTGGAAGTAAACACTATGTCTCAATCTAAAAATTCCGGCGTCCGGTTATCCTGGCGCCGGATCATTACCCTTGCGATCTTGGCGATCGCGCTCTTCGTCTCCCTGGGCGTGGGCTCGGTAACGGGATCCGGATCGGACTCCCGGTGGACCCCGAATTTCGCCCTCGACCTCGAAGGCGGCACGGAGCTTATTCTCACCCCGAAGACCACGGACAATTCCGAGATCACCTCGGAAGATGTCAACCAGGCGATTGAAATTATTCGCCAGCGCGTGGACGCCTCGGGTGTGGCAGAAGCGGAGATCACCTCCCAGGGTGGCTCGAATATCGTGGTGGGTCTGCCCGGGCACCCCAGCCAGGAAACCCTCGACCTCGTGCGTAATTCCGCGGTGTTGCGGATGCGCCCGGTGCTCGCCATGGCGAACCCGGGAACCATGAAGGGCGAAGGTGAGAACGCCGCGCCTCTCACCGGTACTGCGCTGGAAGAAGCCGCCATGAAGGCCGCCGACGCGGACGGGGACGGCAAGCTCTCCACCACTCCGCCTAGCGAGCCCACCAGCGCCTCGGATCCGGCCTGGGCCAAAACCGAGCGGGTTACCTACGATGCGCTGACCTTGGATTGCACCGCGGAAAACCCCGCCACCGCCCCGGAAGATAATCCGGATACCGCGCTGGTGGCCTGCGGGCAAAGCGAAGATTCCAAGACCGGTGAAGTGACGCCCTTCAAGTACGTGCTCGGCCCGGCCGAAATCGCCGGAACGAACCTGACGCGCGCCACCTCCGGTTTCGACCAGCAGCAGGGCCAGTGGATCGTGCAGCTGGAATTCGATAACGAAGGTGCCCAGAAGTTCTCCGAAGTGACCGGGCGGCTGGTGGGCTTGCAAAGTCCCCAAAACCAATTCGCTATCGTGTTGGACGGGCGCGTTATTTCCGCCGCGGTCCCGCAAACCCAGATTTCGGGTGGGCAGGCCAGTATTAACGGTTCCGGTATTAATGCGACGACGTCGCGTGTGCTGGCCAACCAGTTGCAATTCGGTTCGCTGCCCCTGGAATTCGAGGTGCAATCCGAACAGCAAATTTCGGCCACCCTCGGTTCTGAATCGCTGCGCGCGGGCCTGGTGGCCGGGCTGATCGGTCTTGTGCTTATTGTTCTTTACCTCGTCTGGCAGTACCACGCCCTCGCCATTGTGGCGGTGGGTTCGGTGGTGCTTGCCACGGGCCTGTCTTACGGGGTTATTTGTTTGCTCTCCTGGGTGATGGGTTACCGATTGTCGATGGCCGGCGTCGTCGGCCTGGTTATTTCTATCGGTATTACGGTCGATTCCTTCATCGTGTTCTTCGAACGTATCCGCGATGAGATTCGTGACGGGCACGCTGTCCGCACCGCGGTGCAACGCGGCTGGAAGCGCGCGACCCGCACGATTATCGCCTCTGACTCCGTCAACCTCATCGCGGCCGGGGTGCTCTACTTCATCGCGGTGGGTTCGGTGCGCGGTTTCGCCTTCACTTTGGGGCTCACCACCATCCTCGACCTCGTCGTCGTCTTTATGTTTACCTATCCGCTTATGACGCTGCTGGTGCGCACCAAGTTCTTCGGCGGGGGGCACCCGGCATCGGGTATGTCCGCCAAGCATTTGGCGCATACCCCGGCGTACCGCGGCCGTAAGGTTCCCGGGGAAGGTTCGCTCGCCGAGCGGCGCACCCGGGAACGCCGGGCCGCTCTCCCCGCGAGCAGCGAGGGAAAGGAGAACGCCTAATGTCGATGTACAGCTTAGGTAATGATCTCTACTCCGGGCGGCGCAGCTTCAAAATTGTGCAGCGGCGCAAGACCTGGTACACCATCGCGATTATCTGCGTGATCGCCTCGTTTATCGCGCTGTTCACCCGCGGACTCAATATGGGTATTGAGTTCACCGGGGGATCCCAGTTCACGGTCTCGGAAGCGCAAACCACCGATCAGCGCCTCGCCTCGGATATCATGGCCCGCCACGGCGGGGATGAAGCCGCGCGCGTGGCGCAGGTAGGGGAGAATTCCCTGCGTATCCAGACCTCGGCGAATGCCGACGGTACCGGGGTGGGGAATGCGGAAACGGAAGCGATCCGCACGGAATTGGCCGAAGCCTACGGCACCTCCGTTCAGGATGTCACCTCCACCTATATCGGCCCGGTATGGGGTCAGGATATTTCCACGAAGGCCCTCCAAGGATTCGTGGTCTTTATCGTGCTGGTGCTGCTGGCCCTGTGGGCCTATATGCGGTCCTGGCGTAATGCCCTGGGCGCTATCGTTGCGCTCTTCCACGATCTTGTGGTGACAGTGGGGATTTACTGCCTCTTCGGTTTCGAATTCACGCCGTCTACCGTTATCGGCCTGCTGACCATCCTCGGGTACTCCCTGTACGACACCGTGGTGGTCTTCGATAAGGTCCGTGAAAATACCGAACACGTGCTGCGCCAGCACCGCGTGACCTTCGGGGAATCCACGAACCACGCCGTCAATCAGACCCTCATCCGCTCCATCAACACGTCCGTCACCTCGATTATGCCGGTGGCATCCATCCTCTTCATCGGGGTCTACCTCATGGGCGCGGGCACGCTGCGCGATCTGGCGCTGGTGCTCTTCGTGGGTCTGCTGCTCTCGGCTTATTCCTCCATCTTCCTGGCCGCGCCGCTCGCCGTCACCCTGACGAATGCCGATCCGCGCATCAAGGCTCATAACGCGGAAGTGGCCGCCGCGCGCGCCGAACGCGTTGAGGCCGGCGGCGTTGCCGAAGAAGACGTGGTATCCGCGGTTCTTGAACCGGGTCACCATCTCGGTAATGCAGCGCAGCCGCGCCGCAAGAAGAGGAGCAAGAAGTGAGTAGTGCGTTTTCTTCGCAACTCGTGGAGCTAGCGGCCAGCCGGGTGCGAGAACGTGAAAACTTCCCGGCCCCCGGGGTGATCTTTCGCGATATCACCCCGCTCATAGCCGACGGTGAAGCGTTCCACCTCTTTATTGATGAGCTGGCGCGCCATTACGAAGGTAAGATCGACGCCGTCGCCGGGCTGGAATCACGCGGATTTATTTTGTCCGCTCCGCTGGCCTACGCCATGGGTTTGGGGATGGTCACCATCCGCAAAGCCGGGCGCCTGCCCGGGCCGGTGATCGGGGTCGATTATGAACTGGAATACGGTTCGGCCCGGATGGAAGTTCAGCCCTTTAATATTGAAGATGGACAGCGCGTTCTCATCATCGATGACGTTCTCGCCACCGGTGGAACCGCACACGCCGCCTGTGAGCTGGTAGAAAGCTCAGGCGGGATTGTGGCCGGCCTGTGCATGCTTATTGAGCTGGCAGGCATGGGCGGCCGGGAGCGTCTGGCCGGTAGGCAGGTCGAAGCGGTGCTAACCTTCGATTAAGTCAAGAGGGGAGTAGGGCATGTCGGAATCGCAAGGTCCGCGGGTACTATCGCGGCTATCGTGGTTGACCGGACGCACGGCCAGCCAGGTTCCTGATGCCCTGGAACCCCTCATGCGCGCCCTGGGAAATGTGGATAAGGAACGCATTATCCGGGCGTATAACGTGGCGGAGGAATGCCACCGCGGCCAGAAGCGGCGCTCGGGAGAGCCGTATATTACGCATCCGGTTGCGGTGGCAACCATCCTCGCCGAACTCGGTATGGATGAGGACACTCTCGTGGGAGCCCTCCTCCATGACACGGTGGAAGATACCGGGTACACCCTCGAGCAGGTCCGGGAGAATTTCGGTTCCACCGTGGAACTCCTCGTGGACGGGGTCACGAAGCTCGATAAAGTCGAATACGGGGAAGCCGCGCAGGCTGAAACCGTACGCAAAATGGTGATCGCGATGTCTAAAGACATCCGCGTGCTGCTCATTAAACTTGCCGACCGGCTTCATAATGCCCGCACCTGGCGTTTCATGCCGCAGGAAAAGGCGCGCTCCAAGGCGCATGAAACCCTGGAAATTTACGCGCCTCTCGCGCATCGCCTCGGCATGAATTCCATTAAATGGGAGCTTGAGGATCTTTCCTTCAAAACCATGTACCCGGAGGTCTACGCCGAAATCGAATCCCTGGTGCAGGAACGCACCCCGGAACGCGAAGCGTATATCGCGAAAATCAAGGCGATCTTGGAGCGGGAACTCAAGAGTTCCCATATCAAATGCACGATCACCGGCCGCCCCAAGCACTATTACTCCATCTATCAGAAAATGATTTTGCGGGGTAAGGACTTCGAGGATATTTACGACCTTGTGGGCGTGCGAGTGCTGGTAGAAACCATCCCGGATTGCTACGCGGTTCTGGGCGTGGCCAATACGATTTTCACGCCGATTCAGGGGCGAATCAAGGACTATATCACCACCCCGAAATTCAACCTCTACCAGTCGATTCACACCACGGTTATCGGCCCGGATAACCGTTCCCTGGAAATCCAGATCCGCACCTACGATATGCATCGACGCGCCGAATACGGCGTGGCCGCGCACTGGCGTTACAAGGAAAACCCGAATGCCACCAAGCGCGGGGGCGGGGCCGCGAAAGTCGATGAAGAAACAACGCAGCTTAACTGGTTGCGCCAGCTGGTCGATTGGCAGCGGGAAACCGCGGACCCGGCGGAATTCCTCGAATCACTCTCCTATGAGATCTCCGGCAATAAGGTTTATGTGTTTACCCCGGCCGGGGAAGTCATGGAACTTCCCACAGGTGCCACCCCGGTCGATTTCGCCTATGCCGTCCACACTGAAGTGGGGCACCGCACCGTGGGTGCGCGGGTGAATGACCGGCTTGTCACCCTGGACCACAAGCTCGAATCGGGGGATACGGTCGAGATCATTACCGCGAAAAGCCCCGATGCCGGACCTTCACTCGGTTGGCTTGATTTTGTGGCCAGCCCGCGTGCCCGCGCCAAGATCCGGGTGTGGTTCAAGAAGAGCCGCCGGGATGAAGCGGTGGAAGAAGGCAAGGATAAGCTGGCCCGTGCTATCCGCAAGCGCAACCAGCCCGTCCAGCGCCTCATGAGCCATGACACCCTCGCGGAAGTCGCGCGGGAAGCCGGGCGTAGTTCCGTGGATGATCTGTACGCCGGTATCGGGGAAGGGGATATCTCCCCCGAAACCGTGGTGCGTAACCTTATTACCTCCCAGGGCGGGCAGGCCGGGGTGGAAGAAACCCTGGCGGAGGCCGTGACCCCGAACCGTATTTCGCGGCGGCGAAGCACCGCGAGTACCGATAACGCCGTGGTGGTCCAGGGCATGGAAGCCGGCGATGTTATGGTCAAACTGGCCCGCTGCTGCACCCCGGTTCCCCCCGATGCCATCGTCGGTTTCGTGACCCGCGGCTCGGGAGTATCGATTCACCGGGCGGATTGCCCCAATGTGGAACAGCTGCAAAAGCAACCCGAGCGCTTCCTCGAGGTGCATTGGGCCGATGATTCCGAAGCTGTCTACGTGATCCAGGTCCAGGTGGACGCCCTCGATCGCCAAGGCCTGCTTTCCGATATTTCCAGGGCTCTGCTGGATAACGGGGTGAATCTCCTGGCCGGCAATATGATGACCACCAAGGAACGCATGGTGCGTAACACCTTCACCTTTGAGATGGCCGATCCCCACCACCTGGCCCGGGTGCTCGCGGATCTGCGCAAGATCGAAGGCGTGTACGACGCCTACCGGGTCACCAATTCGAAGCCCGCCAATCAGCGCCGGGTGGAACCCCCGCGCGGCTAGCGCAGGGCAATGGCACGCAACGCACTGCGGGCGGCGGCATGCTGCCGCCCGGCGAGGCTGCGTGCTACCGCGTCCCACTCATCAGCGTTGAGAAGGCGACGCCGCGCCACGTCCAGCGCGCAGGTAATCGCGAGGTGAAGTTCTTCCTGGTGGAAAATATCCGCGATCGTGCGCGGCAGGGTAGTCAAGCACAAGCCGGCTATTGATTGGCGTTCCTCGGGTGGCGGCTTGCGGCGAGCCCGGGACTTCACCCGCACGCTACAGACCCGCACCAGCCGGTCCGCCGGCCAATACCCGGTATGAACCCATAATGCGCTCAGGGTGATGGCAATCGCGCCTCTTCCCACCAACGGGGCAAGAAGAGAGGCCCGCAGCGCCCGATAGGCAGCGCAATCAGCCGCGCACACCAGCCCGGGCGCATATTCCACCAGCAAACCAGCATTGATATCCAGGCGTTGCACCGCATCCACATACATACCGAGAGTGTGCGATGGCGAAGAAAATAGCGCAAGCCGCTATCCCCAGGCGGGGAGAGCGGCTTGCGTTTATCCACAGGTAGGAAAAGTTACAGATCCTTATTGACCTGCTCGAGCCAGGCCACGCGAGCGGCCCGTGCTTCGTTCAGCTCGGTGAGCTTCTTTTCATCACCGGCTTGCTGGGCCTGGGCGATTTCCTCATCGAGTTCGGCAATAAGCGCTTCGAGCTGGGCGGCCATCCCGGAAGAACGCTGCTGCTTTTCCGGATCGGTGCGATTCCAGCGGTCGTTTTCCGCCGCGCGGACCTTCTCTTCAATTTCCCGCATGCGGCCTTCGGTCCGGGCAATATCACCGCGGGCCACGAAGCCGATCTCATCCCAGCGTTCCCCGATTTCACGGAGCTTTTCGCGGGCTTCATCCACATTGGTAATGGGAAGGAGAGCTTCGGCTTCCGCCACCAATTCGAGCTTGGCGGCCAGGTTTTCCGCGTACTGGCTATCCACCTGGCTGAAATGCGCGTCCCGGGCATCGTAGAAAGGCTGACGGGCAGCCATGAAACGCTCCCAAAGCTTATCGTCATCACGGCGCCCGGCCCGCCCGGCCCGCTTCCACTCATCCATGAGTTCGCGGTAGCGATCCCCGGTTTCCCGCCAATCGGTGGAGGAGGAAAGCGCGGCAGCTTCCGCGATGAGCTTCTCCTTAGTGGCCTTCACCTGGCTGCGGCGCACATCCAATTCCTTGTAGTGGTTGCGCCGGGCCCGATCAAAGGTGGAGCGGGCGGTAGCGAAACGCCGCCAGAGCGCTTCTTCGGTGGGGCGATCAATACGGGCACCCTGGCGCTGGGCGCGCTTCCAGTTTTCAAAAAGATCATTGAGCTCAGCGCGGGTATTCTGCCAGTGGATGGTATGCGGATTCGCGTTGGCGATTTCCTCAGCGCGTTCCACAATCTGGGTGCGCTCCTGAAGGGCAGCTTCCTTGGCCGCGGCACGCTGGGCCGCGTATTCCTTGGCCCGCACCGCCACGACTTCTTCGAGCTTATCGAGGCGGGTGCGCAGCGCCGCGATATCACCCACGGCGGCTGGTTCGGCCAGTTCCTTACGCAAGGATGCGATTGACTTGCGGCTTTCTTCGGGAGATACGTGGTGGGCGCGCGTTTCTGCCAGGCTCACCTGGGTATCCAGGTCAATATAGCGGCGGATATAGAATTCCAGGGCATCATCTTCGGTGCCGGAAGCCGCGTAGTGGCCAACGACCCGTTCGGTATCCCCATCCTTGAGCCACACCTTCCCTTCGTCGTCCACACGCCCGAACGGACGGGCTTTGGCGACGGCGGCCGGATCCAGCGGCGCGGGAGCGGGCTGAGCGGGATGAGCTGTGGACATTGTTACTCCTTGTGGAGAAAGAGGCGTGCGGTACACGCCGCGGGACAATTTTAATTCTTACGGTATACCACAATTGTGCCACGGTAAAAGGGATTCCGGGTGTCAGTAGGAAAAAATCGGGAGAAAGGATACGGTTAATGCATGATTTTCTTGCGGTATTCCGATACTGCCCTGGAGGCGAATTGCTATATTATGGCCGACCCTACTCACCGGGTCGCCCTGGTTATTGATGCGGGAGCGGGAAGCGCGCCCTGGGTGGAGCGCGCCCTGGCCTCCCGTAACCTGCGCCTGGGCGCGGTGCTGGCCACCCACGGGCACGGGGATCACGTATGGGATGCCGGGGTGGTAGCCGGCTCGAGCGTACCGTGCTATATCGCCGAAGGTGATGCCTACCGGCTGGATAATCCCATTGCCAATGCTTTTTACGCGCCGCTTGTTCTGGCTGCCACCGGGGGGCGCGCCTGGGTGAAACCGGAGAAGATCGTGCCCCTTCCCGAAGAGATATACGGGGAAGGAACGGAGCTGGTTCCCGGCGTGCACCTGCGCGCCATCGCCGCCCCCGGGCATACCGAAGGCTCAACCGTGTTCCTCTTCTCGGGGCGTTTTGAAGCGGATCCGGAAACTCCGCAGCTTCCCGATTGGGGCTTCGGGGAGAATTTCATGATCACCGGAGATGTGCTCTTCCGCGACGGGGTGGGCCGCACCGACCTCGCGGGCGGGAACGATGCGCTGATGCGCGCCTCCTTGCGCACTATCGTTGCCGAGGTGGACGGCTCCACGATTTTCTTCCCCGGCCATGGCAAACCCTCCACCCTGGCGCGCGAACTCAAAGCCTCGCCGTACCTGCGCGCCTATATTGCGATGAAGTGAAAGAATAGTACCTATGAAAATTGCGCCGATCTCCGGTTTTCCCGAATGGCTCCCGCAAGCCCGCATTGTGGAGCAGAAAGTTCTTGACACCCTGCGCTCCACCTTTGAACTGCACGGTTTTTCGGGGGTGGAAACTCGCGCTGTCGAACCTATGGATCAGCTGCTGCGCAAAGGCGAAACCTCCAAAGAAGTGTATGTGCTGCGCCGCCTCCAGGGGGAGGAGGGCCAGGATTCCGGCCTTGGCCTCCACTTCGATCTCACCGTGCCGCTGGCCCGCTACGTGCTGGAGAACGCTGGGAAGCTCGATTTCCCCTTCAAGCGTTACCAGATCCAAAAGGTCTGGCGCGGTGAACGCCCCCAGGATGGGCGTTTCCGGGAGTTTTACCAGGCCGATGTTGATGTGGTCGGCCAGGATACCCTCGCCTTCCACCACGATATTGAGCTGCCCCTCGTCATGGTGGATGCGCTGAGCAAGCTCCCCATCCCACGGGTGCGGGTGCGTGCCTCGAACCGCAAACTCGCCCAGGGCTTCTACGAAGCCATCGGCCTGGAAAATACCGAGGAAACCCTGCGCATCCTCGATAAGCTCGACAAGGTCGGCCCGCAGGTGGTGACCGAGCTGCTCTCCGAACACGTGGGAGCAAGCGAGGAGCAGGCGAAACTTGCCTTGAGCTTGGCGGGTATCACCACCGAAGATGCCTCGTTCGTTGACAAAGTCCGCGCGCTCGGCGCGTCGTCGTCGCTTTTGGAAGAAGGTCTGGAAGAACTCGCAACGCTCGTGACCGAAGCGAACTCTCTTATCCCCGGGTCGGTGAGCGCCGATCTGTCCATCGCGCGCGGCCTGGACTACTACACCGGTTCCGTTTTCGAATCGACGGTGGAAGGGCACGAAGATCTCGGCTCGGTGTGTTCGGGCGGGCGCTACGATAACCTGGCCACGGCCGGGAACCGCAGCTACCCGGGCGTGGGGCTGTCCATCGGGGTCTCGCGCCTGCTCGCGCGCTTCCTGCACCAGGATCTGCTGCGCGCCAGCCGCAAGGTTCCCACGGCCGTGTACGTGGCGGTCAATGATGAATCCGAGCGGCACCACGCCTCCACCATCGCGGCGCGCCTGCGTGCCCGCGGTATTCCCGCGGACGTTTCGCATAACGCCACGAAATTCGGGAAACAGATTAAGGCAGCCGATAAGCGCGGCATTCCTTTTGTATGGTTTACGACGTCGGAAGGTGAACAGGTCCGCGACGTGCGCTCGGGCACCCAGGTCCCCGCTGACCCGGATACCTGGACTCCGCCGGAAGAAGATCGCTTCCCGCGGGTGATTATGCCGTGAGTCGCCTGCCTTCTCTCGAGCGGGTCCGCCAGGCGCTGGGAAACCTGAGCTTCCCGCTGCCCACCCCGGGCGCGGCCGACGGGCGCGATGCCCGCACGGACGGGTTGCACCAACTCGATGACTACGTGCTCCCGCGCCTGCGCTGCCTGGATGCGCCGCTGGTGGCGGTGGTGGGCGGGTCCACCGGTTCGGGTAAATCAGCCCTGGTGAACGCCCTGGTGGGTGCTCCGGTTACCGCGTCCTCGGCGCTGCGCCCCACCACCCGGATCCCGGTGCTCGCCCACGCTCCCGGGGAGGAGGCGTGGTTTTCCGACGACCGTATTTTCCCCGGGCTCGCGCGCCTGAGCGGCGACGGCGCAGCTGCGGCTAGCGGCGCTCCGGCAGCGAAGGCGAGCGGCGACATTCGCCTGGTGGAATCGCCTCAGGTGCCGCGCGGTTTGGCGCTGGTGGACTCCCCGGATATTGACTCGGTCGAGGGGGATAACCGCAGGCTGGCCGGGCAGCTGCTCCAGGCCGCTGATCTGTGGATTTTTGTTACCACCGCCGCGCGCTACTCGGATGCGATTCCCTGGGCCCTCCTGGATGAGGCCGCCGCGCGCAATATCGTTATCGCCGTGGTTCTCAATCGGGTTCCGGTGGGGGATGCCGCGGTGATTCGCCCCGATCTCATCCGCCGGCTCGAGGAACGCGGCCTGGGCAGCGCCCCGCTTTTTGTTATCACGGAGTACCCGGAGGCGCCGGGCATTCCGGAAGCCGATGTGGCTCCGCTGCGCGAATGGCTTGCCGGGCTCGCCCGCGACGAACGCTCCCGCGCCTCGGTAGCGCGCCAGACCCTTTCCGGGGCACTCGGCAGTCTGGCTGACACCTGCGCGCAGGCGCGCGCCTCGTACCGTGAACAGGTCGAGGAAGCCGAGCGTTTAGAAGCGGATGTCACCACCGCGCTGAAAGAAACGCGCGCCGGTATCGAGTCCGCTATTGCGGATGGCACCGTGCTGCGCGGCGAGGTGTTGCGCCGCTGGCATGAGATGCTCGGCAGTGGGCAGTGGGCCCGCGCCCTGCAATCCGGCGTGACGCGCTGGCGCGACCGGCTGAGCCTGCGGCGCACCGCTGGCCGAGATTCGAGCGAGGAGGCCGTGGGGGAGGCCATCGAAGATTCCCTCACCGAGATGCTCCTCACCGCGGACGCCAGCCTCGCCACCCGCCTTGCCACCGAATTAGAACGCAGCGCGGCCGGAGCCGGAATCGTCCTCGCGGTCGAAGCCCGCGGTGCAGATACCACGGCCGGGAATAATGCGTCGGCGGCAGATACCGGGCATGATACCGCGGCCCAGAGTACGGATACTGCGGCCCGTCCTCATGCCGCGGCGCGCCGGGAAGCCGCCGGGGCCCTGGTGCGCGATTGGCGCCGCTCCCTCATGGATATGCTCGGCGAGCGCGGACGCGGCAAACAGCTCACCGCGCGCATCCTCTCCCTCGGCATCAACGCGGTGGGCGTGGCGCTCATGCTCGTCGTCTTCGCCCACACCGCCGGCCTCACCGGCGGGGAAGTCGCGATCGCCGGGGGAACGGCCGTGGTGGCGCAGCGCGTTTTGGAAGCTATTTTCGGCGACGACGCCGTTCGCCGCATGGCCACCGCCGCCACCGAGGATCTCCTCGGGCGCACCGACGAGTTCTTCGCGGCCACCGCCGCACCCTACCGAGAGGAAATCGCACGCTTGGGAATCAGCACAGATGCTCTAAACGAGCTAGACGAGGCGATGCGCAGCGCGGAAGGGAGGCGCGGATGGATCTCCCCACTGGATTAAAGAACCTGGAGCAGGCCCTGGATCTGGGCGGTGACTACCTCGACGAATCGGTGCGCAGCCAGGTGCGCGATGTGCTCGACCGCGCCCGCCAACGCGGGCTGCTAGGAACCGACCGCACGGTGGTGGCCCTGGCCGGCGCCACCGGCTCGGGTAAATCTTCCCTGCTCAACGCCATTGTGGGCCAGGAGGTGGCCGGGGTGGCTGCCACCCGGCCGGCCACCCGCGCACCCCTCGGGGTCTCGGGGCGTCACGCCTCCGATGTGCTCGATTGGCTCGGGGTGCACGAACGCAAAGTTCTACTCCAGCTAGCTCCCGATACCACCGCGAACCTGGTGCTCGTGGACCTTCCCGATATTGACTCCACGGCGGAGACCCACCGGGCCCAGGCCGAGCGTATTATCGCCCGAGCCGATGTGGTGATCTGGGTACTCGACCCGCAAAAATACGCCGATGCCGTGGTGCACGAAGATTTCCTGGCCGCGATGGGCGAATATCATTCCTCCCTGCTCATCGTTATCAACCAGGTGGATCGCCTGGGCGCGGCCGATGAACAAGCAATTGTGGCGGATCTGGGGCGTATCCTCGCCGCGGAAGGAGTAAGCGCGGATATTGTGGCGGCCTCCGCGCTCACCGGGCGCGGTATTGATGAGATCCGCGGGGCGCTCGTAGAAATCGCGGCGGGGAAGAGCGCCGCGGCGGAAAAGCTCGCCGCGGATGTGCGAACCGCGGGAGCCGCGCTCACGGAGAACCTCATTGACCAAGGCGGATATCCGCGTGACCTCACCGATATTGCCGGGGTAGGCGAGCTTGTTGCCGGCCTGGCACGCGCGGGCGGGCTCAGCGCCGCAGCACGCGAAGCGGCAGGCCATTACCGGAAGGCAGCGCGGCGCGCCACCTCCTGGCCACTGCTGCGCGGATGGGGCAGGCGAGCCCGTCCCGGCAGCTGGAACGGCGGTGGGAAGGGAAGCGGTACGGATGCTGTGCTGAGTTCCACAGCGGGAGTCACGTCGCATTCGGATGCCAGGTCATACGTGACAGACAGCTCTGATGCGGTGGCCAGCTCCGGAGCGGTGGAAAAAACTCGGGTGGCGCTGGCGGAATTCACGGTCCAGGCCACCCGTTTCCTCCCGCGTGCCTGGCGCGGGGCGATGCGGGATGAAAATTCCCGGCAGGCCGCGCGGCTTGCCGATAGCGTCGCCCGGATTATCGCGCGGGAAAGCCAGACCTGGCATAAGCCCCGCTGGTGGGGCTGCGCCGCTGCCCTCCAATGGCTCGCTTTCGCCGCACTGGTGCTGGGCGCGCTGGGGCTCGGCGTTGGAATCATTACCGGGGCCGGGGGAGTGATCCTCCCGCTGGGGCTGCGCCGAGCGAGCCTTATCTGCTTGGTGGCCGGCGTGGTGTGCGGCGTCGTCGTAAGTATGATCGCGCGGGCCGCGCGCACGCGGGGAGCGCAGCGCCTGGAACGGCAGGTGACCATCCGGGCACGTGCCGCTATTGAAACGGAAGTCCGCGAAAACGTGCTGGCGCCGTTCCGTGCGGAAATGGAACGTTACCGAGACTTTGCGCGCGCCGTGGCATCATTAATGCGGGTGTCTGCCTGACTCGGGCCGGCACCCGCCGCGTGTAATGCAAAAACTTGCATTGGCGCGTATGATTATAATGCAAGGGGGACGCGGGTCGTCGGTTCGCGTGCCCCGGTGATGCGAAAGGATCATTGTGACCGCCGGAATTCCTTCGAGTCGCACTGCCCGCCAAGGGCTTATCGCCTCGATTCTGGATGCTCATCTCATCGGTTCCCAAAATGAACTGCGGGAGTATCTCATTCGTGCCGGGGTGGATGTCACCCAGGCTACGCTCTCCCGCGATTTAGACGATTTAGGGGCCGTTAAGATCCGGGTGGACGGATCGATGGCATATCGCATCGCTGACCAGACGATGGATACGGGGGAGCGCCTGGCGCGGTGGGCTCGTGAAATACTGCTCAGCGCCGAATGTGCTCTCAACCAGATCGTGCTGCGTACCCCGCCCGGGGCCGCGCAGCTACTCGCCGCCGGAATTGACCGGGCGCGCCTGGACGGTGTGCTCGGTTGCGTTGCCGGAGATGACACCGTGCTGGTTATTGCCCGCAGCGAAGAACGCGCGGTAGAGATCAGGCAACACCTCCTCGCGATGGGGGAGAAAAAGGAGTAATAATGGCGAAGGAGCGGGTAGTTCTCGCCTATTCGGGCGGACTGGATACCTCGGTGGCGATCGGCTGGATCGGGGAGCGAACCGGAGCCGAAGTCATCACGGTTGCCGTGGATGTGGGCCAGGGCGGCGAGGATCTGGAGACCATTCGCCAGCGCGCCCTCGATTGCGGGGCCGTGGAAGCCTATATCGCCGATGCCCGCGATGAATTCGCCAGCGAGTACTGCATGCCGGCCCTCAAGGCCGGGGCGCTTTACATGGACGCCTACCCGCTTATTTCCGCTATTTCCCGCCCGGTTATCGTGAAGCACCTGGTGGCCGCGGCCCGGCAATTCGGGGCCACCACGGTGGCGCACGGATGCACCGGCAAAGGCAATGACCAGGTCCGTTTCGAAAACGGCATTACCCAATTGGGACCGGATCTGGCCTGCCTATCCCCGGTGCGCGACCTCGCGCTCACCCGCGAATTCGCTATTGATTACGCCAATAAGCACAATTTGCCCATCGAAACCACCCACCATAATCCCTTCTCCATTGATCAGAATGTGTGGGGCCGGGCTATTGAAACCGGGTACCTCGAAGACCTGTGGAATGCACCCACCAAGGATGTGTATACCTACACGGACGATCCCACTTACCCGCCGCTGCCCGATGAAGTGATCATCACTTTTGAGGGTGGTATTCCGGTCAAAATCGACGGCGAAGCCGTGACCCCGCTGCAAGCTATTGAACAGCTCAATAAGCGAGCTGGAAAGCAGGGGATTGGCCGGATCGACGTGGTTGAAGACCGCTACGTTGGCATCAAGTCCCGTGAGATTTACGAGGCACCGGGCGCCATGGCGCTGCTCTCCGCCCATAAAGAGCTGGAAAATGTGACCATGGATCGCGAGCAGGCGCGCTTCAAGCGCACGGTCGCGGATCGCTGGGCGGATATCGTATACGAAGGCCAGTGGTTCTCCCCGCTCAAGCGCTCCCTCGATGCCTATATCGAAGATACCCAGCGCTATGTCTCCGGCGATATTCGTATGGTTATGCATGGCGGGCGTGCCACCGTGACCGGGCGGCGTTCGGACGCCTCCCTCTACGATTTCAACCTGGCTACCTACGACGCCGGTGACTCCTTCGACCAGTCCCACGCTAAGGGCTTCATCGAACTGACCGGGTTGCCTGCCAAGCTCGCCGCCGCGCGCGACGTAACCTTCGGGCGCGGGGTGGCTATCCCGCCGGCGCGCTTGAACTAAGCGGCTGAACTAATGTGCTCGCCCGGTTGAACTCGGGCGTATGAGCGCGGCTGAACTAGTTTCGCCCGTACAGCCGAGCTAAGGTTCGCGGATTAGGCGATACGACATATAGAGAACGGGGCCGGGGTCGTTATGCACGACCTCGGCCCCGTTGATGATGTGCGGAGCTATCCCGCTGCGAATAGAGTCCTACAGGCGCTGCGAATAGAGGTGTCCAGAGCGCCTGCGCTGGCGATTCCGGCTTACTTCCCCGGCTTACTTCCTCGGCTTACTTCCCCTCGCGGGCGCGCAGCATCGCCGGTGAGGCGGGCCGTCGCATGAAAATAATCGAGACAGTCAGGGCGAGCGCCACGATAACGCAGATCGTCCCCATGGAAGCCGCGTAACCGGTGAACCAAGCCCCATCCCCACGCGGGGTGCCCTCGTTAACGAAAGCGAAGAGGATTGCGGTCACCATGGCATTGCCGATAGCGGTGGTAATACGCTGGCTAGTCTGCTGGACCCCGCCCGCGGTACCGCCGTGGGCGCGCGGAACGTCGATCATCGCCTGGGTCTGGTTGACCGAACCGATCACGCCAATCCCGAAGCCGAAAACGCAGATCGGCAGGGAAATCCACCACGGGCTCCAGCCCGCGTACGCGACCCCGGCGGCCAGCGGAATGCTGGAAGCGAGCGAGACCAGCGCGAGCGCGAAAGCCCCGGCCTGGACATGCCGGCCCCAGGCCACCGCGTAGCGCCCCGCCCACACCGAGGCGTAGGCCGAAGCAATCGCATTGGGCAGGCCGAGCAATCCGGCCTGCAAGGCATTGAATCCCATGCCCTGCTGGAGATACATCGCCAGTACCACGAAAACAGAGGTGGTTCCCAGGAATTGGATCGCGGTAATCGAGGTGCAGAAGCTGAATGATTCGATGCGGAAGAGGCGCAAATTGACCATGGGGATACGCCCGCGCTTGGCATAAGAATGCTCCCAGAGCACCCAGGCCAAGCCAAGGAGAGCCCCACCGCCCAGCAGCGCCCAGCGCCAGGCGAAATGAGACATAAAGGGCAGCATGAGGCAGAGCACCGCGAGGGTCAGCAGGGTCATTCCCATCGGGTCAAGGTCGAGGCGATGCCCGCGCCGGCGGCCAACCGGTTGGCCCCGGCGTTCCATTTCCGCCCGGTAGGCGGCGTCGATCTTGGCGGCGTCGTCGCCAATAGCGCGCCGTTCCTTCAGGAACGGCAGCAAGAAAATACCCAGCCCCAAACCAAGCAGGCCAAGCGGGACGTTGAGAATAAAGGACCACCGCCACCCCACGGGGCCGAAGAGCTGGACGAGGCTACCCGAGAGCAGCGGCCCCACGGCCACCGAAGCGGAAATGGCCAGGCCCATATAGGCAAAAGCTTTCGCGCGGGCGTGCCCGTCGAAATACTGCATAATCATGCCGGTGACCTGGGGCGAGAAAATCCCCGAACCGATGCCCTGGAGGGCTCGTGCGATATTGAGGATGAGGGCGTCGCTGGCAACCCCGCACAGCAGGGAGCCGAGCGTGAACACCGCCATCCCGATCATCCACAGCGAAGAGCGCCCGAAAATATCGCCCATGCGGCCCGCGGGCACCAGCAGCAGCCCGAAGGCCAGGGAATAGCCGGAGAGCACCCATTGAATATCGCCGCGGCCGGCATTCAGCCCCGTTTCGATAATGGGAAGCAGATTATTGACCGAGCTGACCTGGATAAGCGACATGACCAGCGCAACGATGAGCACCACGAGGAGCTTATTGCGGTCATACGTTCGGTCCGAACCCGGAATCGTGAAATAACGCGTATTTTCCATTCCATCCTTCACAACAACGCGCACGTTTCCGGCATAGTTCTAGCCGTGAGACGAGCGCACACTAGCTCCGGTAACTCTGCGATGCTGTGGTGTACAAAGGTGAGCGGCGGGAGAGCGGCAGAACCGGCAATCCCGGGCGCATGCACAAAAAGAGCCCGCACGGAGGCGAGCAAGCAGAGACAGCAGTCCCGGTACGGGTGCCAGCATAGCAGCATTCCCCGCGAACCTCAGCTGTGACGAATCTTGCGCCCCGGCCCAAGCGTGGGACAATACGCATATGGATACTTCACAAAAAACTTCAGAAGAAACGCTTCCCGCGGGCGGCGATGCGAACGGCACCGCGGGCAACGCTGCTCGCGACGCTGCCGCGGCGACCCTCCGCACCCAACTTAACCACCGCACCATCCGCGATTTCGACGGCCGGCCCCTCGGCGAGGAACTCACCGCCACACTGGTGAACGCGGCCCTGCACGCCGCCACCTCGCAGGGCATGCAATACGCCACCATTATTCGAGTCCAGGCTCCGGCCCGCCGCCAGGCCATTGCGGAGGTGTGCACCCAGGCTTACGTGGCGCAGGCACCCGAATTGTGGATTTTTGTGGCGGATACCCGCCGCGCCTGGCGCGTCTGCCAGGAGCGGGGCGGCGAGGGCGCGGGCGCCCGTAGTTACGACGCCTTTAACGCCGCGGTTGCGGATTGCATGATCGCGGCGCAGAACACCGTGGTGGCCGCGGAAAGCAACGGCTTGGGTACTACCTACCTCGGTTCTATTTTGAACGACGCCGAACGTATCTGCCAGGTGCTTGAGCTGCCCGAACTCACGTTCCCGGTTATCGGCCTCATTATGGGTTATCCCAATCAGGAGCGGATTCCGGAGCTCAAACCCCGTATGGATGCCGGGGTGCGCGTATTCACTGACCATTACCAGGAACCGGAATCGGCGGTGGAATCGCTGCGGGAGTACGACGCCGCCATCGCGCCCTGGGTTGATATTCGCTACGGAAAGCCGGTTGGGCCCTTCACCGAGTACGTGCCCACCCGCCTGAGCGGCTCGGTGGCGCGGCGCGGGCGACTGCTGGCCGCTATCGGGGCACAGGGCTTTGATGTGGCACTTCCCGCGGGAAAGTAGCGGCGCTTAGAATGGTGCAATGACTGAACATCTCGCCCTGTGGGGTGGGCGCTTTAGCGGCGCCAGCGCCGATGCCCTGACCGAACTTTCACGCTCGACTCATATTGATTGGCGCTTGGCGCCCTATGATCTGGCCGGCAGCCGCGCCCACGCGCGGGCGCTGGCCGGAGCGGGGCTCCTGGATGAAGCTGAACTTAAAGCGATGCTCGCCGCGCTGGACATCCTCGGGCAGCGGGTAGCCAGCGGGGAACTCACCCCGGCCCCCGACGACGAAGATGTGCATACCGCCCTGGAGCGCGCTCTGCTGGCCGAAGCCGGGCCGCAGCTGGGCGGCAAATTGCGGGCCGGGCGCTCGCGCAATGATCAAATCGCCACCCTCATCCGCATGTACCTGCGCGACGCCGCCCGGTACCTGAGTGGCAAGCTGTTGGCGGTAGTGCGGGCGCTCGTCTCCCAGGCAGAGCGCGCCGGGGATGCGGTCATGCCCGGGCGCACCCACCTCCAGCACGCCCAGCCGGTGCTGGTGGCCCATCATCTGCTCGCCCACGTCTGGCCCCTGCTGCGCGATATCGCGCGCTGGCAGGACTGGGATAAGCGGGCGGCGTACTCACCCTACGGCGCCGGGGCGCTGGCGGGGAATACCCTGGGCCTGGACGCGCAGGCCATCGCGGCAGAGCTGGGATTTAGGGCCCCGGAACACAATTCCATCGACGCCACCGCCGCGCGGGACTTGGTAGCCGAATTTAGCTATATTTGCGCCCAGATCGGGGTGGATCTTTCCCGGCTCTCCGAAGAAATTATTTTGTGGAATACCCGCGAATTCCGCTTCGTCACCCTTGATGATGCCTACGCGACCGGCTCCTCGATTATGCCCCAGAAAAAGAACCCGGACGTGGCCGAATTGACCCGCGGCAAAAGCGGGCGCCTCATCGGCGACCTCGCCGGACTGCTGGCCACCTTCAAAGGGCTCCCACTCGCCTACAACCGCGATCTCCAAGAAGATAAAGAGCCGGTTTTCGACGCCATCGACACCCTCGACCTCCTCCTCCCCGCGGTTGCGGGCATGGTGGAAACCATGGTGCTCAATTACGAACGCATGGCCGAACTGGCACCCCAAGGCTTCTCCCTGGCCACCGATATTGCGGAGTGGCTGGTGCGCGGTGGGGTCCCGTTCCGCGAAGCCCACGAGATTTCGGGACGCGCGGTCGCTTTCTGCGAAAAGCGCGGGATCGAATTATGGGATATGAACGACGACGAGCTGCACTCCATCGACACGCGGCTCACCCCGGATGTCCGGGAGGTACTCACGGTGGCCGCCTCTGTAGGGGCCCGGCGCGGGGCGGGCGGCACCGCCCCGGAGCGGGTTGCTGAGCAGCTGGCGAGTGTGCGGGAATCTATCGGGCGCGCGGAGGGCTTCGCCCGCAGCGCGACCGATGCGGCGTCGTCGTAAAAAATAGTGGCAAGAAGAAACCGGGCGTGATAACGTCCGGACGTGACGTTACGGAAAGGCCCGTGGCGCGCGAAGCATAAGGGAAGGATACGAGACGTGAAGGACGTTCTTGAGGAACTGGAATGGCGCGGGCTGATTGCCCAGCATACGGATATTGACGCGCTGCGGAGCGCGCTGAACTCCGGTCCGGTCACCTTCTATTGCGGTTTTGATCCGACGGCGGCTTCGCTGCACCACGGCCACCTTGTCGCCGTGAAGCTCATGCGGCACCTCCAACTCGCCGGGCACCATCCGCTGGTGCTAGTGGGCGGTGCGACCGGGCTCATTGGGGATCCGCGTCCCTCGACCGAACGTACGCTCAATTCGCGGGATACCGTGGCTGGGTGGGTGGAATCGCTGGCTGGGCAGCTGCGCGGCCTGCTGGATTTCGAGGGTGATAATCCGGCGCGGCTCGTCAATAACCTGGATTGGACCGGGCAGCTTTCTGCGATTGATTTCCTGCGTGACCTGGGTAAACATTTCCGGCTCGGGACGATGCTTTCCAAGGACATCGTGGCGCGGCGCCTGGAATCTGATGAAGGCATTTCTTACGCCGAATTTTCCTACCAGGTACTCCAAGCTAATGACTACCTGGAGCTCTTCACCCGCTACGGTTGCACCCTGGAAGTGGGCGGGAATGACCAGTGGGGTAATCTCGTGGGCGGCATGGACCTCATCCGCAAGGTGACGGGGGAGTCGGTGCACGTGCTCACGAATCCGCTCATTACTAAATCGGATGGCACGAAGTTCGGGAAATCCGAAGGCGGGGCTGTCTGGCTCAACCCGGAGATGCTCAGCCCCTACAAGTTCTTCCAGTTCTGGCTCAATACCGCTGACGAAGACGTGGTGCATATGCTCAAGGTCTTCACTTTCCGCACTCGGGAAGAAATCGAGGAATTGGCGGTGGCTGTTGCCGAGCGGCCCCAGGAACGGCGTGCGCAGCGGGTGCTGGCGCAAGACGTCACGACCTGGGTGCACGGTGCGGACGTGGCCGAACGGGTGGAGAATGCCTCGCGGGCCCTCTTCGGCGGTGACGGCTTGGCCGCTCTGGATGCGGATACCTTGCGTGATGCGGTGGCGGAACTGCCGCAGGCGAGCGCGAGCCTGGGAACTCCCATTCCGGAACTCTTCGTGGCCACGGGCCAGGAGCGCGGACTGGGCGCGGCGCGGCGCACCGCAAAGTCCGGCGGCCTAAATATCAACAACCGCAAGGTTGGGGAAGCGGACGTGCTCAGCAGCGAGGATGTTTTGCCCGGTGGCGTTGTGGTACTCCGCAAGGGCAAGAAGAACCTCGCGGTTATTCGCGTGGCGGAGTAGAGGGCTTAGTCAAGAACGGAGAACGGCTCTCGCGTGTGAAGCGGGATAGATCGTGGTAGATAGCGGCGGCGTTACCGGTGGTAGCGCCGCCGCTATCTATATACCAGGGTGCGCGAATTGGTGTAAATGGATGGGGGATCAGTGTAGATAGGGGATTTCCCCGGTGTTCCCTTGTTTTGGGCGTGCTTTTCCCTGTTTTTCCCTGGTTTTCTGGGTGTTTGGGCTGGGTGTGGTGGGTGTCTCTCTGGTTTGATTTGCGTCTAGCGGGGTGGGCTTGTAAGCTTGTTATCCGTCGCCGAGAGCCGGAAACGCCTCGAAGCGACACGGAAATCCTCGTGATTATGTTCTAGTCCACAGGATGCCGGGTTTGAAAGAACCGGGCCACGGTGGTAGGCTAACGGGGTTGCTCTTCTTGAGCGTGAATGATTCTCTCCGTACTGGTTACTGTGTTTATTCGGGTGGCTGGTTGTGGGGTGTGGATATGGTGTTTGGATGCTTAATAGCGTGTCTGACTAATATATTTTTTACGTGAAATTTTTTTGTTCACATGACCTAACCAAGTTGACTGATCATTGTTGTTAGTTTGGTTGGTGTGGTTGTGTGGGTGTGTGCAAGGACAGGTAGCACTCCAATAGATAGTGACTGGATGCTGTGTTTT